>CAZPMO010000024.1:0-19445 GCA_964587515.1 uncultured Rhodospirillaceae bacterium | reverse complement strand
CCCCCTGGTCGGGGATTTCCATTATATCGGCCACAAACTGCTGACCGAAAATCCGGGTTGCGCCGAGGCGTTGGCCAAATACCGAATCAATCCCGGCAATGTCGGGTTCGGCGACAAGCGCGACACCCAGTTTTCCTCGATGATCGAGACCGCGCTGGAATATGACCGCCCGGTACGCATCGGCGTCAACTGGGGCAGCCTCGACCAAGCGCTGCTGACTGCGCTGATGGACGAAAACTCGCGCACCGAGAAACCCAGGGACGCCACCGAGATTACCCGCGACGCGATGGTGACATCGGCGCTCAACAGCGCGGTGCGGGCCGAGGAACTCGGCATGGGCCGCGACCGCATCATCCTGTCATGCAAGGTCTCGGCGGTGCAGGATTTGATCGGCGTCTATGGCGACCTTGCCGCAAAATGCGATTACGCCCTGCATCTCGGACTGACCGAGGCGGGCATGGGCTCCAAGGGCATCGTCGCCTCGACCGCCGCCATGGGGGTGCTGCTGCAACAGGGGATCGGCGACACCATCCGGGTCTCGCTGACGCCCGAGCCCGGCGGCGACCGAACCCGCGAAGTGATCGTCGCCCAGGAAATCCTGCAAACCATGGGGTTGCGGTCCTTCGTGCCGCTGGTCGCGGCGTGCCCGGGCTGCGGCCGCACCACCAGCACTGTCTTCCAGGAACTGGCCGGCAAGATCCAGGCCCATATCCGCCAGCGCATGCCCGAATGGGGCCGCGACTATGTCGGGGTCGAGACCATGAACGTCGCGGTGATGGGCTGCATCGTCAACGGCCCGGGCGAAAGCAAACACGCCGATATCGGCATCAGCCTGCCCGGCACCGGCGAGGAACCTGCCGCGCCTGTTTTCATAGATGGCGAAAAGGCGGTGACGCTACGCGGTCCTTCGATCGCCGAGGAATTCCAGCGTATCGTCGATGATTACGTCGAAAGCCGCTACAAGCGGCGATAATAACCACAGGGGAAACCAGCCATGGCGTTAGCCGCCGCCGATCCTTTCACCGCACCGATCGTCGAACGCCTGTCCGTTCGCGTGGTGGTCGACTCGCACTACGAGCGTTTCATTCCCGATCCGACCCATCCCTCGGTCAGCATCGAACACACGCGGCAGATTCCGGGTCGTCAGATGACGACGCTGGCCGGTGAATGGGGCCTGTCGCTGCATCTCGAAGCGGACCGGGCGGGGGAAAAATCCCAGTATTTGCTGGATTTCGGCTATACGCCGGAAATCCTCAACCGCAATTTCGACCTGCTCGATATTCATCCGGACCGTCTGAATGGCCTGATCCTGAGCCATGGCCACCGCGATCATTACGGCGGTTTGGCGGGCTTCGTGGGCCAGTATCGCAATCATATGCGCGACGACCTTTCCCTCTATGTTGGGGCGGAGAACGTCTTCCGCGAACGCTGGGTCAAGGGCAAGGGCGACGAGCGAATTTCATGGGGAACGCTCGACCGCACGCTGCTCGAGGCGCAGAAGGTCATCCCGGTCTGCTGCGGCGAACCTCACGCGCTCGATGGCGGCTTTACGTCCGGCTATATCGAGCGCAATTCATTCGAGAAGGTCACCGGCGGCTCCATGGTCGCAAGCGAGGATCACTATTCGGCGGAAGAACGCCGCGGCAAGCTGGTGCCGGACGACCACCCCGAGGAGCACGCGACGTGTTACATCGTGCAGGGGCGCGGGCTGGTGGTGATCTCGTCCTGCGGCCACACCGGCATCATCAACACCGTCAAGACCGCCATGGCGGTCTCCAACGTCGACAGGCTGCATGCGGTGGTCGGCGGCTTCCACCTCGGCACCACATCCGACGATTACATCTCCCACACCATAGACGAGTTCGAGAAGCTGGCCCCCGACGTCATCATCCCGATGCATTGCAGCGGCCCAAATTTCATCGACGCCATGCGCCGACGCATGCCCGATCAGCTGGTGACCACCAATATCGGAACCCGCTTCAACTTCGGGGCTTAGCGCACTAACCGTTCTCGATGCGGTAGCCGTCGTCCTCTTCCGCATGGGTGGAGGCGAACTGGAAATCGGCGGCGAAATGGGCGTGCACCCGGTATAAAGCCTCGCCCTTGGCCACCGGATCGCCCACCTTGCGGAACAAATCGATGCCGGCGCCCTTGTCCATGGGCGCGCCGGCAAGGCGGGCGATGCGGGCGATGCGATAGCAGTCGATGGCGGCGACGGTCCCGTCGCGCGCGGCCGTCGCCTCGAATGTCAGCGGGCCCAGCTCATATTCTTTGGCCGTCGCGCCCTGTCCCGCGATGATGCGTTCCATCGCGGCCAAAGCTTCGCCGCCGTCGAGCAATTCGCGGGCGCGGTCATGTCCGAGGCCGCCCCGCAGGGTGGGGTCGAATTCGAGGATGTGTCCGGCCAGCATCAGCGCCCGGTCGCGCAGATCGGCGGGCGCGTCCGCCTGGCGCCGCAGCACCTTCATCACGTCGCGGGCTTCGAGCACCGGCCCGACGCCGTTGCCGATCGGCTGGGAGCCGTCGGTGATCACCACCTCGACCACCAGCCCGACGCGGGCGCCGACATATTCGAACAGCTTGCGCAGTCGTACGGCTTCCGAACGACCGCGCACCTTCGCCGTCGGACCGATCGGAATGTCGATCAGCAGGTGGGTCGATCCGGCGGCGAGTTTCTTCGACAGGATCGAGGCGACGAGCTGTTCGGGCGTGTCGATGGAAAGCGGGCGCTCAATGGAAATCAGCACATCGTCGGCCGGCGACAGGTTTACCCGACCACCCCATACCAGGCAGCCGTTTATCTCACGCACCAGGTCCTGCATGCGCTCGACCCCGATATCGACGTTGGCCAGAACCTCCATGGTATCGGCGGTGCCGGCCGGCGAGGTGATGGCGCGCGACGAGGTCTTGGGGATCGGCAGCCCGTGGGCCGCGACGATGGGCACCACGATCATCGAGGTGCGATTGCCGGGAATGCCGCCGACGCAGTGCTTGTCGACCACCGGCGCGACATCCCAGGTCAGCACGCTGCCTACATGGGCCATGGCGCGGGTCAGCCCCAGCACCTCCTCGCTCGACATGAACGAAGCGCAGGCGATCAGGAAAGCCGCGATCTCCATGCGCGAATAGCGGTGCCCGGCGACATCGCGCATCACCGCTTCCAGCACACTGTCGGACAGCGTTTCGCCCGCGACCTTGGCGCGGATCGCTTCCAGGCTGGCCGGCGGGCTGGCCTGTTCGATGGTGACGCTCTCGCCCTCTTCCGCGCCCAGCCGGCGGAAGGCGGGCAGCGACAGACCCAGCGAGTCGGGCGGCAGAATTCCTTCGTCATCGACGATGTTGAGAACCGCGAGGATGCGCCTGCCGTCGGCCGCGACCTCGATCTTGTCGAGCGCCTGGAACTCCTCGGCCCGATAGACCGTGCAGGCGCGGCTCATGAAGGCGACATTCTCGCGATGGGTGTCGATGCCGATCGATTTGATTTTCAGCATGCAGGCCCCTCCAAGAAATGATTATACCTCCGACGCGGCCCGCGCATAATGGGGCCATGAAACTCAATTTTGCCCGATACGGCGAAGGCCCGCCCATTATCGTGCTGCACGGGCTGCTGGGCTCGTCGCGTAACTGGGCGGGCATCGCGCGCTCCCTCGCCGAGACCCATGCGGTCTATGTCCTCGATGCCCGCAACCACGGCGAATCGCCACGCAGCCCCACCATGAGCTATCCCGAGATGGCCGAGGACGTACAGGCATTCATCGCCGAGGAAAATCTTGTCGCGCCGGTGGTTCTCGGTCACAGCATGGGCGGCAAGACCGCGATGACGCTGGCGCTCGATCACGGCGCGGCGCTTGGCGGGTTGATTGTCGCCGATATCGCGCCGGTCGCCTACCGGCCCCGCTTCATGGAGCAGGTCGATGCGCTGCGGGCGCTCGATCTCGCCGCTCTCGACCGGCGCGCCGACGCCGATGCCGCGTTGGCGCAAGCCGTTCCCGAACAGGCGGTCCGCGCCTTTCTGCTGCATAATCTTGTCGCCGAGGACGGCGCCTATCGTTGGCGCGCCGATCTCGATGCCATCGCCGCCAATGTCGAGGCGCTGGCCGGTTTCCCGGACTGGGGCGGCGATGTCCTTTATTCCGGACCGACGCTGATTTTGAGGGGCGAGCGGTCCGATTATGTCCGCACCAAACATCACGCCGAGATCCGCCGCCTGTTCCCGGAGGCCGGGATCGGCATGATCGCCGAAGCCGGACACTGGCTCCATGTGGACCGACCCGAGGCGTTTCTGGCCCGAATCCGGGCATTTCTCACCGCCGTTTGAGCCGTTAGTCCTCTGTTAGGCGCGGCGCGCGATCCTTGGGGCATGGGTTCCATCCTGCGCAATCTGGTCTTTATCACCGCGCTGATGATCGCGGGCGCCTTCGGGCTGCGCGAATATACCGACCTGTTCGACACCAGCGCGCATACGGTGCGCGACTCAAACAAGGCCGTGCATACCGCGCGCGCCGACGTGAGCGAAGACGGGCGGATGGAAATCGCCGCCGGACCGCGTGGGCACTATCACGTCGCGGCGGAGGTCAATGGCGAAACCCTGAAATTCCTGGTCGACACCGGGGCGAGCCTGATCGCGCTCGGTTCCGAGGCGGCCGAGACGCTGGGTTTTAATCTCCATGCGCTGCAATTCGATCACCGCGCCCGCACCGCGAACGGAATCGTATCGATCGCGCTGGTTACGCTGGACGAGGTGACGATCGGCGAGCTTACGCTGCGCGACGTCGAGGCGGCCGTGCATCGGTACCCGATCGGCACGCCGCTGCTGGGCATGAGTTTTCTGCGGCGGCTGGAAAGTTTCGGCGTACGCGACGGCAAGCTGATCCTGCGTTGGTAGTTACCCCAGCCTTTTTGAAACGAAACGGTCGATGACCCCGCCGAGCCCCGGCTCCTCGGTTTCGGCGTAATCATACCGGGCGCGCACCACCGGCTTGGTGGTGTCAATCAGGGCCGCGAGATCGACCGGCGTGGCGGCGATCACGAGTTCGGCCCGCGATGTCTCGATGGTGGCGCTCAGCGCGGCAAGTTGCGCCGCGTCGTAGCCCATGGCCGGCAGCACCGGCCCGATATGGGGAAAGCGTGCATAGATATCGGCGATTTCCGGCGCCGCCGAGGCCCGTGGATCGACGATTTCGCCGACCCCCGCCTGTTCCGCCGCGACCAGACCGGCGCCGTGGCTCATGCCGCCATGGGTGATGGTCGGGCCGTCCTCGACCACCAGCACGGCGTGGCCTTGCACCGCGTCCGGGTCATCCAGCCTGACAGGCGATGCCGCGCGGATCACCGATACGTGCGAATTTACCGCGACGATCTCGTGCGTGATCCGGTCGGCGTCACCGGGCTGGGCGGCGTCGACCTTGTTGAGCACCACCACGTCGGCCATGCGCAGCACCGCCTCGCCCGGGTGGAAGGAGGCGGCTTGTCCCGGCCTGAGCGCATCGGCGACGACGATATGCAGATCGGGCCGGATGAACGGGAAATCGTTGTTGCCGCCGTCCCACAGGATGATGTCGGCGTCAGCCTCGGCGGCCGCCAGGATCGCCGCGTAATCGACGCCCGCGAAGATCACGGCGCCGGCTTCGATATGGGGCTCATATTCCTCGCGCTCCTCGATGGTGCAGTCGGCGGCGTCGAGGTCGGCGAGCGAGGCGAATCGCTTTACGCGCTGCGCCGCGAGGTCGCCATAGGGCATGGGGTGGCGCAGCGCCGCGACCTTATGGCCCTTTTCGCGCAGACGCGCCGATATCCAGCGCGCGGTCTGGGATTTACCGCAGCCGGTGCGGATGGCGGAAACCGCGACGACGGGACGCGCCGAGCGCAGCATGGTGCGCGCCGGGCCCACGAGTTCGAAATCGGCGCCGGTCGCGAGCGCCCGCGCCGCCAGGTGCATGACATCCTCATGGCGAAGATCGCTATAGGCAAACTCGACCCGCTCCACGTGATGTTCGGCGCAGATCCGTTCGAGATCGGCCTCATCTAAAATGGGAATGCCGTCGGGATAAAGCCTTCCCGCCAGCGATTCCGGATAGAGGCGCCGGGAAATGCCGGGGATCTGAGTAGCGGTGAACGCCACCAATTCGACCGACGGATCGTCGCGATAGAGCATGTTGAAATTATGGAAGTCGCGCCCGGCCGCCCCCAGGATCACGACGCGGGTCCTCGAATCGCCGCCCGACATGTACCTTCCTTCTCTCTTCGACCGGGATCATCGCATCCGGCGCCGCGCGTATCTTGATCTTCATCAATACGGCGCCGCCGTCCCCGATCATTGTAATATCAATGACCGCTGGTATTGCTCCATATGAAGGGGTGTCGGGAATGAGCGAAACCATGACGGCGATGGTGTTGGCGCGGCCGGGCGAGGCGCTTGTGCCCCGGTCGCGCGCCGTGCCCGAGCCCGGCCCGGGAGAGATTCTGGTGCGCGTCCATGCCTGCGGCGTGTGCCGTACCGATTTGCACGTTGTCGATGGCGAGTTGCCCGATCCCGCGCTGCCAATCGTGCCGGGCCATGAGGTGGTCGGCGAGGTCGCATCGGTCGGGCGAGGCGTCGAACGCTATCGCGGCGGCGAACGTGTCGGCGTTCCCTGGCTCGGCTGGACCTGCGGGGACTGCCGTTATTGCCGATCGGGGCGCGAGAATCTCTGCGATCGCGCGCGGTTCACCGGCTACACGATAGACGGCGGTTACGCCGAATATGCGCTGGCCGACGAGCGCTATTGTTTTCCGATTTCCGGGTCCTATGACGATATCGAGGCGGCACCGCTGCTGTGTGCCGGGTTGATCGGATACCGCGCGCTACGCATGGCGGGCGACGGCGAAAATATCGGCCTCTATGGTTTCGGGGCAGCCGCTCATATCGTCGCCCAGGTCGCCCGCCATGAGGGACGTAAGGTGTTTGCCTTCGTCCGCCCCGGTGACGATGAGGCGATGGCGTTCGCGCGCGGTCTTGGTGCGGTCTGGGCGGGACCGTCCAGCGAAGCGCCGCCCGAGCCGCTTGACGCGGCCATCATCTTCGCGCCGGTCGGCGCGCTGGTGCCGGCGGCGTTGCGCGCCATTGCGCCGGGCGGCACAGTGGTCTGCGCCGGCATCCATATGAGCGACATTCCGGCCTTTCCCTATGACATCCTGTGGCGCGAGCGGCGCATTCTGTCGGTCGCCAATCTCACCCGGAGCGACGGCGAGGAATTTCTGGATCTCGCCCCCAGGATCCCCGTGCGAATTTCCGCGCAACCGATGGCGCTGACCGACGCCAACGAGGCGCTGGCGCGACTGCGCGAGGGCCGTTTGCAGGGCGCGGCGGTGCTGACAACCGAACATGCGAGACAGGAGAGGACGCGATGACGGAGAGCCGATCCGATCAGGCGGTTCCCTCGACGCCGAAGCTTAACTCCGTGATCTGACCTTCATCGAGCCAGCCGGCGACGATGTGACCGGAATCGATCGGCGCCGTTTCCGGGTGGTGGTAGCGATAGACGGCAACCGCGGCGTCGAAGGCTGCTTTTTCGGTCCGGCCGTGACCGCGCAGCTCACGGTATGCCCTGAGCGCGGCGTGCTTGCACTGCTGACCCATATTGTTGTCCCTTTCGACTTCCCAAGCGTTTCTATATTGGCCGTCTCATACGCGCACATATATCTCGTCGCCGTCGATCCGCACCTGGAAGGGTTTGAGCACCGAATTACGGTCTCCCGGGTGCCGCCCGGTCTTGATATTGAATTCGAAACCGTGCCACGGGCAGACGAGGTGCGTGTGTTCGCTGGAAAAGGTCAATCCCTTGCTGGTCTTGTCCTTGCCGATGATCTCCTCGACCTTTTTCAGCATGCGGCCCTGGCAGACCGGTCCGCCCTGATGGGGACAGGTGTTCTCATAGGCGAAAAATTCACCACCGACATGGAATACGCCGATATCGAGATCCTCGCCGGTCAGCATCTTGCGGCCGGGATCCTCAAAATCTTGCTTCTTTCCGGCAAACAGTTCGGGCATCGGACACGGTTCCCATCAATGGTTAACGCCACGGCCCAACGGCATGCGCATCCCTGCGGAGATGCAATGGCCGCAAAAATCCATTATACTAATAAAAGCGGCTTGCGGCAGGCGTCGCATTGATCTGAATCAGTTGGATCGGAAGCGGGCGGCGTAAAATGATCGCTGGTCGCCCGGACATGCAATACTGGAGACGAAATGGCTGACGGCCAAGCCATTTGCGCATCGGCTAAGGACTGTGAATCAACGGGTTGCGGCGATTGCAAAATCCGTCATCGTGCCTTTTGCGCGGCGTTGAATCACGAGGAAATCAGCGCGCTGGAAGGGATTGTGGAGGAAATCGTGCTGCCTCCCGACCGGCCGGTGTTTTACGAGTGCGATCCGGCGGACCATATCTATAACGTCTTCTCCGGTACGGTGAAAATATACAAGTTGTTGCAGGACGGTCGCCGCCAGGTGCTGGGTTTTCCCACCGCGGGCGACCTGATGGGGTATTCCACGATTGGTGAATATGGGTACAACGCCGAGACCCTGACACCGGTTCGTTTGTGCCGGGTCTCCCGCGACAAGCTGCGCGACCTGGCCCGGCGTTTCCCGGCGCTTGAGACCAAGCTGCTGGAAATTACCGTCGCCGAGCTCGCGGAATCCCAGTCGCAGATGCTGGTGCTCGGGCGCAAGACCGCGCAGGAACGAATCGCGACATTCCTGTTACGGCTGTCCGAGAAATCGCTTTCCATCGGGGAAGCGGAAACACCGCTTAATCTCACCATGAGCCGGCACGATATCGCCGATTATGTGGGGCTGACCGCGGAAACCGTGAGCCGGGTTTTGACCCAGTTCGCGCGTGACGGGTTGATTTCCATTCCCCAGCCTTTTCAGGTCGATCTGGAGCGCATCGACGAGATGCGCCGCCTCGCCGACGCCGAGAATATCGAAATTATCTGAGCGGCGTTAACCCGCGTCCCGGCGCGGAAATTGTCCGGCACTGATCTATATCAATGCCAATTAATCCGTACACGGACATTATTGCTCCTTGCTGGTGCCGCGCGAGCGGATCGCCGCTGTCCGAGAGGAGGCCCCATCATGGAATTCGGCATTCAGTTCTTCCCCGACGTCATGCCCAATGAGAAGTCGGCCAAGGACTATTTCGACGAGTCGCTCAAGCTGGTCGAGCTGTGCGACGATTACGGTTTCACCCATGTGCGCACGGTCGAGCATTATTTCGAATCCTACGGCGGATACAGCCCCAACCCGATCGTTTTTCTGACCGCCTGCGCCGCGCGTACCAGAAACGCACGCCTGATCACCGGCGCCGTGTTGCCTGTCTTCAACAATCCGCTGAAGGTCGCGGGCGAAGCCGGCATGCTGGACGCGATCTCCGGCGGGCGCCTCGAGATGGGGTTCGCACGCGCCTTCCTGCCGCACGAATTCCACCGGTTCGGCATCAGCCTCGACGAAAGCGTCGAACGGTTCGACGAAGGGGTCGCCCAGATCATGCGGCTCATCGAGGATGAGAACGTGACCATGGAGGGAAAGTTCCACAGCTTCGAGAACATCACCTCGCTGCCGCGCCCGACCCAGCAAAAGATGCCGTACTGGACCGCCGCCATCGCGACCCCGGCGTCGTTCGAAAAGGCGGGCCGGCTGGGCCATTCGGTGATGGCGATCCCGATGGCCGGCGGCACCATGGTCGAGCTGATCGGGCTTTACCGCGACGCTTGGAAGTCGGCGGGACACCCTGGCGAGGGGCGCGTGATGCTGGCTTTCCACATGTGCTGCCACGAGGACAACGCTACCGCTGTCGAGATCGCGCGCGACAACCTCAACCGTTACCTGAATTCGCTGGTGACCTCCGCCTCGCACTGGGTCGGCGGCGAGACCTCGAAGGATTACCCGAATTACGGCGCGCTCATCACCAAGCTGAAAGAGGAAAATTTCGACAGCCAGGTCGCATCGGGCGCCGCCTGGGTGGGAACGCCGGACGATCTGGTCGAGCGCATCCGTGATTACGACGCCTCGATCGGCGGTTTCGAACTCGCCTCCCTGCAGGTTAATTTCAATTTGATCTCGTACGAGGACGCGGCCCATTCCATGCGGCTGTTCGGCGAGAAGGTGATCCCGCATTTCTCGAAAACCAGCGCCGTGGCGGCGGAATAGCCATTTGGAAGGGCTTGCCATCCCGGAATTCAGGAGGACAAACCATGGCCGAAACAGCTCCTTTGCTCGAAGATTTCAACGCCGTCCTTGAAAAATCCAATATCCAGCCTCTGTGGGACCGCTATCACGACATCCTGCCGCTCGAGCCGACATCTCCCGACCGGCCGATGCAATGGTTGTGGAGCGAGCTCGCGCCGTTCGTCGATCGCGCCGCCCGCGACGTCTCGATGGAGAACGCGGTTCGCCGGGTGCTGATGCTGGTGAACCCGGCCTTCGAGGGCAAACCCTATACCACCACCAACCTGTTCGCCGGCATCCAGATTCTGGAGCCCGGCGAGGTCGCCCCACCGCATCGCCATACGCCGTCTGCGATGCGCTTGATCATGGAAGGCGGCGGCGGCGCCACCATCGTCAACGGCCAGCGCTGCGAGATGCAGCCCGGCGATCTGATCCTGACGCCCAACTGGGCGTGGCACGAGCACATCAACGATTCCGACAAGCGGATCGTCTGGCTCGATGCGCTCGACGTGCCGCTGGCCGCCAATCTCGGCACCCTGTTCGCGGTCCATGGCGGCACCAACGACTTTCCCGACGACAAGACCCGGATTCCCGATAGCGCTTTCGCGGGTGCCGGGCTGGTGCCCGAATCCGATGCCCCCGACGTGCCCTATTCGCCCATGTTCCGCTATCCCTGGACCAACACGCTGGCCGCCTTTGGGAACATGCCGGCCGCGGACGACGGTGCGAAGCGGCTGCGCTACACCAACCCGGTCGATGGCGGTCCGGTGATTCTCACGCTCGACTCCTATGCCTGGGAACTGCCCGTCAACGCCGAAACCCGGCCCGCGCGCAGCACCGCGAACGCGGTCTGTCTGGTGGTCGAGGGCGAAGGCGTCTCCACGGTCGGAGACGAGACCTTCAAATGGCAAAAGCACGACGTCTTTACCGTGCCGCAGTGGAACTGGGCGTCGCACAAGGCCACTGACGACACCGCGCATCTGTTCGTGTTTACCGATCGCGAAGTGATGCGGCGGCTGCATTTTCTGCGCGAGGAGACCCGCGACTGATCAGGATTTCTATATCGCAATAACCGTTTCAACTGATCTAGATCAGTGCGATCGGTTAATGGAATAACGTAGGTTGCCCGATGAGATTTAGGAGGTGCAGGCCATGACGGCGGGAGAGATCGCTTTTCTGGTTTTCGTCGTGATTGCCTTCACGGCCTTCGCCGCGACGTTGGCGGCGGTGACAAGGATTACGAGTAACAACAAGAAGGGCTGAAATCAGCCCCAATCAAGCTCACGGCGTCGGTCCCACCGGCGAAGAAAAAGAGCATGAAACTTTGGGGGCGCGAACCGTCATGCAGGTGACGGTCGCGCCCCGAAACTTTTTCGGAATATGGTGAGAGTTACTCTGCGGCCGCCTTGGCCGCTTTACTCTGCGGCCGCCTTGGCCGCGTAGGGGTTCGGCAGATTGAACATCTTCGCCGCGTTCTCGCCGAGGATTTGCCGCTTGGCGCGTTCGTTCAGGAACGGCAGGTCCCAGATCACGCTGGGTCCGTCGAAGTCCCAATGCGGCCAGTCGGAACACCACATCAGCTGGGTCTCTGCATTGATCGCTTCGAACGTCGCCTCGACCAGCTTGGGATGCTGCAATTCCAGCGGCTGGCTGGAGAAAAACATCTCCTGGATATACTCACTCGGCTTGCGCTTCAGAAGTGGCGCTTCCGAGGTCCGCATCATGTATTCGGAATCGAGCCGCTGCATCAGATAGGGCAGCCAAGCCAGCCCGCTTTCGATCCATAGAACGTCGAGATTGGGAAAACGTTCCGGCAGCCCGTTGATCACCCAATTGGTCATGTGGATGATGTTGCAATGCACGAACGACAGCGCGTGCATCGACAGGAAACGGTTGAGCTGCGCCATCGAACCGTCGTTCCAGTTGAACCCGGCATGGAAGGTCATCGGCATGCCGCGTTCCTGAAGCATCGAGTAGAGACGCATATAGGAATTATGATGGACAGCTCTGAACCGCGTGCTGGTCACGGTAAAGCCGATTACACCCGGCGCTTCGCCGAACTGCTCGACCACGTCCGGGCACGCCTCGGGCGTATTGAACGGCAGGTAGAGAAGCCCTTTTAGCCGATTGTCCTGGGGCAGCACCTCTTCCGTCAGCCACCGGTTGAAGGCGATGGCAAGTTCGACCTCGACTTCGGGCTGCGGATGGGTGCCCAGCACCAACATCGGCGTCGGAAAGACAACGGTGTAATCGACCGCCATGGCGTCCATCGCGCGGCGCGCCAAAACCACTTGGCGGTGGGTGTCGCTTTCCTCAACCAGCTCCTGCTGGCTCTGCTGATGCGGAATGCGCCCGAACACGTCCTGGTACAACAGACCCGGCGATCCGTTGAGCAGCCCCGGCGGCGAGCCGCCGCGGTCCTGAAACGCCCGCGCCATCTGCTGGTAGACGTCCGAAGGGATGCGATCGACGATCTCGCCCCAGAAAGCCGTCTCGGTGACGTGGGCATCGATATCGATGATCAGCGTCTCATCGAGATTGTTCTTTTTGGCGTATCTCGAGGCATGCGCGAGTACGTCGCGGGTATCGCTCTTGACGGTGATTTCCTGAAGTTCCCTGGCGTCTTCGGGGCGTTCGGCCATTCGGAGTCTCCTTGTTGGGCCCGACCGTCGCGCGGACGGCATTCGGGTGGAGTATAGCCGCACCCGACCGTCGAAGTTAAGAGTTACCCGGCTATTTGATTCAGATCAATGAACCGGACGTGGTTTCGCGTAATCGTTACGCATCCCATGTCGGGAGCGGCTATAATGCCGATCTGTCACACGGTCAGAAGCGAGATCGCCATGTCGATTGCCCCGCCCTTCAATCTGATGAAATGGATCGACGATAACCGCGAGTTGCTACGCCCGCCCACGGCCAACCGCGCGATCTGGCAGGATGGCGATTTCATCGTACAGATCATCGGCGGCCCCAACGTACGCACCGATTATCATATCGATCCCTATGAGGAGGTGTTCTATCAGCTCAAGGGCGATATGCATCTGCCGGTGATAGAAGGTGGGGAGCGTCGCGATATTCCGATCCTGGAAGGCGAGATTTTCCTGTTGCCGCCATTGGTGCCGCACTCGCCGCAGCGTCCCGATCCAAACGGTATCGGTCTGGTGGTTGAACGCACCCGGCCGGAAGGCACGCTCGACGCCTTTGAATGGTACTGCGAGAAATGCAATGGTCTGGTGCATCGCAGCGAGGTTCAGCTCACCGACATCGTCGATGATCTGCCGCCGGTGTTCCAGGAATTCAACACCACGAGGGAGCTCCGTGAATGTCCCGGATGCGGACACGAACATCCCGCCTCCTGACCGGCGCCTTCTTCGGCCTGCTGGTCCTTGCGGCGGCGCACGCCGCGAGACCGCAATCGGGCGACCATAAGGGGCCGAGCATCATCTCGCCGCGCGGGCCGAGCCTGTTGATGCCGACGTTAAACGCCGCGCGCGGGCGCGAGTTATTCGCGCGGCGCGGCTGCGTCATCTGCCATTCGGTCAACGGCGTCGGCGGCATGATCGGGCCGAAGCTGGATGCCACTGAATCCGTACCCTACGTGAATCCCTTCGACTTCGCGGCCCGGATGTGGCGCGGCGCCGACGCCATGATCACCCTGCAGGAAGCCGAAATCGGGTTTCAGATCGAGATCGATGGCGATGAGCTCGCCGATATCACAGCGTTCGCGCACGATATCGGGGAACAGCGGAAATTCTCGGAATCTGATATTCCACGCTCGATCCGACGCATGATGAAGGAGCGCAAGCTCTGATCCAAATCAATGCCGTTTTGCGACCAGGCCCACGTAAAAGGGGGACAGTCCCCTTTTCCTCTATAGCTGGTCGACGATGTCGGCGAGTGTGGCTTCGACCTTTTCCAGGCGGAACGGCTTGGTGATGTATGCGTTGACGCCGTGCTCGCGGGCGAAGTCGACGGAACGCGAATCGACATTCGCGGTCACCATCACGAACGGGACTCCCGGAAGTTCCTTGCGCACATAATCGAGCACTTCGACGCCGGAAACGCGCGGCATGTTCCAATCGCAGATGATGATGTCCACGAGGTCGCTGGCCCCCTGTAACAGCGTCAGCGCGGCCTCGCCGTCGCTGGCGGTGAAGACATTGACCGCGCCGAGATCTTTCAGCATCTCGGTCATAAGCTTCATCGGTTGCGGTTGGTCCTCGACCACCAGGAACCGGATGTTTTTCAGATCTATCGCCATGTTCGTTCTCCTTTTGAGAAATCCAGGGTCACCCTGGGGATGTATCAGGTGGAAACGCCGTCCACCCCTTCAACAAGTTCGCTGACCAGCCGGCGAAGTTCCTGCCGGTCGATCGGTTTTTGCAGGAATCTGCTGTGGTCGGGTGAATCCGCGCGGCACTCCGCGCCCGCCACGGGATCCGTTGCCAGGAATACAACCTTTAGAAATTGGTTTTCCGCTCGGAATGCGCCGGCAATCTCGGCCCCACCCATCGCGACATCGACAATCAGCAGTTCGACGGCGCCATCGCGTGAACGGAAGGCGTCCCGCGCCTCGTCCGCGGTCTCCACGGCCACGATTTCATAACCGTTGGCTTCGAGAGATTCGCCCGCGATGCGTCTCACCCCTGCCTTGCCGTCGACGATCAGCGCGACGCCGCGCGACCCCGCCTCCGGCGTCGCATTCGTTACGTCGAGGGCCGCGTCCTGGTCGGCCAGCGGCAGATAGATGGTAAATCTCGTGCCCTCGCCGGCCCGCGTCTCGACATCGACGAAGCCGCCCGCCTGTTCGGCCATGCCATAGACCATCGACAGGCCGAGCCCGGTGCCGGAGCCGGACGCCTTGGTGGTGAAAAACGGATCGAATATTTGGGGCAAAACGTCGTCTGCGATCCCCGAGCCGGTATCCGCCACAGAGGCGGCAACGCAGGGTCCCTCATAGGGGCGTCCAAACCGTGCCCGCAACCGGTCACTGAGACCGACCTCGCCACAGCCGATCAAAAGTTCGCCGCCGTCCTCCATCGCGTGGCAGGCATTGATGGCGAGGTTGAGGATCGCCTGGACGAGCTGTCCCGGATCGACCACCGCATGACATTCGCCGGCGCAAAGCTCCATGCGAAGCGTGATCACGGCGCCGACCAGCGGCTTCAGCATTGATCTTATGCCGTCTATGGTCGACCCGACAGGCACCAGGCGCGGCTCAAGCACCTGGGTGCGGCTGAACGTCAGCATCTGGCGTGTCAGCCCCGCGGCGTGATCGGTCGCCTTCTCGATTTCGGCCAGATAACCCTGTACCGCTTCGACATCGTCGGATTTTCGGCGCGCCATCTGGGCGAACCCGCCAATTCCGGTCAGCAGATTGTTGAACTCGTGCGCGACGCCGCCTGTAAAGGCGACGGCGATGCGCGCATCGTGTTGGGCGACCTGTACAGACGTGACGTTCCGGGCCTGCGGGATTACGTAAAATCCTATTTGTGGCTGACGCTTTCGCTTTCGCGCGTGCGCGGCATCGACCGCGTCCGCGCCCTGAAACTGCGCGGCGAGGTCAAGGCCCAGATGAAACCCGAACAAATCGCTCGAGCCGACCGGCTTGTCGAACAATGGCGGGCGCTCGAAAAATAGCCGCGCGGTTGCGCCCGCCCGCCAAGCCATGCATCCTCGCCACGAAATAATACGGCGAGGAGGCGGATTTTGGTCGATCAAAGCATGCGCGGATTCATCGAGATGGTGGGCCGCGATTTCCCCGATGAAATCGTGCGGGTATCGGAGCCCGTGCGGCGCGAACTGGATATCACTTCGACCGTGTTCGAGTTCGAGCGCGCCGGCCGCAGCCCGGTCGTGATGTTCGAGAAGGTTGACGGCTTCGACATTCCGGTCGTCACCAACCTCGCCGGCAACCGCCGCCTGTTGGCCGCCGCACTGGGCGTCGCGCCCGACGAACTGCCGGGCGCCTATCGCGAGCGCTGCCAGGACTATCAGCCGGTAGAACTGGTCGAGAACGCGCCGTGGCGGGAAATTGTCCTCGAAGGCGACGATGTCGACCTTACCCGCCTGCCGATCCCGCTCCATTTCTCAGTTGACGCGGCACCTTATATTACCGCCGGGCAGCTTTCGGCGCGCGATCCCGAAACCGGAGTCGATACCACCGGGTTCCACCGGTTCATGCTGAAGGGCAAGGACCGGCTCGGCCTGTCGTTGCATTCCCGGCGGCGGATGTATGAGTTTCACCGCCGCGCCGAGGCGCGCGGCGAGGCTCTGCCGGCGGCGATAACGCTCGGCATCCACCCGGTGCATTATATGGGCTCGATGGCTTATCACTACCCGCCCGCGGTGCGCAAATTCGAGATCATCGGCGCGCTGTTCGGCGAGCCCTACCGGGTCGCGCAGTGCGCCACCGAAGGCCTGGAAGTGCCGGAAGGCGCGGAGATCGTCATCGAAGGAGAGATTCTGGCCGAGACGCGCGAGCCGGAAGGCCCGTTCGGCGAGTTTACCGGCTACGCGTCCTATCGCTCGACCGAGAACGTGTTCGTCGCCAAGCGTGTCAGCATGCGCGGCGACGCGATTTTCCACAGCGTCGCCTCGGGCACGGCGGGCGATCACATCCTGGTCTCCAGCATCAGCCGCGAGGCCGAGATCCTGAACACGCTGAAGCGCAATCTGCCCAACGTGGTTTCGGTCCATGTGCCGGTGGTCACCGTGGGCGCGCTGATGGCGATCGTGTCGATGAAAAAGACCGCCGAAGGCCAGCCGCGCCAGGCGATCATGGCGGCGCTCGGCACCGAATTCTATGTGAAGACCGTGGTCGTGGTCGACGAGGACGTCGACATCTTCGATCTCACCGACGTGATGTGGGCGGTGATCACGCGCACCCGCGCCGACAAGGATATTGTCTATATCCCGGGCGCGATGGGCGCGATTCTCGATCCGACGTCGGACCCCGAAGACCACACGCTGACGAAGGTCGGCATCGACGCGACCAAGCCGACGGGGCGTGACTTCGCGGAACGGCTGACCATCTCCGACGATCAGCGCGCCCGCGTCCGCGCCATCATCGAACGCGCGGGCGTGAAGATCTAGGCGTCTACCACTTCGCCCGCTTATCGACCGGCGCGCCGGAATGATAGACGGGCGCGCGCTTGTCATTGAACGCCGTCACGCCTTCGGCGCAATCGGCGGTGCGCGTAATCTCGAAGATACGCTCCATTTCCAGTTCGCCGTGTTCGGCCAGCCGGTTCTGGTTCTGATAAAGCCGGATTGTCTCCTTCGCATAGCGCAACCCAAGCGTCGGATAGGTCGCCATGCGGCCGGCCCAGGCGCGGGCCTCGTTCAATAACTCGTCCGCCGGCACGACCTTGTTCACGAGGTCGATGTCGGCGGCCTCGGCGGCGTCGACAAAACGCCCGGTAAGGATCATCTCGTTGGCCCTGGTCTGGCCGATCAGCCCGGGCAGACTGCGCGGCGCGCTCCATTCCGACATAAAACCGGCGGGCACCGCGATCTCGGCGAAGCGCGCGGCCTCCGACGCGATGCGCAGATCGCAGGACACCGCCATCTCCAATCCGATGCCGACGGCGATGCCGTCGATGGCGGCGATCGTCACCTGCGGCAGATCCTCGAGTTTGCGGCACATGCGCTGGGCGATAATGTGAAAATAGTCGTTGGCGAACCACACCAGCATCTCGCCATATTCGCCTTTTACGCCGTAATCCTTCCAGTCGTCGTTCTGGTCTTCCATGGGCATGGTCTCGACCTGGAGATCGCCGCCGGCGCAGAAATTGCCGCCGGCGCCGGTGATGATCACGATTCGCGCCGGTGAATAGCGGATCTCGTCGACGAGTTGATGCATCTCCATCGACATGCGCGGGCCCATGGCGTTGGCGTGTTCCGGCCGGTTGAGCGTGATGATCCCGATGGCGTTGTCGCCGGGACTTTGCTCCGAGGATTCGAGTTTCCAGTCGAGGTAACGGTATTTCATTTTCGGCTTCCTTGTGATGGCGGTTCGATAATCGCGACGCTATCAGCCCGCCCGGCGGCGTACAAGAAATCGGCGGTTAAGGTTAACCGTTCATTGGCCCTTAACGTCGAACGCGGAGAATTAGGGTAGATGTTTCCACCAGAGGCCGGGAGAGACCGATGAAAACCACGTTCCTGGTGACGCCAGAAAATCCCGATGGCTGGACCCTCGAAGCCCTGCTGGGGGAGGTCCAGAACGATATCATGCGGCGCACGCAGAGGATCGTCGACGATCCGCGCGACGAGGCCCGCGCGGTGCTTCGGAACAATATCGATATCCTTTCGATGTTGTGCAAATGCGTCGAGCACGCCAAGGATTCGACGCGAATTCTCAACAGTCTCGGCCGCCATCAGGATGGCAAGCCCCGCATCGGCGCGGTCTAAGGCTTCCGTCTCATCGGCGCCTTCGAGGGCGCCTGGCCCATAGCTTGAGATTCGCGCGCCCGCGCGCCATTGTGCCCCATCGCATAATGGCCGGCGGAGGGGCGCGCATTGTCGTTCAGATTTATCAATAAACCGGATTCCCGGACGGTTCCGATCGTCCCGATCGAGACCGGCGTGTTCAAGGCGTGGCGCCGGGGTCAGCCGCGCGAGATGAAGGCGTGGGTGGATTCATCGGGTTTCGCGGCTGAACCCGGCAAGCTCAGCCTGGTCGGCGGCGCGGACGGCAAGCTCGCGCGCGTACTGCTCGGCGTCGATGACCATGACGGGTTCTGGTCCTATGGCGGATTACCGACGGCGTTACCGCCCGGCACGTACCGGATCGACGCCCGCATGGAGGACGGGAAAGCCACCGGCGCGGCGCTCGGCTGGGCGCTCGGCGGATATCGGTTCGACCTCTACCGCAAGACCAAGACCAACGCGAAAGATGTTCCGGCGCTGGTGTGGCCCGACAATTGCGACAGGGGTCATGTGCGCCGGGCCGCGAACGCGACGGGCCTGGTCCGCGATCTGATCAACACGCCCGCCGGCGATATGGGCCCGGCGGAACTGGCCGGCGCGGCGCGGCGCATCGCCCGCGCCCATGGCGGTACGGTCACCGTGATTACCGGCGATGCGCTGTTGAAGCGCGATTATCCGACGATCCATGCGGTTGGCCGCGCCAGCGCCAACGCGCCACGGCTGATCGATCTGCGTTGGGGCAAGGCGCGCGCGCCCAAGGTGACGCTGGTCGGCAAGGGAGTGTGTTTCGATTCCGGCGGTCTCGACC
>CAZPMO010000023.1:12336-38287 GCA_964587515.1 uncultured Rhodospirillaceae bacterium | reverse complement strand
AGCCGATTCGACGGAATCTTAAATCCGATTCAAACTAAACGGGCGATGCTCTAGGAGTTCATTGCGTAACAGTTGTGCCGTGGTTTCCTTTGTCGGATCCACGGCGGCCTTTTTTGCTGCCTCTAAAGCCAACTTGTAGGCGGATGTGCCTTCGTCCTGGTCGGGGAATTTGAATTTCTTGAGATTGACGGCTTTCGGCGCTTCCTTCGACCGTTTGGCGTCTTCCCCATCCTGAACGACCGCGCGGTTTGCAACGTAAACATCCCGGACATAGCCGCAGCTGCTAGTGGTCACCGCCAGCAGCGCTAATGAGCCGACAATCAACGTGCGTCTCGCTCGGAATTTCTCTCCGCCCATAACTACCCCCCCAATAATAGTGGAGCGCCGTTATGGCCGGACGCTGCCACATATTTCTTGAACCACGAGGTAACTTATTTATTTAAACAAGCACAGCGCCTAGAACAACCATGAATTGTTATTCGGTCGATAATTTATCGTCATTTAGGCGATCTACCGTCAACTGAACCGGTTGTTCTTGGAGAACCCGCGCGGCGCGATGCGGCCGGCCTGGGCGCGCTTGCCGATCCAGGCGGCGAGGTCGGTTTCCGTACGGCCGCGGTCGCCGGTGCGCCAGGTCAGCCCGTCGGCCAGCGTGAACGTAGTCGCGTCCGAAAGTCCGCCATCCTTGTACCGCTGTAACACCACGCCGCGGCCGCGGCCCATCTCGGGCAGTTCATCGAGCGGGAAGATCACCAACTTGCGGTTCTCGCCCACCACCGCCACCGAATCGCCCTCGACCGTCGCACAGGCCTGCGCCTCGATACCGCCGGAGACGTTGAGCACCTGCTTGCCGGCCCGGGTCTGGGCCAGCACGTCGTCCTCCGGCACCACGAAACCACGCCCGTCCGAGGACGCGACCAGCAGCTTGCGCCCGGGCTTGTGGATCATCAGCGCCACGATCTCCTGATCATTGGGCAGATCGGTCATCAGGCGCACCGGTTCGCCATGGCCGCGCCCGCCCGGCAGCCGGTCGCAACCGAGCGTGTAGAAGCGGCCATTGGTGCCGAACAGGATCAGCTTGTCGGTGGTCTCGGCGTGCAGCACAAAACGACCACGGTCGCCTTCCTTGTATTTGACATCTCCGTTGCCCGCGACGTGCCCGCGAGCGGCGCGGATCCAGCCTTTCTGAGAGCAGATTACGGTGATCGGTTCGCGCTCGATCATCGCTTCCAGCGGCACCTCGACGACGCTGGGCGCGTCGCCGATCTCGGTCCGTCGCGCGCCGCCCTCGGCGCCCGCGCCAAATCGCTCGCGCACCGATTTGATCTCGTCGCCGATAACCTTCCAGCGACCCTTCTCGTCGCGCATCAGCTTGTTGAGGCTCTTCTTCTCGGCGGTCAGCGCATCGAACTCGGTCTTGATTTCGACCTCTTCGAGGCGACGCAACGCACGCAGGCGCATGTTCAGGATCGCCTCGGCCTGAATTTCACTCAGCTTCCAGCGCTTCATCATCACCCGCTTGGGCTCGTCCTCTTCGCGGATGATGCGGATGATTTCGTCGAGATTCGCGTAGGCGATCAGATAGCCGCCGAGGATCTCCAGCCGGTGTTCGATCTTCGCGAGGCGAAACTTGGTGCGCCGCTTCAAGACCGTATGACGGTGGTCAAGGAAGGCGGTCAGCACGTCGCGTAGGTTCATGACCTTGGGGACGCGGCCGCCGTCGAGCACGTTCATGTTGAGCCCGATGCGGGTTTCCAGGTCGGTGTGGCGGAACACCGCCTCCATCAGCATCTCGGGCTCGACTGTGCACGAGCGCGGCTCCAGCACGACGCGGATATCCTCGGCTGATTCGTCGCGCACATCGACCAGCATCGGCAGCTTGCGCGAAACGATAAGCTCGGCGAGCCGCTCGACGATCCGGCTTTTCTGGGTCTGGTACGGGATCTCGGTCACGACAATCTGATAGACCCCGTTCTTCAGCTTCTCGACTTCCCAGCGCGCCCGCAGCCGGAAGCCGCCGCGCCCCGTGGCATAGGCTTCCTCCACATTGCCGCGCGGCTCCACCAGCAGGCCGCCGGTCGGGAAATCAGGGCCCGGGATCAATTCGACCAGCTTCGCGTTGTTGGCCTTCGGGAACTTGATCAAATGCAACAGCCCGGCGCAGATTTCATCCACGTTGTGGGGCGGAATAGACGTCGCCATGCCGACGGCGATGCCGCTGGCGCCGTTGGCCAGCAGGTTCGGCACGCTGGCGGGCAGCAATTCGGGCTCGGATTCCGAGCCGTCATAAGTCTCGCGGTAATCGACCGCGTCCTCGTCGATGCCTTCCAGCATGGCCTCGGCGTAAGCGGTCAGGCGCGCCTCGGTGTAGCGCATCGCGGCCGCGTTATCACCATCTATGTTACCAAAATTGCCTTGCCCCTCGACCAGCGGATAGCGCACCGAGAATTCCTGCGCCAGGCGCACCATGGCGTCATAGATCGATTGATCGCCGTGCGGGTGGAATTTGCCCATGACGTCGCCGACCACGCGGGCGCATTTCTTGAACCCGGAGCCGGGATCGAGATGGAGCTGGCGCATGGCGAACAGCAAACGGCGCTGCACCGGCTTCAACCCGTCACGCACGTCGGGCAGCGAGCGCGAGGTGATAGTCGACATCGCATAGGCAAGATAGCGCTCGCCGAGCGCATCGACGAGCGGGACATCGCGGATTTCCGCGTTCTTGGTCTTCTGGCTCATGGGGACTTTACTCGTTATCGCTACTGGAATTCGGTACCGCCGAAGCGAGTCCTTCAATAAGCCGCGCGCGCGATTCGGGCAAGGCGCGGCCCTCGGAGGCAAAGACGTGGCTCTCCAGGAAATGGCCCGTGAGTCTGAGCGCGTCAAGGACCTCGCTCGGCGTGGCGGAAAAATCCGTATCCTGGCGCAGGAAATCGGGCAACGGCAGCAACCGGTCGCGCCATTGGGCCGCGGCGCCTTCCGAAACCGCGCGGCCGGTGCGCGGCGACACATAGGTGAGGCCCTCGGTCGCGCCGGAGACCGCGCATTCGCCGAGATCGAGCCCGAACCCCAGCGCCGCCAGCAGCGCCAGTTCCCAACGCGCGTAACCGATTTGCCAGCCAGGCTGTTCGAGCGCCGCGATCAGGGACGCGAAGTCCTCGAACATGTCTTCGTGCGGGGCGCGCTCGGGTAGCGCCGAATCCAACAGCGCGGCGGCCGATGTCAGCGCCAGCAGCGGCAGCTTCTCCGCCAGCAGCGTCGCCGCGTCGGCCCGCAGCAATTCGCAGGTATAGGAGCCGAGATGCTCGGCCAGCCGCGCCCGCCACGTCGCCGCCACCCGGTTGCCGATCTGATAGACCCCGCGCGCCCGCCGGCCCGACCCGCCCCGCACCAGACCCGCGTGACGCCCATGCTCGCGGGTCAGAAGCGTCACGATCGCCGCCCCCTCGCCGTGCCGCCGCGCCCCCAGCACGATACCCTCGTCCGACCAGTCCATGATGGTGGTTATACGGGAGGATCGAAGGGCGCGCGAGAGCCGACGCCACACGCCCCCACCCATCACCCCGGATCGGGGTCGGGGTGTCAGTGTAGGGGCTTGATGCACAACGCTCTTGCGCGAGGCGCGCGCGTGGGCAATCTTTTGCGATCATAGGAGAGTCTTATCACCGCAGAACCCGACAATCAGGCCGATCTTCCGCCTGCCCTTCAGCGCATGTTGCACGGCCCGATCGGGCCGACGCTGGCGCGTATGTCGGGACCCAATATCACCGTCGCGGCGGCGACCACGCTGGTCACCTTCGCCGATGCCTGGTTCGTCGGCCGTCTCGGCATTACCGCGCTGGCGTCGCTGGCGCTGGTGTTCCCGGTGCAGACGCTGATGCTGATGACGTCCGCCGGCGCCATGGGCGGCGGGGTGACCTCGGCGATCGCGCGCGCCCTCGGCTCGGGGCGGCCGGAGCGCGCCAACGCGATCGTGCTGCACGCCGCGATCATCGCGCTCGGCATGGCGGCGGCCTATATGGTGATCGCGGCATGGTTCGCGCCTTGGCTTTTCGCGTTACTCGGTGGTGGCGGCGTGGTGCTGTCGGGTGCGGTCGCCTATGCCCATATCGCGTTCGGCAGCGCGGCGGCCATGTGGCTTGCCAATACCTTCGCGGCCGTGTTGCGCGGCACCGGCAACATGGCGACGCCGGCCGTGGTGCTGATCGCGGGCAGCGCCGTGCAAGTCGTGCTCTCCGGCGCATTGACGCTGGGTTGGGGGCCCTTCCCGGCAATCGGCATTCGCGGGCCCGCGGTGGCGATGGTCGCCGGGTTCGGCCTCGCCGCGCTGGTGATGGGCGGCATCGTTATGGCCGGGCGCGATGGGGTGCAACTGCGTTTCCGGGGCGTGGCGCTCTCGTGGGATCTGTTCCGCGATATCCTGAAGGTGGGCGCGGTGGCCTGCGGCAATGCGCTGCTGACGGTGGGCACCATCCTGATCGTCACTCGGCTGGTGGCCAGCCAGGGCGCCGCGGCATTGGCCGGTTACGGGCTCGGCGGCCGGCTGGAACTGATGCTGGTGCCGATTTCGTTCGGCATCGGCGGCGCACTGACCGCGACGGTGGGCGCTAATTTCGGGGCCGGCAATTACGCCCGGGCGCGGCGCGTCGCATGGTCGGGCGGACTGTTCGTGGCCGGGTTCACCGCGCTGATCGGCGTCACGGCGGCGATCTGGCCGGGGCTGTGGCTCGACAATTTCACCGCCGATCCGCAAGCCCACGCGGTCGGCGCGCGCTACCTCGCCATCGTCGGACCGTTCTATCTGTTCTTCGGGCTGGGCCAGACGCTCTACTTCGCCTCGCAAGGCACCGGCAACATGATGTGGCCGTTCACCGCCGGAACCCTGCGCCTGATCGTCGCCGCCGGCGGCGGCGCGCTGGCCGTCGCGGTCTATCCGGGCGACACCTCGTTGCTGTTCGCCTTCATTTCCGCCGGGCTGGTGTGCTTCGGCGGGTTGATCGCCTGGTCGCTGTTCAGCCGGGTGTGGGATCCCCGCCGCTAAATCGTCAGCAGCACCTTGCCGATATGGTCGGAGGCTTCCATGACCCGATGGGCCGCGGCCGCCTCGGCCAGCGGAAAACGCGCATGGGTCTCGGCGACGATCTCGCCGGTCGCGAAACGGGGCCAAATATGCGCTTCGAGCGCGTCGCAGATTTCACCCTTTTCGGCGACCGTGCGCGGGCGCAGCCGTGAGCCGGTAATCGTGAGGTGTTTGCGGTGGATGTGGCTGAAATCGGCCTCGGCGATACGCCCGCCGCGCAGATTAACGAACACCAGCCGGCCGTCCTGGGCCAGCAGTTCGAACTCCTTCGCGATGTAGGGTCCGCCGACGATATCGAGGATCACGTCGACGCCGCGCCCTTCCGTGAAATCGCGCGCGACATCCAGGAAATCCTCGTCGCGATAGTTGATCGCGCGCGCCGCGCCGAGCCGCGTCATGGCGGCGCATTTCTCCTGGGTGCGCGCGGTCGCCAGCACGGTCGCGCCGACTGCCCGGGCCATCTGGATGGCGGCGACGCCGATGCCGCTTGTGCCGCCCTGGATCAGGATCGTTTCGCCCGCCTTAAGCGCGCAGCGATCCATCATGTTGGACCAAACGGTGCAGAAGGTCTCGGGAATTCCGGCCGCGTCGATCAGCGTGACTCCGTCCGGCTCGGGCATGCATTGTTGTCAAGGCGCGACGGCGTATTCGGCGTAGCCGCCGCCGACCACCAGCGCGCAGACCCCGTCGCCGGGACCGAATCGTTCGGCCCCCTCCCCCAGCGCGACGATGGTTCCGGACACCTCGAGCCCCGGGATCTCCGTAATGCCGGGCGGCATGGGATAGAGCCCCTTGCGCTGGGTCAGATCGGCGCCGTTGATCCCGGCCGCCGCGACCCGGATCAACATCTCGCCGGGCCCCGGCTCGGGCACGGCGAGCGTGACCGGACGCAGCACCGCCGGCCCGCCGGGTTCGGCTATCTCGATCGCCGTCATGGTGTCGGGTACTTAGACTCCCTCGATGGGCGCCGGGGCGGGGCGGCCGCGGATGATGTCGGACGCCTTTTCGGCGACCATGATCACGCAGGCGTTGATGTTGCCGCCCACCAGGTCGGGCATCACCGAGGCGTCGACCACCCGCAGGCCTTCCGCGCCGCGCACCCGGAATTCCGGATCGACCACGGATTCGGCGTCCGGCCCCATGCGGCAGGTGCCGATCGGGTGATAGACGGTATCGAGGTCCTGGCGGATAAAGGCGTCGATTTCGGCGTCCGTCTTCACCTCGGGGCCGGGGCTTACCTCGACGCCGGTGATGCCCTCATAGGCCTTGCTGGCCGCGATATCGCGCGCCAGGCGGATGCTTTCACGCAGCACCCGCCGGTCGGTTTCGGTCGACAGGAAATCGTTGCGAATGCGGGGCGCGGCGGTGGGATCGCCGCTGGCCAGCGTGATCTCGCCCCGGCTTTCGGGACGGAGCTGACAGGACCGGAACATGAATCCGTCCGGGGCCGGCGGGCGAAACCCGGGGAACCATTCGCGCACGACCTTGGAGCCATTGCGGTGGAACATCTGGATGTCGGGCATATCCAGGTCCGGGCCGCTGCGCAGGAACGCGGTCATGCCGCCCGGCGGGTTGGCGGCGAAACCCGAGCCGAAGAGATGGGCCTGGACCATGGAGAAGGCGAGCCGGTCGAAACGCAGATTCCTGGAGAACCCCGAAGGGCGCGCGTGGGAATAGGCAACCGAGGCCGCCGGGTGGTCCTGGAGATTTTGGCCGACCCCGGCCAGGTCCAGGGCGGGCTCGATGCCATGGTCCCTGAGGTGTTCGGCCGGGCCGATGCCCGACAGCATCAGGATCTGGGGCGAGTTGATGGCGCCGCCGGAGACGATGATTTCACCGCCGCCGCGCGCTTCGTGCTTCGCGCCGTCCTTCAAATATTCGACGCCCACGGCGCGGGCGCCTTCCATCAGAACGCGGGTGACATGGACGCCGGTTTCGACCTCCACATTACCGCGCTTCAGGGCGGGACGCAGATAGGCGACCGCGGCGCTGCACCGCCGTCCGTCACGCACCGTGTACTGCACGCGCGCGAAACCGTCCTGCCGCGCGCCGTTATAGTCCGGCGTGACGCCGTGGCCGAGTTCCTCGCCGGCCTTCAGGAACGCGTCGAAAATCGGATCCTGGGCCCTTGTGTGGCGCACGCTCAACGGGCCGTCGCCGCCGCGATAGTCGTCGGCGCCGGCCGAAAATGATTCGGCGCGCTTGAAATAGGGCAGCACGTCGGCATAAGACCACCCGTCGAGACCCATCTGACGCCAGCGGTCATAGTCGCGCCTGTGGCCGCGCACATAGGCCATCACGTTGATGGAGGACGAGCCCCCGATCACCTTGCCGCGTGGATGGAAGATCGAACGGTTATCGGCATTGGGTTCGGGCTCGGAGTTATAGGACCAGTTGAATTCGTCGCCGTTCCAGATCTTGCCCGCGCCGAGCGGTACGCTGATCAACCAGCTATTGTCCTGGCCGCCCGCTTCCAGCACCAGGATACGCGTATCCGGATCCTCGCCAAGCCGGCCCGCCAGCACACAGCCGGCCGACCCCGCGCCGATGATGATGTAATCGAAATCTTTCCCCGTTGGCATTATTGGCCTCCCCTTCGGAAACCATCATACCGTTAGCGGCCATACAATGAGAAGCATCGGCAACGCGACGGCGACGATCAGCGCCTCGAGCGGCAAGCCCATGCGCCAGTAATCACCGAAATGGTAGCCGCCCGGTCCCATGACCAGCATGTTGTTCTGATGGCCGATGGGCGTCAGGAAGGCGCACGATGCGCCGATCGCGACCGCCATCAGGAACGGATCGGCGGCCGCGCCGAACCCGCCCGCGACGTTCAACGCGACCGGCGTCATCACCACAGCCGTCGCCGCGTTGTTGATCACATCCGACAGCGTCATCGTCAGCACCAGCACCAGGGCCAGCGCCGCCACCGGGCCGAAATCCGCGACCACGCCGACCAGCGCCGTGGCCACCAGCCCCGCCGTACCCGTCGCGTGAAACGCCGCGCCGACCGGGATCATCGCCCCCAGCAGCACCACGATCGGCCAGTCGATACTCTCGTAGATTTCGCGCGGCGAGACGATGCTCAGCAACACCATGCCGGCGGCGGCGATGGCGAGCGCAACAGGCATGCTCAACAGCCCGAAACTGGCGCACAGGATCATGGCCGCGAACAGCGCAATCGCAAGACCGGCGCGGCGCGGCTGGCCGAGGCTGAGACCGCGCTCGGCCAGCGGCAGACAGCCCAGCGTGGCGATAAGCTCGGGCAGGCGTTCGGCCGAGCCTTCAAGCAGCAGGATATCGCCGGCCCGGAAGCGGAACGAGCGCAGCCGGCCATGGAATTCCTCGCCGGCGCGGGCGATGGCGATCATGTTGACGCCGTGGCGCTGGCGCAGCCTGAGCGCGGCGGCGGTGCGCCCGACGATCGGCGATCCCGCCTGCACCACCGCCTCCAGCAGCGTCATGTCGGCGTCCTTGCGCACATCGGCGTCGCCGACCAGTTCCAGCTTGAAGGCGGCGACCACGGCGGTGAGCGCCTCGGAATCGGCCTCGAGAATCAGGATATCTCCGGCCCGCACATGCTCGCGGCGGCTGGCGCGGTCGATGCGGCGATTGCCCCGCACCAGCCCGAGAATCACCACCCCGTGCTGGTCCGCCAGATCATCGAGGTCGGCGAGCGGCTGTTCGACCGCCGGGCTGCCCTCGGGCACCGTCGCTTCGCTGACATAACCCTCGATGCGGAACAGATCCTCGGGCAGCGACCGCGCGCGGCGCGACCCGGGTATCAGCCGCCAGCCGACAAACGCGACGAAAATCACGCCAACCACCGCAACGACGCCGCCCACCGGCGTGAAGTCGAACATGCGGAACGGCTCGCCCAGCGCGTCGCCGCGATAGGCCGCGACGATGATGTTGGGCGGCGTCCCGATCAGCGTCACCAGCCCGCCGAGGATGGACGCGAACGACAACGGCATCAGGATCGCCGCCGGCGAGCGCTTCGCCTTCGCGGCGGATCGTATCGCCGCCGGCATCAACAGCGCCAGCGCGCCGACATTGTTCATCGCCGTCGACAGCATGGCGGAGATCCCGGAAATCAGCCCGACATGGCGCGAGGTCGATCGCAGCGGCGGCATCAGATGTTTCGCGATGAGATCGACCGCGCCGGCGTTTTGCAAACCGCGGCTGCAGATCAGCACCACCGCGACGGTCACGGTCGCCGGATGGCCGAACCCGCTGAAGGCGTCGGCGAACGGCACCGCGCCCATCACCGTCGCCGCCAGCAGCGCGACGAAGGCGACCACGTCGTAGCGCCAACGCCCCCAGGCGAACAACGCGAACACCGCCGCCAGCAACCCCAGAATCGATAGCTGATCGACGGTCATTACGCCTTCTCCCTCCACCGCGACAATGGTCCGATGGAGGCCGTTATAGCGCAGCAGACCCCTCTTTTACCAAGAAGGCGGGCAAAGTCTGTTCAAACCAGCGTCCCGTGGATTAATCGTGCTCCGTCATCTGTGGGCCGAATCGCGCGAAAGCTTGCAACGGGCCGTATCCGGACGCGTTGTCGTGATAGCCGGGATGGGATGTGGTCCGAAGCAGGTGCTGATACATGTCCTCGCAATTGAAGATCGGGATTCTTCCGTTATTTCCATCAGCCCGATGTTTGGCAAGGATCAACGCGCATATCCCGGAAACAAACGGTGTCGCCATGGAGGTCCCGCTTAGCTTCGCATAACCCCCATTACGATAGGACGACCAGATATCGGTTCCCGGCGCCATCAGATCCACCTCACCACCGCGCGAACTGAACCCGGCCGGATTTCCGTTACGGTCATGAGCGCCAACCGAGATCACTCCGCCCTCACGCCCTGGATAGCCAATACTGTTGCTGAAAAGGGAGCCGTCATTGCCGGCGGCGCAGACGACAATCCTTCCGTTTGCCAGCGCGGTATGGATTGATCGATAGAGTGCATTGTCCGATACCGGCCCGCCCAGCGACATGGAGATAATGTCCGCGCCCTCGCCGACCGCCCAATCGATGCCTTCGGCGATGGCACTGAACGATCCGCGCCCCTGGTTATTGAGCACCTTGCCGATCAGCAAGTCGGCCCGGGGTGCGACACCAACGAAACCGACGCTGTTGAGACGTGCCGCGATTATTCCAGCTACATGCGTTCCATGGCCGTTAACGTCTTCGATTCCGTCACCGGTGAAATCCTGGTCACCCACGACCGCGCCCCCAAGGTCGGGATGGTCAATATCTACACCCGTATCGAGGACCGCGACCTTGATTCCTCCGCCCTGGGTTTCCCACCAGACCGACGGCAGGCTGTGCATAGCCGGCCCCCAGTCGAGGCGGTCGCGCTGCGCGGCAGCGTGCTCCGCTAGCTCGGCGGAATCCGCCGCGACCGCGTGGATCGTAACCGCGGGCAAGACGGGTGAAGGCGTCTCGATCGTCGTTTCGCTCTGTGTCGTTGACTCATCTTTTCTCTGTGACATCTCATTTCTCCCATTTTGGTTCAAATCGAATTGGGACAGCTGCTCGGGCTACCAATTTTTTTTGGAACACAATGTGAAGATCAGGAAATCCGTTCGCTGCTGCCACAGGCGCTGAGTTTGATCCAGAATTCGAGCGATCTTCCAGCGAAATTATATCTAAAATTATATATACGTTTGAGAGAATACAACGTTCAATTTTCTCTCCAAAAATTAAGCGTTGGAGCGCCTAGGTGCATCTGCGAAAGTCATTCTCAATAGTTCACGACCGACTATTTGTGATAGGGAGTGGTGTCTACGAGGAATAAGAGAGGAACATCGCCATGTGCGGCATGATCCCGCGCGAAGGCCTCGATTATTTTGACTGCATCCACGTCGACAGCGAGGACATCGCGGGGGTGACGGCTCTGGCCGTGTTTCCCTATATCAGCGGCTCGCCGCACAGCATCCGCTATGTGGCCGAAACACCCGAACTTATCGCGTGCCAGCCGGGCGCTCTGGTGTAGGACGGCGAACAGGTTCTCGAGTGGTATTTGAAGGAACACCCCCATCGTGAATGATTCCGTCGGCGCCTTCGTGCCGCACTCTCCGCCCCCGATGAATGGTTCGGGAGAAGGTCCCCTTGCCGGGCTAACATTCGCGGTGAAGGACCTTTACGACATCGCCGGCCACGTCACGGGCGGCGGCAGCCCGGATTGGCTGCGCACCCACGGCCCGGCGACACACACCGCGCCCGTGGTCGCCAAACTGCTTGACGCGGGCGCCAACATGATCGGCAAGACGGTCTGCGACGAGCTATTCTATTCCATTACCGGGGCCAACGCCCATTACGGCACGCCGCGCAACAGCCGCGCGCCGGAGCGCATGCCGGGTGGCTCGTCATCGGGGTCGGCGGCGGCGGTCGCGGCCGGGCTTTGCGATTTCGCGCTGGGCAGCGACACCGGTGGCTCGGTACGCATGCCGGCTAGCTTCTGCGGTCTATACGGCCTGCGCCCGACCCATGGGCGCGTCGATCTCACCCATGGAATGGCGATGGCGCCGAGCTTCGATACCGGCGGCTGGTTCGCGCGAGGGGCCGCGCTATATCGCGTCATTGGAACTGTTTTGCTGGACGGCGAGGCGGATCGCCGCCCCATCGAGCGGATCATCATCGCCGAGGACTGCTTCGCCTGGGCCGAGGACATCGTCGCGACGCCGCTCCGCGCCTTCCTTGAACGCGCCGCCGTGGCGTTGCCCCAATTCGAGACGGAAAGCGCGGCGCGCCAAGGGTTCGACGAATCTCGGGAATGTTTCCGCACGCTTCAGGCGGCCGAAGTATGGCGCACGTTCGGCGACTGGATAGAGAGCACCCGGCCCGCCCTCGGCCCTGGCATCCGCGAACGCTGCGACTGGGCCGCGACGGTGAGCGCGGAAGACGAAAGCGCGGCGGCGGCGTTACACCGCCGGATCGGCGATGATCTTCGCACCATGATCCCGCCGGGCACTGTGGTCTGTCTGCCGAGCGCGGCGGCTCTGCCGCCGAAGCTGGCGGCCGGGTTCGACGAGCTCGAGGCGTTCCGGCGGGGCACCATGGCGCTGACCTGCCTGTCGGGGCTGTCGGGACTGCCGCAGATCAGCATTCCCGCCGCCAGCGCGGCGGACGGCTGCCCCATCGGGCTTTCGTTCCTGGGCTGGCAAGGCGGCGACGAGGCGCTTCTCGACCTCGCGGTGACGCTTGAACCCTACGCGTTGTAATCGAGGCCGAGATCGCGATAGCGCTCGGGATCGTCGCCCCAGCTTCCACGCACTTTCACGAAGATGAACAGGTGCACCTTGCGCTCGAGAATCTGGGAAAGTTCGTCGACGGCGGCTTCGCGGATCGACTTGATGTGGGCGCCCCGCATGCCCAGCACGATGGCCTTCTGGCTGTCGCGTTCGACATAGATGACCTGCTCGATGCGAACGCTACCGTCCTCGAAAGGTTCCCATGATTCGGTCTCGACCGTAAGCGCGTAGGGCAGTTCCTGGCGCAGCGACAGGAACAGCTTTTCACGGGTGATCTCAGCCGCGAACAGGCGTTCGTGCATGTCGGAGAGCTGGTCCTCGGGGAACATCCAGGGCCCGGTCGGCAGACGCGCGGCCAGCGTATCGCGCAAATCCTCGACGCCGTCGCCGCTCAGCGCGGAAATCATGAAGGTCTCGCTGAAGATCCTTTCGCCGTCGAGTTCGGCGGCCAGACCGAGAAGCGTCGGCCGTTTCACCAGGTCAATCTTGTTGAGCGCGAGGATCGCGCCGCGCCCCGATTTCTTCAGCCCGTCGACGATACGCCGCGAATTACGGTCGAGCCCACGCTTCGCATCAATCAGTAACACGACCTCGTCGGCGTCGGCCGCGCCGCCCCAGGCCGCGGCCACCATTGCGCGGTCCAGGCGGCGGCGTGGCTCGAAAATGCCGGGCGTATCAATATAGACAATCTGAACTTCGCCCCGCACCGAAACGCCGAGAATTCGGTTCCGCGTGGTCTGCACCTTGGGCGTGACGATCGAAACCTTGGCGCCGACCAACTGGTTGACCAGGGTCGACTTGCCGGCGTTTGGCGCGCCGACGATGGCGACGAAACCACAGCGCCTGGCGGGTTCAGCCATCGGTCATTTTCATGTGCGCCAGCAATGCGGTGGCGGCGGCGCGTTCGGCGACGCGCTTGGACCCGCCTTCGGCGCGCATCGACGGATGACCCTCGACCGTGACCTCGACGGTGAATATGGGAGCATGGGCGGGACCGTCGCTCGCCACCGTCTCATAGACGGGTAGCGGCAGGCCGCGCGCCTGCGCCCATTCCTGCAATTCGGTCTTGGACTCGCTCGGCGGCGACCCGGTCAGCATTGCCCCCCAGTGCGCCTCGATCAGGGTGGTCGCGGCGGCAAGGCCTTGATCGAGATAAACCGCGCCGATTACCGCTTCCAGCGCGTCTTCCAGGATCGAGGGCGGCAGCGCGCCGTCCGATCCCACTGTGCCCGGCTGGATCGCCAGGACCTCGGCGACGCCGATGTCACGCGCGAGCGCCGCCAGGGTTTCGTGGTTCACGAGCCGCGCATGACGCCGTGACAGGTCTCCCTGGTCCTCGCCTGGGAAGCGATCGAACAACAGCTTCGCGATAATCAGGCCCAGCACCCGGTCGCCGAGGAACTCCAACCGTTCGAAGGACGGTCGGCCAACCGGATCGGCGACGCTGGCGTGGGTTAGCGCCTCGATCAAAAGCTCGCGCCGTTCGAACCGATGACCTAGCACCGCCTCGAACTCGACAAGCGGATCGCGACCGGTCACGCCCCTTCAATCCACGGTCTTGAAGAACCGGTAGAAGCGCATCGCACCGGGCCAGCGCCAGAATTCCCAGAACCGCGCCGAGCCGTTTGTCGAGAAAAACAAAATGTCCGCGCGTCCCACCAGGTTCTGGGCGGGCACGAACCCGACGCCGCTGAGCACCCGGCTGTCGAGTGAATTATCGCGATTATCGCCCATCGCGAAGTAATGTCCCACGGGCACGGTATAGACCGGGGTATTGTCGAGCTGCCCGTTATCACTGCGCTCAACGATACGGTGTTCGATGCCATTGGGCAGTGTTTCGGTAAACTGGGCCAAGCGTACGATACGCCCAAGGTCGTCGGTAAAGACGAAATCCTCGACACGCTTGCGCTTGACCATCTTTCCATTGATCAGAAGACGGCCGCCGGTGACCTGAATTCTGTCGCCGGGCAGACCGACGATTCGCTTGATGTAATCGGTCTTGTTATCGCTGGGCAGTTTGAACACAGCGACGTCGCCGCGCTCGACCGGACTCATGAACAGCCGGCCGGGGATCAGGGGCAGGCTCAACGGCAGCGAATGGCGGCTATAGCCATATGAATATTTTGAGACGAACAGATAATCACCGACCAGCAGGGTCGGGATCATCGACCCCGACGGAATATTGAAGGGCTCGAACGCCACGGTGCGCACCACCAGCGCTATCAGCACCGCGTAAATGACAGTCTTGACGGTGTCCCAAAGACCGCTTGGCTTCTTCTGCGCCATTAAAAACTATTCACAACCAATTGAAATATCATAATTTATCGACCCAAACCTTTATTGCAATGACGCGGCGACGATCAAGCCAGCGCCCGAAACCGATGTCAAGAACTTCAATCCTGGAATCTACCCATCGCCGATCGGCACCGCGGAGATGATGACGATTGCCTGAGCAATTGGTGGTTCGTCCGTCAGGGTCAAATCGATTTGCGCTTTCATGCCGGGTGGCGTGATTTCCTCCAGCCGCGCAAGCGCGCCGCCGGTCAGCGCCATTGTCGGTTTGCCCGAATTGAGATTGACCACCCCCATGTCGCGCCAATAAACGCCGCGACGAAAGCCGGTGCCGAGCGCCTTCGAGCACGCCTCCTTGGCGGCGAAACGCTTGGCGTAGCTTTCGGCGCGGTTTGCGCGGCGTTCGGATTTGTGGCGCTCGGTTTCAGTGAAGATGCGCTGAATAAACCGATCGCCGAAGCGCTCCAGAGTGCCTTTCACCCGGGTGATGTCGATCAGATCGTTGCCGATGCCGAGGATCATGCGCTGCGCGCGCCGTCGGCTTCGGCGCGGGCCTTGTCCATCAGCGAGCGCATCCGCCGGATAGCGCTCTCGAGCCCGCCGAAGATCGCCTCGCCGATCAGGAAATGGCCGATGTTGAGTTCTACGATCGTGGGTATCTCGGCAATAGCGCCAACAGTGTCAAAATTCAGCCCGTGCCCGGCATGGCATTCGAGACCGATTGCCTCGGCATGGGCCGCGGCGGCCAGAATACGCTCGAGCTGGGCGTCGCGCGCCGCGCCGTCCGCGTCGCAATAGGCGCCGACGTGAAGTTCCACCACCGGCGCGCCGAGATGCCGGGCGCAATCCAGTTGCGCGGTGTCGGGCTCGATGAACAACGAGACCCGGATGCCCGCGTCGGCAAGCGCCGCGATGAGAGGTTTCAGGTGATTATGTCCGCCGACCGCGTCGAGCCCTCCCTCGGTGGTGCGCTCCTCGCGGCGTTCCGGCACGATGCAGGCGGCATGGGGTCGATGACGTAGCGCGATGTCGAGCATTTCCGCCGTTGCCGCCATCTCGAGGTTCAATGGCAGGTCGATGCCCTCGCTGAGCCGGACGATATCATCGTCAGTCATGTGGCGGCGGTCTTCGCGAAGATGCGCTGTGATACCGTCGGCGCCGGCGGCGGCGGCGATGCGCGCCGCGCGCACCGGGTCGGGATGCGCGCCGCCGCGCGCATTGCGGATCGTCGCGACGTGATCGATGTTGACGCCGAGGCGCAAATCTTTAGTCATGGCGACCATTCTAACTCTCAACCGCTGGCGCGGTCGACCGAACTGACCGCCGGCGTCGCGCGCAGCGCGGCGATGATATCGGTCAGATGGCGCGTATCGGACACTTCGATATCAATGACGATCTCGAAGAAATCGGCGGTCCGGTTGGTAATCTTAAGATTGTTGATGTTGCCGAGATGCTGGGCGACCACCGTGGTCAGGATGCCGAGCGCGCCCCGTTCGTTCGACACCACCAGCGTGATGCGCCCGATATGGGTCTCCTCGGGTCCTGGGCCTATGTCCCAGGCGACGTCGAGCCAGCGTTCCGGCGTTTCCTGAAAACTTTCGAGGGTCTCGCAGTCGATGGTGTGGATGGCGACACCCTTGCCGGCGGTGACAATGCCGACGATGCGATCGCCGGGCAGAGGATGGCAACAGCTCGAGTGGTGCACCGCCATGCCGGGAATCAACCCCCGGATCGGGATTGGCGGCTGGTCGGCCGGTGCGTCGTCGAGGTTGCGGAAGGGCACCACGTTCTCCGTTGACGCGGAATCGGCGGTCGCGCCCGCGTTGCGCCGTCGCGCACGCGGCGCGACACCGGCCATGATGTCGGTGCCGGTGTAGAGCCCCTGGCCAACCGCGATATGGAGATCGTCGACCGTTTTGACCTCGAACTGGTCGAGAACACGCTCGAGCAGCGCGTCGGATGGTTTATATCCGGCCTCGCGATAGGCTTTTTCGACGATCGCGGCGCCCAGTCGCAGGAACTCCTCGCGCTGCGATCCGCGTACGTAGCGACGGACCCGCGCCTTCGCCTTGCCGGTGACCACCAGATCTTCCCACGATGGGGACGGCGTACCGTTTGCCGCGGTGACGACCTCGACCTGATCGCCATTTTTCAGCCGCGTGCGCAGCGGCAGCGCGCGGCCGTTGATTTTCGCCCCGACGCAGGTGTCGCCGATCTCCGAATGAACGGCGTAAGCAAAATCCACCGGTGTGGCACCGGCCGGCAACGCGATCAGCTCTCCCGCCGGGGTGAAACAGAAGACCTGATCCTGGTACATTTCGAGCTTGGTGTTTTCGAGAAATTCCTCCGGGCCCGAAGCGTGTTCCATGATGTCGAGCACCTCGCGCATCCAGCGAAATTGGCGGCCGCCGGTTTGGGCACCATCCTGTTTGTAGCGCCAATGCGCCGCGACGCCGAGTTCGGCCAGCTCATGCATTTCGACGGTACGGATCTGTACTTCGATTCGCCGTTTTTCGGGTCCAATCACGGCCGTATGCAGCGACCGGTAACCGTTCATCTTGGGCGTCGAGATGTAATCATCGAACTGCTCGGGGATCATCGGGTAGTTGGTATGGATGATGCCCAGCGCTTTGTAACAATCGGCGACGCTGCCGACCAGGACGCGAAATGCGATGATGTCGGAGAGCTGTTCGAATTCGATATTCTTGCGCTGCATCTTGCGCCAGATCGAGTAGAAGCGCTTTTCGCGGCCATGGATCTCGACGTCCAACCCACCCTCCGCCAGGGTCTCTTTCAGCTTTTCGATGATACGCGGCACCACGTCCTCGCCCTGCTCACGCAGGAAGGCGAGACGGGCCCGGATCGAGGCGGCTGCGTCAGGATAAAGTTCGTCGAAGGCCAGCTCCTCCAGCTCGTCCTTCATCTCATGAATGCCGATCCGCTCCGCCAGCGGCGCGTAGAGTTCCAGTGTCTCGCGCGCGATCCGACGGCGCTTGGCGGCGGGACTGACGAAGCCCAGGGTTCTCATGTTGTGAACCCTGTCCGCGAGCTTGACCAGCAGCACGCGAATATCCTCCGACATCGCGAGGAACAATTTTCTGAAATTTTCCGCCTGGCGCGTGTCATCCGATTGCAGTTCGAGTTGGGAAAACTTGGTCACCCCATCGACCAGTCGCGCGACCTCGCCGCCGAACATGGCCTCGATCTCATCGAGCGTGGCGACGGTATCCTCGACCGTATCGTGCAAAAGGCCGGTAACGATGGACGCCGAATCCAGCTTGAATTCCGTCAGAATTCCGGCCACTTCGAGCGGGTGCGAGAAATAGGGGTCTCCGGAGGCCCGCTTTTGCGAGCCGTGCGCCTTCATCGAAAAAACATAGGCGCGGTTGAGGGCGTCCTCGTCGGCCGCCGGGTCGTAACCCTTGACCCGCTCAACAAGCTCGAACTGGCGTATCATGTCGCCTCACACGGCCGCGCCGATCGGCGGGCCCGCGAATCGGGCGCTACTTGTCGGGGTCGGAAGGCTCTTCGCCCGCGCCGTCGCCTTCGGCGACATCCTCGAAACCGGCTTCAAGCCCCGATAAATCAGGCGCGTTGGCCTTAACCGCCCCGATGTCGTCAGCCGCTTCCGCGAGACCCGCGAACTCGCTCAACGCTTCCTCGACAACCAGAAGCTCTTCGGCCTCGTCCATCGGCTCGTCCACGTCGATATGCTTCTGAAGGCCCTGGACCAGAGAGTTTTCCAGCGTGTCGAGCTCGATGGTTTCGTCGGCGATTTCGCGCAACGCAACGACCGGGTTCTTGTCGTTGTCGCGTTCGACCGTGAGTTCGTCGCCCACCGACAATTCGCGCGACCGCTGCGCGGCCATCATCACGAGCTGGAAACGGTTCGAGATTTTCAGAATACAGTCTTCAACCGTCACGCGGGCCATGCGAAATTCTCCGGATTATGCTGCCGAACCGCCTATATAGGGGGCGAAAGCCCGGAATTCAAGGGGATTCGGGCCATTCAACCCGCCATCGGCAAGCTCAGTCGAGGAGTGTGCAATCCTGGCCCGGCGGCAGCGCCGCGATCATAGCCTCGATACCTGCCCCGGTCGCGGGATGGCGCCAGTCCGGCGCGATTTCGAGGAGCGGGAACAGGACAAATCCCCGCAAATGCAGCCGGGGGTGCGGCAGGACCAAACCCCGCCGTTCCTGGCCCGCCTCGCCGATCACCGCATCGCCACAGGCCAGCAGATCGAGATCGATAACCCGCGCCGCGTTGGCCGCGCCGCGTATCCGCCCCAGCGTATCCTCTACCTCATGCAGCAGCGCCAGAAGATCGGCCGGCGCGCGCGAACTGTCGAGTTGCGCGACGCCGTTGACGAAATCCGGCTGATCCGCCGCCGGGACCGGCGCGCTGCGATACCAGCGGGATTGCCGAATTACCGGCGCGTCCCGCTCGGCCAGAATTTCGAGGGCGCGCACGCAAGCCTCACGCGGCGTGGCACCCTCGCCGCTGGACAAATTGGCTCCCAGCGCAATCAGTGACATCGGTGCGCCGCCCCGACGACGTCGGGACCAGATATTTCAACAATTTTACGCTTGCGTATCAACTTTTCATGCCCTATTTGCTTCACTTCAAATCGCAGGGTCCCATATAAACAAATGTATGGGTCTGGTTATATTTTCACCTCGGATATTTTGAAAATTACACCAGACCGCCGATTACCGAGCAGAGGCATTGATGATCAAATTTTACCCTCAGGAACGAGTCGCGCTTTTCATCGACGGATCAAACCTTTATGCCGCAGCCCGCGCGCTGGGTTTCGACATCGATTATAAGAGCCTTCTTGATCTGTTTTCGACCGAATGTCGCTTGGTCCGGGCGTTTTATTACACCGCCCTGATCGAAGATCAGGAATATTCGCCGATCCGCCCCTTGGTCGACTGGCTCGACTATAACGGCTACACGTTGGTGACCAAGCCCACGAAGGAATTCACCGACGCCTCCGGGCGCCGCAAGATCAAGGGCAATATGGACATCGAGCTCGCCATCGACATGATTGAGATGGCGGACCGGCTCGATCATGTGGTGCTGTTTTCCGGCGACGGGGATTTTCGGCGGCTGGTTGAGGCGGTGCAGCGCCGGGGCGTTCGCGTCTCGGTGGTCAGCACGTTCCGGTCTTCACCGCCGATGGTCGCCGATGAATTGCGGCGCCAGGCCGATAATTTCACTGAGCTCCAGGATATTGCGCCGAAAATCTCACGTTCCGGCACAAGACCTGATCCGGCGGCTCAATCGAGTTCACCGACACCCGCCCGGCCGGAACCCTCCGAAGCCGAGGATGAGGACCTGGACGAAGACGAAGACGAATACGTCGACGCCGAGTGAGTCGGGTTCGAGTACGCAGCCGTGCCCATGCCCGACCCGGCCGCGGGAGCCGCCCCCGGTCGGGATTGCGCGCTTTGCCCCAGACTCGTTGCCTACCGCGAAGACATTCGTCGTGAACATGACGACTGGCATAACGCGCCGGTCGCCTCTTTCGGGCCGTCCGACGCGCGCCTGCTGGTCGTGGGACTCGCGCCGGGACTACGCGGCGCGAACCGCACCAGCCGGCCGTTCACGGGCGATTACGCGGGCGACCTGCTGTACGCGACGCTTGGCGCCTTCGGCTTTTCCAGCGGCGAATATGACGCTCGCGCCGACGACGGGCTGGGGCTGATTGATTGCCGAATCACGAACGGGGTGCGCTGCGTACCGCCGGAGAACAAGCCGGTCGGCGCCGAAATCAACGCGTGCCGGCCGTTTTTGGTGGCGGAAATCGAGTCCATGCCCCGCCTTCGCGTGGTGCTGACGCTCGGCACGCTGGCGCATTCGACCACGCTGGCGGCGCTGGACGAACGGCGCGCGGCCTGGAAATTCGGTCATGGCGCGCTGCACCGGCTGCCGAACGGCCTTCTGCTGGCCAACTCCTATCATTGCTCGCGCTACAACACGAATACTGGCCGGCTCACCGAGTCGATGTTCCACGACGTCTTCCGAATGGTGCGCAAAGAACTCGACGGCTAACGCGCGGGACGCCTGTTGACCAGCGCGACGCCGCCCAGGACCATCGCGGTGGCGGCCCACACCCAGATGCTGTGGCTTTCGTCAAACATCACGATCCCGAAAAACACGCCCGTCAGGGTCACGATATAGGTGAGCTGGCTCGCATAGGTCGGCCCGGCGAGCCGGATAAGCTCAAACAGACCGAAAAACGCGAGCCCGTTGATCAGCATATGCACCAGCAGCGCCGTCTCGGGCCGCCCAACCCCATGCCAGATCGGATGGAATTGGCCGGTCGCGAGCGCCACCGGCAAAATCACCAGCGCCGCCGCCCAAAGCATGCCGACAGAGAAGGTGATCGAATTGCCCTCGGCCGGGCGCAATTTTTCGATCGTGATATTGGCCACGGCATAGAGCAACGGGGCGAGAACGGCGAAGGCCGTCCAACCCGCCATGGCGGGATCGGGAAGCGATCCGCGCGGCGCGATGAACAGAACCATGCCGGCCAGCCCGCAGCCGATGCCGATCAAACGCGCCGCGAAAAACCGTTCCAGGCGCAATGTCATGCTAAGTGCGTAGGTGAAGATCGGCGAAGTGCCGAGGATCACCGACATCACACCGACCGGGATATGCTGGATCGCCGTGTAGAACACGACATTGGCGCCGGCCAGCCGGATGGCGCCCACCAGCAGGTAATAGCGGAGATGGCGGGGCGTACACCGCGGCAGATCGCGCCGGACGACGCAGATCGTAAAGGCCACCGCGCCGGCGCCCAGCGTCATCCAGAACAGATAGCCGAAGGGCGGGATGCCGTTGGCGGTCGCGAACTTCACCAGCGAGACCCCGAACCCCCACCCCGCGCCGAGCACGACCAGGATGGCGAGAGGCGCAAACGCGGCCACGTCGATCCCCTCTAATGCCTGATGCGCGTCGTTCCGGAACCGATTACGGACCGATACCGGCGAGGTCGATTATTTCGAGAACGTTGCGGTCGGGATCGTGAAAATGGCATTGCTTGCCGCGGAACACGCCGTCGACGCGCTCTTCCTCGTGGACGATCTTCACGCCGCTTTCGCGCAGGAACGCCTCGGATTCCTCATACTTGCCGGGATCGAGCAGAAAAGCGTGGTGGACGAAGCGATCATCACCGAGGTTCGGGTTGATCGGCGTATTGCTTTTCGACAGCACCACGAAGTCCTCGCCCGATTTCATGAACACCAGATTGACCGGCGGCGGCGCGCGGTCCACCGTCGTAAGTCCCAGGATTTCGCGATAGAATTTCTCGCTCCGGTTGAGATCGCTGACCGGAATGGTGAAATGGACAACGCCCTTTGTCTCGATCATTCTAGCCTCCTCCGTTGCGCCCACGATGCTACCACGGACCACGGCGGCCCGATCAATCCATTCGGCGTTTTTCGGCCATGGGAAGGTGAACATGACGGCGAGACCCACGCGCGAGGAGCTGGTCGCGGCGGCGCGCGATCTGTTTCCGATGACCCGGGGCGACGCGCAAAAGGCTGAAAGGGCGGGCCGGATTTCGGACGACGTGTTCGGCGCGCTGCGCGAACGCGGTTTCTTCCGCATTCTTCTGCCACGCCGTTTCGGCGGCTATGAATATGATCCCGAGACGGCGGCGCGCGTCGCGCTGGAACTCGCCTCGGCCTGCGGCTCGACGGGATGGGTCGGCAGTTGCGGCATGTCGCATCAATGGATGGTCGCGCAGTTCCCGCTGGCCTGTCAGGAAGAGGTATGGAGCGACCATCCGGACAAGATGGTGGCGACATCGTTTCCACCGACCGGTGAGTGTGTCCGGACCGATGGCGGCGTCCGCATCGACGGCGTCTGGCGTTACGCCAGCGGCTGCGACCACGCCGACTACCTGTTGCTGGGCGTGATGATCCCGGCGGAGAACGGCGCCGATCCGGCGCCCGGATTCGTGGTCGTCCCGATGACCGATTGCACCCAGGTCGACGATTGGGACACGATGGGGCTCGCCGCGACCGGCAGTCACGCGATTTCCGCGGACGATGTCTTCGTCCCCGAGTATCGCAGCATTACCCTGGCCGAGTTCTTGTCGTCGGAAGCCCCGGGCCAGGAAGCGTTCGAGACCAACCTCGGCCGATATCCTGTATTTTCAGTCGGCGCCCATGGTTTATCGGCGACCGCGATCGGATGCCTTCAGGGCGCGCTCGACGCTTTCGTGGGCGAGCTGCGGGACTGGCAAACCCGCGGCATCGGCACCGCCGGCGGCAACCGGGTCGCGGAATTTCCGGCGGTCCAGATGCGCGTCGGCCACGCGGCGGCGGCCCTGAAGGCGGCCAAGGCGCTGCTGTTTTCCCAGATCGAGGAGTCGCGCCAGGCCGTGATCGAGCGCGGTGAATCGCTTGATCAGGCCGCGCGCATCGACAACAGGGTGGCTCAGGCATACGCGGTCCAACTTTCGCTGCAAGGGCTCGACGCGCTGTGGGGCGCGGCCGGTGGGACCGGCATCCACCACAGCGAGATATTGCAGCGCGCCTGGCGCGACGCCCACGCCGTCTCGCACCACGCCTTTTTCAATTGGGATGCGCTGTCGGCCATGCACGGCCAATCTTGTCTCGGGCTGGAGCCCAAGGGCCAGTATTAGGGCACTACCCCTTATCGCGTATCAACCGGGCCTTCTGGCGGTCCCAGTCGCGTTGCTTGGTCGTCTGACGCTTGTCGTATTGGCGTTTACCGACCGCGATGCCGAGCTCCAGTTTGGCGATACCGCGATCGTTGAAATAGAGCTTTAACGGCACCAGCGTCACGCCGTCGCGCTGGACCTCGTTCAGCAGGCGATCGATCTGGCGCCGACGCAACAGAAGCTTCCGGGGCCGGCGCGGCTCATGATTGAACTGGCCCGCCTGCTTGTATTCGGGGATATGTGCGTTGACCAGGAACAACTCGCCATCGATCGGCCGCGCATAGGATTCGGCGATGTTGGCGCGGCCCTCGCGCAGCGCCTTGACTTCGCTGCCGGTGAGCACGATGCCGGTCTCCAGCGAATCCTCGATGGTGTAGTTGTATCGCGCCTTGCGGTTCTGGGCGACCGCCCGCGAGGCATCGGTTCGCGCGCGCGCCATTCCCGGACGGGCCCTTAACCTAATTAAGCAGGCCGGCCGACCTCATTGCGTCCTCGACCTTCTGCTTGGACTGGGCGCTGATTTCGCAGAGCGGCAAACGGGTTTCCGGCGAGCATCTGTCGAGCAGGCTCGCGCCATACTTCACGGGCCCCGGGTTGGATTCGCAGAACAAGTCGGTGTGCAGCGGCGTCAACCGGTCGTTGAGGCTCTGCGCCGAAGCCACGTCGCCGTCGCGCCAGGCGGCGTGCATATCCGACATCTCCTTGGGCGCTAAGTTGGCGGTCACCGAAATGCAGCCGACGCCGCCTTGGGCGAGGAACCCGATCTGGGTCACGTCTTCGCCGGAGAGCTGGCAGAAATCGTCGCCGCAGGCCAGGCGCTGCGAAGTCGCGCGCGCGACTTCGGCGGTCGCGTCCTTTACGCCGACGATATTGGGCAGCTTGGCCAGCCGCGCCATGGTCTCGACCGACATGTCGATCACGCAACGCCCGGGAATGTTGTACATGATGATCGGCAGATCGACGGCGTCGTTGATCGCCTTGAAATGCTGGTAGAGCCCTTCCTGGGTGGGCTTGTTGTAATAGGGCGTGACCACCAGCGCCGCGTCGGCGCCGGCCTCCTTGGCGTGTTCGGTCAGCGCGATCGCCTCGGCGGTCGAATTCGATCCCGTGCCGGCGATCACCGGAACCCTGCCCTTGGCAATGGAGATGCAGATTTCGGTGACCCGCATCTGCTCCGCATGGCTGAGCGTCGGCGATTCGCCGGTCGTCCCGCAGGGCACGACCCCATGGGTTCCCTGCTCGATCTGCCAATCGACGAAGCGCTCGAACGCGCTCTCATCCACCGCCCCGTCACGGAACGGTGTAATCAATGCACATATGGACCCGCTGAACATGGCCCTCTCCCCGAATATCGGTGTCAGTTGTCTGCCAGACTAACCGCACTGGTCACGGTCGGCAAGCAGACACCGGTTTAGGGAAGTGTCCCTAAGTCTTTATTAACCATACCACGACAGTTGTATTATATGCTTGAGGAGCAAAGAGCAGACGCTCCGGGAGAGACCGCTTGAGACTCGTCGCGACCTTGGTATGTGCCGTCTTCGTAGCGCCGCTGATGCTTGGCACGCCAGGGCCGGCCGCGATTGCGCACGCCGCGGCGACATCGGTGGAGTCGCGGGCGCTCTTGTCGCGCGCCGATAAACGCACGTTCCGCTTGGCGTTTTCGGCGGGACACCGCAATAACTGGCGGCGCGCTTTCAGATATGCGCGCAAGGGCCGCGATCCGCTGGCGACCAAAGTGCTGCGCTGGTTTCACATGACGCGCCCCGGCGCCCGCGTGTCATTTTCCGAAATCACCGAATTCATCGAAGCCAATCCCGACTGGCCGAGCCAGGATAATCTCGCGCGCCGCGCCGAAGAGGCCATGACGGACCGCCTTCCAAAAGATCGGATCCTCGCCTGGCTCAAGAAACATCCGCCCCTTACCACCGATGGCGGGGTGATGCTGGGCGCGGCGTTGATCGCCACCGGACGCAAGACCGAAGGCGCCGCGGTGATCCGCAACACGTGGGTCGAAGGCGATTTCGGACGACGGCAAGAGCGCAATTTCCTGAGACGATATCGCAAGCTGCTGCGCGGCGAGGATCATTGGGACCGGCTGGACCGATTGCTGTGGGACGGTAAATTCCGCCAGGCTCGGCGCACGATGAACCGGGTTCCGTCGGGCGAGGCCAAACTCGCGCGCGCGCGGATGGCGCTGCGGCTGTATCGCGGCGGCGTCGACTGGGCGCTCCGCCGCGTGCCGGAAGGCCTGAAGCGCGATCCGGGACTGCTGTATGAGCGACTGAAGTGGCGGCGGCGCAAGGACCGCATCGACGATGCGGTGGAGATACTCCTCAATCCGCCCAGGGATCTCATCAGGCCCGAAAAATGGTGGTCCGAACGAGCCGCGATGGTCCGCCCGCTGCTGGCGCGGGGACGGGTGGCCGACGCCTACCGGATTGTCCGTGAACACCAGCTTAGCACCGGCGCGAATTTCGCCGAGGCGGAGTGGCTGGCCGGCTGGATCGCGCTTCGCTTTCTCAACAAGCCTCGCGAAGCTCTGGGGTATTTTCAGCGTCTTTACCGCGCCGTGCGCTTTCCGATCAGTCGCGCGCGCGCCGCCTATTGGGCCGGGCGCGCGACC
>CAZPMO010000023.1:0-12326 GCA_964587515.1 uncultured Rhodospirillaceae bacterium | reverse complement strand
GGCGGAGAACCCGGCGCGGGCCGCTACACGGGGAGGCACTGGTGGGGACGGCTCGACGGCGACCTCGCCGATCCCATCCTCGACGAGGAGGCGGACGGGCGCGCCGCCGCCCTCGGCAACACCTTTTATGGCCAGCTCGCGGCGGAACGGACCGACCCGGCCGCGGCGACCGCCGTCACGGCCTCGGACAACGAAACGGAACCCGCGCCGGAGGCAATTCGCCGCTTCGAGGCGCGCGAGGAGACGCGAATCGTCCGGATTCTCGACCAGCTTGGCGAAGAAAAGCTGGTACGCAGATTCATGACCCGGCTCGCGCGGTTGTCCGACGACGCCGAACACCAGACCCTGGTGGGCCGGCTGGCGCTATCGATCAACCGGCGCGACCTCGCGGTGCGCGTTGCGCGTCACGCCTATCGCAAGGGCGTCCACCTGCCCTCCCTCGCCTACCCGGTGATCGCGATGCCGGATGGCCGGCCGGAACGCGGCCTGCTGCTCGCCGTGGCGCGCCAGGAAAGCAATCTATACGCGAAAGCCAAAAGCGGCGCCGGCGCGCTGGGCCTGATGCAGCTCATGCCGCGTACCGCGCGGGCCGTGGCGCGCGACCTCAGGGTGCGATATTCCCGCAGCCGCCTGACCCGCGACCCGGACTACAATATTCGGTTGGGGCGGGCTTATTTGAGAGAGCTTCTGAAACGGTTCGACGGTTCTTACGTGCTTTCCATCGCGGCCTATAACGCGGGACCCAACGCTGTCCGCCGCTGGATCCGGAACCTCGGCGATCCGCGCGCCGTCGATTTCAACGCGATCGACTGGATCGAGATGATCCCCTATCGCGAAACCCGCAACTACGTCCAGCGGGTGATGGAAAATCTCCAGGTTTACCGCCGAAAACTCAGCGAAAAGAACCTGGCGTATTCCCTGGAATCCGATCTGGCGCGTTAAACGACCGCCGCCGGGACGTTGTCGGCCGCGCCGACGCGATGTATATGGGTGCGAGTTGGAAACACGGGGCGTGAGATGGCGGACCCACAATTCGACGATATCGGCGCCTGCGTCTTCGACGCATACGGCACCCTGTTCGATTTCAATTCGGCGGTGGCGCGTTGCCGCGACGACATCGGCGACCAAGCCGACGAGTTGTCGGCGCTGTGGCGTCAGAAACAGCTCCAATATACCTGGCTGCGCAGCCTGATGCGCCGGCACGCAGATTTCTGGCAGGTGACGGCGGATGCGCTTGATTATTCAATGCAGGCCTGTGGCCTCGAAGACCCCGCCCTCAGGGCCCGCCTCATGGAACTCTATCTGTCGTTCGAAACCTATCCCGAAGTGACGGACACGCTCAAACATCTGAAGGACGGGGGCGTGAAAACGGCGATCCTGTCAAACGGCTCCATGACCATGCTGGTCGCGGCGGTAAAGAGCGCCGGGATATTCGACCTCCTCGACATGATCCTGTCCGTCGATGACGTGGGTGTATTCAAGCCCGACCCCGCCGTATATCAGTTCGCCGTCGACAGGCTGAAACTGGCGCCGGAACGGATCAGCTTCCAGTCGTCCAACGCCTGGGATGCCAGCGGCGCGGCCGCGTTCGGCTTCCGGGTGGCGTGGATCAACCGGTTCGAACAGCCGACGGAGTTGCTCCCTGGCATTCCTCAGGCGGAGTTGAGAACCCTGGCGGAATTGCCGTCGCTGCTCGGCTTGTGATCGGCCAGGACCATCCAGGAACGGACCGGCTTCCCGGCTTCGAAGATATCCTCGAGGCGGCGGCGCGGCTGGAGGGCCGGGCGGTCCGCACGCCATTGCTTGAATCCCCGAGCCTTAACACGCTGGTCGGCGGCCGGCTGCTGATCAAGGCGGAGATGCTGCAGCGAACGGGCGCCTTTAAGTTTCGCGGCGCCTGGAACACCCTCAGCCGGCTCAACGCGGCGGAGCGGCGCGGCGGGGTCGTTACCTTCTCGTCCGGCAATCACGGCCAGGCCGTGGCCGCCGCGGCCGCGATCCTCGACATGCCGGCGACCATCGTGATGCCGGCCGATGCGCCCGCCATCAAGACCGAAAGCACGCGCGCCCACGGCGCGAAGATCGTGCCTTACGACCGCGCCAGTGAAGTGCGTGAGGACATTTGCGCCGAAATTGCCCGGCGCACCGGGGCGGTCATGGTCCCGCCCTACGACGACCCCTTCATCATGGCGGGCCAGGGCACCGTGGGGCTCGAAGCCGCGGATCAGGCGGACGCGTTGAAGGCGCGGCCCGACATCGCGCTGGTCCCGGTCAGCGGCGGCGGCCTGATCAGCGGTTGCGCGATAGCGCTCTCGGAACGGTTTCCGGGAATCGCGATATATGCGGTGGAGCCGGACGGATTCGATGACACCGCGCGGTCGCTGGCGTCGGGCCGGCGCGAGACGATCGCGCCCGGCCATGAAACCTTTTGCGACGCGCTGCGCGTGCCGACGCCGGGCATTCTAACTTTCGCGGTGAACAAGCGGTTGTTGGCGGGTGGCCTGGTGGTCGGCGACGACGACACCGCGCGAGCGATGCGCCAGGCATTCCTTCATCTGAAATTGGTCGCCGAGCCCGGCGGCGCCATCGCACTGGCGGCGGCGCTGGCGGGCAAGGTTGATTGCCGCGGCAAGACGGTGATTGTCGTTTGTTCGGGCGGGAACGTCGACCCGAAGACGTTCGCCGAAATTCTCAGCCGGCCGTCTTCTTAGCCTCGCTGACAACCAGATTGATCTTGGCCTCGGGCCTGTCGTCCGAAATGGCGGCGGGCGAGTCCATGCGTTTGCAATGCCCGTCGAGATGGGCGCCGGGCTCGATGGTCAGCGTGTCATGCACGATATCGCCGACAACGCGGGCGGTGCGGGTCAGGGTCACGTTCTTGGCCGAAATCTGCCCTTCGACCTTGCCGCGGATCAGCGCGGTATCGGCAATGATTTCGCCCTGAATATGACCTGACGACCCCACGGAAAGCCTGGAACACTTTACGTCGCCCTTGACGATGCCGTCGATCTGAACCTCGCCGTCACTGGTAAAATCTCCACTGACGCGGCTGTCGGAACTGAGGATGGACGGCGGCACGGTCGGCGTGGCGCGTGTGGTCTTCGGCTTAGCCTTTGAGAACATTTTTCCCCGCATTCAAAAATTTAATCGGATCAACCTGCTTGCCGTTCACCAGTATTTCGTAGTGAAGGTGCGGTCCGGTGCTGCGGCCAGAGGAGCCCATCCGGCCGATGAGCTGACGGTATTTCACCGTCTGGCCGCGCTTAACCTTGATTTTGAGCAAGTGGCCGTAGAGCGTGTGAATGCCGTTGCCGTGATCGATTTCGATCATCCGGCCGTACCGGCCCTTCCAGCGTGCGCGCACAACCTTGCCGCGCGCGACGGCGCGGACGGATTGGCCGGAGCGCCCGGCGAGATCGAGACCGCGATGCACGCCCCATCTCTTGTTGAACGGATCGCGCCGCTTGCCGAACTTGCTGGCGATATAATAGCTGTCAACGGGCGTGGCCAACGGCAATCGGCGCACCACGCGTTGCAGACTTTCCCAGCGATCAATATGGGAATAAAGAACGGAAATGGCTTGGCCGACCTTCGACCCGTCGCCTGCTCCGCGAACTGGAATGAAGGGGCCGCCCTGGCCGCGTTTGGACGAACGGTTTGCCGCGATCAGCGCCTGCGAGTTCAATCCCGTCTGAGCGATCAGACGGCTGAGTCGACGGATATCGCCCACGGTCGTCGCGGTGATGCGGTTGATCAGCGCCTTCTGCGAACCACGCACCTGATCCAGGCGCTTTTCGAGGCCCGCGACCCGCGCGTTCATTTTTTCGCCCTTGTCGCTGGCCACGGTGTTCGCGGTAATTGCCGCGGTCAGTTCCGAATTCTTGGTATCCAGTCGGCCAACCAGCTTCGAGTTACGGTCTTCGGCCTCTTGTACTTTGCCTTCCAGACTGGTGAGTTCGCGCTTGATGTCCTCATGCCGGCGCAGTTTATTCTTCAGAGATTTCAGATCGCCGCGCAGCGTCTTGTTCTTGTTCAGAAGCCCGACCAGATGTGTATGGTTGTTTTCCAGGATGCCCGTGATCTCAAGAAAACGCGAACGCGAATCCTGCATGTCGGCAAGCAGATCGCGATACGCCTGCTCGGTCTTCGCGATCACCGCTTCCTTGGACAGCAACCTGATCTGGAACTGGAAGTAGCTCGCCGAGGAAAAGCCGATCCAACCGGCGGCGGCCAGCGCCAAGCAGGCCAGGCCGATCTGGCGCGCCCGCGACACCGAAACGTAACGCATATGCCCCTTCGAACGCAGAATGACCTGGCGTTCGGCGGTCATCCACTGCCATGTCCGGCGCGATGCCGCGGCGAAGGACGATTCGTGATCGAGACGATGCATTATCACTCCGGTGTCACACCAGCCGCAGGGGCCGGAAAATCCTTGCGTCGCGCCCCTTTCGGAACGTTTTGCAATTGGCCAGACCATTGCGACGGCGATGCGACGCTAATGCGACTATTCTGTGTCCGTTTGTAGGTAAGAAAAGTTAACGAACGTTTACCCAAACCGGATTTTCGAAGTGTTTTAGCGGATTTAGAGCTTCCGCCGGGTCCAGGGCGGCGCCGATCGCGGCCAATTAGTGCTTGGGTGAGATCGGTGGGTTGGTATAGACTTTCGCGGAGGTCTCCTCCGGGGTGCCCTCACAGAGAATAAGTCAACAAATACAGACTCTTGGGAGACCTGAACAGTGCCAGACCTCTATGTCGGTAAAGAATCGGATTTCGGCGAAACAGACCGCAAGATCATTGCCCAAGGCGAACTGGAAATTGGCGTTTTCCGTCTCGATGGTGAATATTTCGCCTATGAAAACAACTGCTCACACCAGGGTGGCCCCGTCTGCCAGGGCAAAATCCTGAACAAGGTCGAGGAAATCCTCGCCGAGGACAAAACCAGCAAGGGCCTCAAATTCTCGGAAGAGGACGTCCATATCGTCTGTCCGTGGCACGGTTATGAATTCAATATCCGGACCGGGCGTCATCCGGGCGACAAGAATGTCAGGCTGAAGCCCTATGACGTGAAGGTCGACAACGGAGAAATCTATGTCGTCGTCTGAAGCCAAGGCGGGCGAGAGCGCCGAAACCCACGCCGACATCGACGGCGCCGCGGAGACCGCCCTTGCGATCGCCGAGAAAGCGCTGAATGACGGAACCACCGATCAGATTTCGGACGAGGCGGTGCAGCGTCTGCTGACCGCCGGCGCGCGGCTGTTCGCCAACAAGATCGAAATGGAGGACCGCTTCTTCCTGCCCTTCACGTCGGCGGAGGCGACGACGGCCACCGACGTGGTGGTCACCGTCTCGGAGATGCTGCGGGCGGTGAACCTCAATACCTTCGATCTCGCCATGTGGTTCCGCCGGCCCCGGCCCGACGACGCGCCCTGACGGCGGCCTAGCCGGCAAAATAGAACCAACTCAACAACGGAGTGCCGCCCATGGACACCGGTGTCGAATCCGGGCGTGAACTGCCCAACAAGCAGATCGACGTCTATTCCGATACGCGCGACGTGCTCGCCCGCGCCCGGCAGCAGGCCGATGTGCGCAATCTCGACGACGTGTACGTCGTCGATATCGACTCCCATCACACCGAGAGTGAGTCGTGGGCCGACATCATCGATTACGTCGATGACGAGGTGTTCCGCGACCAGGCGCTCGACTATCTGAAGAACCGCACCGGCGCGCCGCCCTATGGGCTGAATGGCGATCTCGGCCTGCGCTACCAGGACGTCGGCGGGCGCATTCCGCACCAGTCGGCGCGGCGCGAGACAGTCGACGGCGCCGAGGTGCATCGCGACGTGGTGCTGGCCCAGCGCGCCTGCCAGGCGATGTCGATCGACAAGCAGGTGATCTTCCCGACGCCCATGCTGTTCCTCGGCGTCCACCCGCAGTTCGAGATGGAGGCGCTGCTCGGCAACGCCTATAACCGGTGGACGGTCGACAATGTGCTGGCGGCCGACGACGCGTTGAAATTCATGGCTTTTCTGCCCTTCAACGACCCCGATGAGACGTTGAAGACCATCGAGAAATTCTCCGAGTCCAAGGGCGTGATCGGCTTCATGACCACCTCGGTGCGCCACCGCCCGGTGCATCATAACTCCTACATGAAGGTCTATCGCGCCCTCGAAGAGCGCGGCATGCCACTGGGCTTTCACGCGGGCTATTACTGGAACGACCAGTCGATGGCGCAGATCAACCGGTTCGGCTCGATGCACGCGCTCGGCTTCGTGTGGTGCAACGTGGTGCACATGACCAACTGGGTGATGAACGGCCTGCCGGAACGCTTCCCCGGCCTCGACACGGTGTGGATCGAATCCGGGCTCGCCTGGGTGCCGTGGCTGATGCAGCGCCTCGATCACACCTACATGATGCGCACCTCGGAAGCGCCTCTCCTGAAGAAGAAGCCCAGCGAGTACATGGCGGAGATGTATTACACCTCGCAACCGCTGGAGATGGATCACCCCAAGGCGCTGGAGCTGACCTTCGAGATGATCAACGCCAAGACCCAGCTGCTGTATGCATCGGACTGGCCGCACTGGGATTTCGACACGCCGGCCTCGATCTGGGATATCCCCTTCCTCAACGAGGAAGCCAAGCGCAACATCCTCGGCCTCAACGCCAAGCGCGTCTTCGACCTGGACAAGTAAGCGTCAGCGGTGCGATTCATCTGAAATAAGTTTCGTACGGTTTTCTTACGAGTTTTTGGTGATCCAACTCCATGTCCACTTGCGTTCCAGTGGGTCTGGAAGACCGTCGCAATTCACCCACACAGAGTGGTTGAACAAAAAAAATTCATTTTTGTTTCTTGATTTATTTTTATGAAACAATTATGTTAAGGTTTCCATGGTAAGGAAAAAGCCATGAATGCAACGATACACCAGCTTCATCCCGTCTTGCCGTGATACGGGATGTTGCCCGGGCGGGTGGCAAGACATGATCTTTAATCCGAAAACACACTATTTGATCCAAACCGTTCGTCGCCTACAAGAGCTAGGAGAAGTGCCAGAACTGCGGCGACCAGATCATTTCCTTACTCAACAATTAGCGCATGCAGATCGCACGTCACGGATGGCCCAGAGATTGAGAATCTCAGACTCAAAAATTACAGAAAAACTCTCGACCAGAAGTCGCAGAATTGATGATTTGGCTCATATCCTTGGAGAACTCAATTTGAGTCAACACAACCTATCCCGCTCCCAAACACCGACGAATAGAGCCGGTCGATTGAGTGACGGTACAGCAAGATCGAGTACGTGAAGTTATGAGCAACGCTGTCTCCAAGACGATCAATGACTTGAAGGACCGTGGCGGTCTCAAGGGAGTGGACGTGGCGAATATCGCAAAGGTCTCCAAGGCGACCGTCACCAGATGGTCTGCCGGGTCCCATTCGCCGCATCCCCGGACGCAACTTGTCCTGTCCGATCTGCGCTACGTGGTCGATAGGCTCGCCGAATTTTATGCGCCGGACGAGATCAGACTGTGGCTCAACGCTCGGAGCGACCTGCTCGACGGGCGGCGCGCAATAGACCTGATCCATGACGGGAAGACGGAAATTGTTCTTGAGGCGATAGAGCGTCTCGGCGACATGGCCTATCTCTGACGGTTGCCGCGTGCCGCCGGATCACGTCCATGACCCCGATCTGCTTGACCCCCTTGAGGCGATGGCGCCGCGACCATTCGACGGAATTGTCTGGCGCGTCACCTGGGCGAGCCGCGACCCTCTCGCGAGGGGAACCGGCGGCGGCCGCTGGCATCCGGCCAACGATTTCGAAGCGCTCTATACCAGCCTCGACGAAAACGGCGCGATGGCGGAAATCTATTTTCATCTGTCGAAGGCGCCGGTGTTCTCGTCGTCACATGTGACGCTTAACAAACTCAGCGTTCGCACGGAACGGACGGTTTGGTTCGATGACCGCCGAACCCTTGAAGCGGTGGGAATCGACGAAGAAGCATTCCTTAAAGGAGATTCCGCGCGAGGCCAGGAGGTCGGCGCCGCAGCGCGCTTTCTCGATCTCGATGGGTTGGTTGTTCCAAGCGCGCGCTGGCCTTGCAACAATCTCGTATTGTTCCTCGACCGATTACCCGATCTCGAAGACGTTCGGCTTTTGGAGACGCGGGAGATCAACTGGCCCCGCTGGCGCGAGGAGCATCTCCCCTGAGCCTCACCGCCAGTCGTCGATAACGTACCTGTCGGGGCGGTTGTAACCGTCGGTGTCCGGGCGCAGCATGGCGATGCCGTTCATGAAGGTGCGATAACCGGCGCGGCGCAGGGCGCCATAGGCGCCGGCGCGGCCCGAATTGGTCCCGGCGACGATCTCGGGCGCGCCGCGCGCCGCCGCCAGACCCTCGCAGGCCGCGACCAGCCGATCGAAATTCTCCGCCGCCGCCCGGTCGTTATCGTCATCGGCGCGCACGGCGGCGAACTTCACCATCAGCCGCGCGCTCGACGCCTCCGTGTCCGCCCCGTGATGGCACACGGCGAACCCGACCGCCGCCCCGTCGCGACGCAGCACCAGCGTATCGCCGAGGCCGAGATCGGCGACCGCTTGGATCTCGCGCGACAGATCGAGACCGGGATGGATCGTTTCAGCCACCGCCCGGCAATCGGCCAGCGCGGCGGCGCGGTCATCGTCCGACAGCGCCGAATACAGGACCGCCCCGCCCAACGACGCGCCCGCGGGCGCCGGTTTCGACATCACGCCGGTTATACGCTGCATCTCGTAACCATAGGATTCGTAGAGGCGAATATGGCTGGCGCTTTGCGGGTGGGTGAACAGGCCGGAAAAATCGAACCCGCCTTCGTCGATCCAGTCGAGCATCGGCGTCATCATGGCGCGCGCGATGCCCTGGCCCCAATACGGCACATCGACGGTCAGCGGTCCGAGGATCGCGACGCTGCCCCAATCCATCACGAAGCCGCAGGCGACCAGCCGGCCGTCAAGCTCGCCGGCGAAGGCGGTATGGGGACTGGTGCGGAACCGCCCGCGCACCACTTCGCCATCGCCGCGAAACGTGGCCGGATCCTCGAGCCCGAAGAAGACGCCGAAGGCGACGCGGTTGATGCGGTCGGCCTCAATGAGGTCGGCCTCGGCGAGCGGTCGGACAACGAGCGCCATTCAGGCCTCGCGTACGGTGACGTCCATCGCGCCGATGCGCTCGATCTCGCAATGCATCACGTCGCCCGGCGCGACCGGCCCGACGCCTTCGGGCGTGCCGGTCATGATCACGTCGCCGGGATAGAGGGTGTAGAAGCGCGAGGCGTATTCGATGAGCTGGCGGCAATCGAAAATCTGATAGGACGTGTTCGACTCCTGGCGCGTCTCGCCGTTGACGCTGATGGACATCGCGAGATTGTCGGGATCGGGAATCTCGTCGGCGGTCACCAGCCACGGCCCCAGCACCGAATAGGTATCGGCCGCCTTGCGCATGGAGCGGTCCTCGGGGCCGCGCACCGTCATGTCGAGGCCGATGGCGTAGCCCGCGACATAATCGAGCGCATCCTCGCGCGCCACGTTCTTCGCCTCGCGCCCGATCACCATGGCGAGTTCGACCTCGTGATCGTTGCGCCGGTCGGTGAAATGCAGCGCGACGCCCTCGGACGGCCCCACCAGAACCGGCGATTTCAGGAACAGCCCGTATTCGGCGATGGTCTTTACCTCGCCGCCGAAATGGATGCCTTCGTCGGCGGCGGCCTCGGCGACATGCTTGGCGTAATTGGCGGGGGCGCCGATCAACTTTGTCGGATGGACCACCGGGCTCAGGATATCAACGCTCGCGTGGCGCTGCACGAAGCCCCACTTGCGCAGCGTGCCGACCAACACCCTGACGTTATCGAGCGCCGCGATGAAGCCGTCGCCGTTGGCGCGCGGCCACCGCGTCTCGGGAACCGCCTCCAGCGCTTCGCTCACATCGATAAGCTGTTCCGCCTCGACGACGCCCAGCTTGTTGTCGTTGTACCGGCAGAGTTTCATGCGGCCCTCTCTATGGGTCATTATCGGTGAACCTTGGTATAAGGTTGTCCGTGAAAGGGCAATGACAGGAGGCAGCCGGCATGGAATTCGGATTGCAGTTTTTCCCCGATGTGGCGCCGGAGGAAAAATCCGCCCGCGACTATTTCGACGAGGCGTTGCGTCTGGTCGATTTGTGCGACGAATACGGCTACGCCCATGTTCGGATCGTCGAGCATTATTTCCACCAATGGGGCGGCTACAGCCCCAACCCGCTGATCTTCCTGACCGCCGCCTCGCAGCGCACGACCAAGGCGCGAATGATCCCGGGCGCTCTGCTGCCGGTATTCAATCATCCCCTGAAGCTGGCGGGCGAGATCGGCATGCTGGACGCCATATCCGGCGGCCGTCTCGAGGTCGGCTTCGCGCGCGCCTTCGTGCCGCACGAGTACGAAAGATTCGACGTCAGCCTCGACGAAAGCATCGACCGGTTCGACGAGGGCGTCGCCCAGATCGCGCGCCTGCTGGAAGAAGAGAACGTCACCGAGCAAGGCCGGTTCCATCAGTTCAAGAATGTCACATCACTGCCACGGCCGACGCAAAAGCCGCGCCCGATGTTCTGGACCGCCGCGACCACGACCCCGGCATCCTTCGAGAAAGCGGGCCGCATGGGCAACTGGCTGATGGCGATCCCGGCGGTCGGCGCCGAGCGCATGCCCGAGCTGTGCGGGCTCTATCGCGAGGCCTGGAAGTCGGCCGGTCATGCGGGCGAAGGCCGCATCATGATGGCGCTCTATATGTGCTGCCACGAGGACCGCGAGGAAGCCGTCCGCATCGCCAGCGAACCGCTGACCGGGCACATGCGCTCGGCCGCCAGTTCGGCGGGCGCATGGACAGCCGGGCTCGCGTCCGCCGATTACCAGGGCTACGACAAGCTGGTCGCCGGGCTCGCCAAGGAAACCTTCGAGACGCAATTCGCCAAGAAGGCGATCTTCGTCGGCGCCCCGGACGATATCATCGAGCAGATTCACGAGTTCGATCGGCTCGTCGGCGGCTTCGACATCGCATCGCTTGATGTCAACTTCAACACCATGGAATACAATGACGCCGAGCGCTCGGCCCGGCTGTTCGGCGAAAAGGTGATCCCGCATTTTTCATCCGCCGGTTAGCGGGCCAGTTCGGAGGCCACGGCGCAACAGGCACGGGGAGGGAATGATGGCGACGAAGAACACAGTGGAGACGCCGGCCGTCGAACGCACGGCGTTGTACGAGGCGATGTCGGCGCAGGACCTGGCGCCGTTATGGGACATGTACCACGATCTGGTGGTCTCCGAGCCCGGCCGCCAGGAACCGTCGATGCACTGGAGTTGGGAAACGCTCGGACCCGTGGTCGCCCTGTCGACCGAGCAGGTCATGGGAAAGGACGCCGATCATCGCGTCCTGCTGCTGAAAAACCCGCATCTGCCGGGACCGCCGAAGACCACCACCAACATCATCGCCGGCGTCCAGTGCGTACTCCCCGGCGAGAAGACCGAGCCGCACCGGCACACGCCCGCCGCCCTGCGGGTCGTGCTCGAGGGCTCGGGCGGCGGCACCTTCGTCGACGGCAAGCGTTGCGAGATGCATACCGGCGATTTCATCGTCACGCCCAACTGGACCTGGCACTGCCATGAAAACGACAGCCCGGAACGCGTTGCCTGGGTCGATATCCTCGACGTGCCGCTGGTCGGATCGCAGGACGCGGTGTTCGGCGAATACGGACAGACCGGCGCATACCCCGACAACATGGCGTCGCTTCCCGACACCTCATTCGCCGGCGGCGGCCTCGTGCCGGTGAGCGGCCGCGAAGGAACGCCGCACACCCCGCGCCTGCGTTACGCCTGGGACGACGTGGTCGCGGCATTGTCGGCCATGCCGAAAGGCGCGGACGGCGCGCGCACGCTGCGTTACGCCAATCCGGTCGACGGCGGCAGCGTGATCTCGACGCTCGACGCCTATGCGCTGGAATTGGCGCCGGGCCGCGAGACGCGTCGTGCGCGGACCACCGCGAACGCCGTCTGCGTGGTCATCGAGGGCGCGGGCGAAAGCCGCATCGGCGAGACGACGCACCGCTGGGCCGCGCGCGACATATTCACGCTGCCGCACTGGAGCTGGGTCTCGCACCGCGCCGAAGACGGACCCGCGCGGCTGGTGATCGTGACCGACCGGGAAATGCTCGACCGCCTCGACCTGCTGCGCGAAGAGGTTGACTGAGCGGGGCGATTAGCGCCACGTCATGCCCCTCTGTCACCCCGGACTTGATCCGGGGCCCAGCGGTGGCGCGAATTAATCCGCAGG
>CAZPMO010000022.1:0-40203 GCA_964587515.1 uncultured Rhodospirillaceae bacterium | reverse complement strand
CAACGGGTTGAGGCCCTTGTCCGGCGACACGCCCTCGATGGTGGTGACGGAAGCGCCCGCCGCCTGAACGACGAAGACGGTGCAGGACTTCACCGCGACGCCGTCGAGATGCACCGTGCACGCGCCGCACTGGCTGGTGTCGCAGCCCACATGGGCGCCGGTCAGGCGCAATTCGCGGCGCAGGAACTCGACCAGCAGCATGCGGGGGTCGACGTCCGCCGAGACCTCGCGCCCGTTGACGGTTAGGGTGATTTTATCGGCCATGGTTTTCCAGCGCCCGCCACACCGAATAAGGCGTGATCGGCAGTTCCAAATGGCGCACGCCCAAATCCCACAGCGCGTCGACCACCGCGTTGCCGATCGCGGCCGGCGCGCCGATGGTGCCGGTCTCGCTGCCGCCCTTCACGCCCAGCGGATTGGATGGCGCGGGCGTCGCCTGGAACGCGCATGATATGGGCGGCATGTCGGAGGCGCGCGGCATGGCGTAATCCATGAAGGTGCCGGTGAAGATCTGCCCGCCGCCGTCATGGTCATAGACGACCTGTTCCATCACCGCCTGGCCGATGCCCTGGGCCAGCCCGCCATGCACCTGCCCCTCGACGATCAGCGGGTTGATGATGTTGCCGCAATCGTCGGCGGTGTAGTAATCGCGTAACGTCACCCGCCCGGTGCCCGGCTCCACGATCACCACCGCCAGATGCATCGCCTGCGGATCGTTGGTGTCGGGCGGGTCGTAGAACACGGTTTCCTCCAGCCCCGGCTCCATGGAGCCGTCCTGCGGGATGAAGGCGCCGTGATAGGCGGCGTCGGCGACTTCGGCGAAGCTCACCGCGCGATCGGTGCCGCGCACGGTGAAAATTCCATTCACATAGTCCATATCGCCCTCGGCGCATTCCATCATATGGGCCGCGAGTTTCAGCGCCTTGTCCCGCACCTTGTCGGCGGCCTTCATGATGGCGATGCCGCCGACCGAGAGCGACCGCGAACCCCAGGTGCCGTTGCCGAACGGGATGGCGCCGGTATCGCCCTCGACCAGCGCGATATGGTCGATGGGAATTCCCAGATGATCGGCGGCGATCTGACAGAAGGTGGTGTCGTGGCCCTGGCCGTGGGAATGGCTGCCGACGAACACGGTCGCCTTGCCATCGGAATGAATGCGCACGACGGCGCATTCATAGCCGCCATGCATGCCGCCGCGTGTCGCGAGGTTATGGCTCGATCCGGTGCCCGATTTGTCGAGGAAGCATGAAACCCCGATTCCCATGCGGATGCCGTCGGCCTTCAGCCGTTTCTGTTCGGCGCGCAGGGCGTCGTAATCGACGATGCCGAGGAGTTCGTCGAGCAGGCCGGGCGGGTCGCCCGAATCGTAAACCCGACCGCCCGGGCTGGCATAGGGAAACGCCTCGGCCGGGATCAGATTGCGGCGGCGCATCTCGACCACGTCGATGCCGAGTTCTCGCGCGCCGTTTTCGAACAATCTCTCGTTGACGAATGTCGCCTCGGGCCGGCCGGAGCCGCGATAGGCGTCAACCGGAACGGTGTTGGTATAGACGCCGCGCACCCGCAGATGGACGTTGGGCGTCGTATAGAGCCCGGTGATCGTCTGCGGATAGGAATTGCCGGGGATCGAAGGCGCGAAGTTGGACAGATAGGCCCCAAGCCCGGCGATGGTGTCCACCTCCATGGCGAGGATGCGCCCGTCGGCGTCGAAGGCCATGCGCGCGGTCGAATTGTGATCGCGCGCCTGCGGGTCGGAGATCAGGCTTTCAGAGCGCGTCGCGGTCCAGCGCACCCGCCCGCCGATCAGCATGGAGGCCCAGACGATGGCCGGGATCTCCACCGTGTAATGCACCTTGAGCCCGAACCCGCCGCCGACATCGGGCGAGATCACCCGGATCTTGTGTTCCGGCACGAACAGCGTATAGACCGCGAGCCAGCGGCGCAGATAATGCGGCGTCTGGGACGTCGCCCACAGCGTGATCTCGCCGGAGTCGGGATCGTAATCCGAGACATAGGCGCGCGGCTCCAGCGGGCTGCCCGCGACACGCTGGCTGACCGGGGTCAGTTCGGTGACATGGTGGGCGGCGGCGAAGGCGGCCTGGGTCGCCTTCCGGTCGCCGCGCTCGATCTCGAACACCAGATTCGTGCCGAGGTCGGCATGCAGGATTGGCGCGTCGTCGTCGAGGGCGCGGGCGACCTCGGTCACCGCCGGCAATATCTCGTAATCGACCTCAACCGCCTCGGCGGCGTCGGAAGCCAGGTGACGGTCCTCGGCCACCACCGCCGCCACCACGTCGCCCACATGGCGCACCGCGTCGACCGCGAAGACGGGGCGCAGCGCTTCGTTCATGGGGCGGCCGTCGGAGAACGGCATCGGGTGGACGCAGGTCAGTTCGCCCAGCTTCGCCGCCTGCCAATCCTTCGCGGTCAACACGCGAAGGACGCCCGGCAGGGACGCCGCGCGCGACGTCTCGATGCCGCGAATTCGGGCATGGGCGTGGGGGCTGCGCACGAACGCGATATGGGCGGCGCCATCGTCGGCGATGTCATCGACGAAACGGCCTTTTCCCTTCAGGAACTTGTCGTCCTCGCGCCGGCGCAGCGGTTTTCCGATGTAATTGTCCACGCGACCTCCCGCCGCGAATTGTAGAGACGCCCGCCGGATTGTCCAACCATGGGAGAGGGGCTAAACTTGAATTCAGCCGCAAAAAATAAGGAGGCGCGGAGATGGCGCTCACAGCAAAGACCGTCCTCGAGGAAATCGACCAGATTCACAAGCGCAAGCCCAATTACGATCATCCGCTATGGGCGGGCATGATCGACGGATCGCTGTCGCTCGAGCAGATCAAGTATTTCTGCAAGCAGCACGGCTCGATCCCGCTGCATAACCACAATTATCACGGCAACCTCTATGTGATCTGCCAGGATCCGCTGTGGCGCGAGGAAATCTCCGCGGTGGCGTACGAAGAGGCGACCGGCCGGCTGTTCGCCAACGGCGTCTCCCATCACCGGCTTTATCTCGATTACGGCGCGGCGCTGGGCATTTCAAAAGAAGAAATGTACGCCACCAAATTCTGCGCCGGGGTGCAGGCCTTCCAGGCTTATTTCACGCTGATCTGTTCGAAGAATTTCCTCGAAGGCGTGTCGTCGCACATGCTGGGCGGCGAGGCGGCGATCCCCGGCACCTACGGGCGCATCGCCAAGAGCCTGCAGAACCGTTTCGGTCTCGACGATGTCGGCGTCGCCTACTGGGTGGTGCACGATAGCGCCGACGAAGAACATGCCGGGGTCGGCATGAAGCTGCTGGAACAATTCGCCACGACCCAGGACGATTTGCAGCTCGTCATCGATACCGTGCAGACCACGGTCGATGTGATGCACCTGATGTATGACGACATGTGGTCGCACATGCAGAATATCGGCGAGGCCGCGGCGGCGGAGTAGATCCGGCGCCCTACCCGCCCGCCTTCGCATTGTCGTAGTCGCGAATTTCGGAGCGGATGCGCCGCGCCATGGTCTTGCCCGGGGTGCCGGCGGGAAAGGCGGCGGCGAGCCTGCCGTCCGGGTCCATCACGAAGATGAACGCGGAATGGTTCATCAGGTAATCTTCGCCGGCGTCGCGCTTTCCGACAATTTTACTGTAGAACACGCCATAGGTCTTGGCGGCTGCGGCGACTTGTTCCGCCGTTCCGGTCAGCCCGACAAAGCGTTTGTGAAAATTGGAAACATAATCGGCCATCACGGCGACGGTATCGCGTTCGGGATCGATGGTGACGAATATGGGAATGATCTTGTCCCCCGCGGGGCCAAGATCGTCGAGCGCCTCGCTCATCAATTGCAGATCTGTCGGGCAGACGTCGGGGCAGAACGTGTAGCCAAAATAGACGAACATGTAAGAGCCCCGGAAGTCGCGGTCGGTCGCCTTCTGTCCGCGATGATCAACAAGCGTAAAATCGCCGCCGATGCGGTCTCCGCCGACCACTTTCACGGCGCCAGCGGTTTCCGGCGACGGCGGCGCGACCATCCAATCGAGGGTAAAGCGCGCGATCAGCCCCAGCACGAAGGCCAGCGCCATTGCGCTGATCGCGAGCCCGGTTCTGCCGGTCTTTCGAGAATTTTCGGCCATCGAGTAATTCCGTCCGCGCCGACTATCCCACGCCGCGCGGCGCGCGCCAAACGGACAAGACGCCCCTCACGAGGCTTTGAAGACATTTGTTTTATGGCGCGTGATACCTATATGTGAGATATCTCGCGAAAACCCGGATGGAAGACCATATGGCCGAAATCGGCGACGGAAGGCTCGAACGCGGCGATCGGCTGGGCGGACTCGCTTTGTCGACCGGCGTGGTGGCCTGTGGAATCGCCGGGTTCCTGTTCGGTCCCGCCACGATCGCGGCGCTGGCCGGGTTCTGGACGAACCTGCTGCTGCCCGCGATCACCGCCGTTTATATATACGGGGTGGCTCTCTGCACCTGATCAGCCGCGCGGTTCGAAATGCACGACCTCGGGCGGATCAGACAGATGCGGGCGGAAAAAGGTCCCGAACGTCGCGAAATCGTCGGTCTCCCGGAAATTGAAATGGTCCTGAATTTCGCTCCACTCAACCTCCAGGACGAAGGCGAGATCGGGCTCGACGCGCTTGCCCCAGCGCAGCCCGTTGCAGCCCGGCTGCCGGGTAAGAATAGCGGTTGCCTCGCTGAAGCCGGCGACGAAATCCGCCTCGGCTTCGGGCTTCACGAACAGGGTGGCGATTTCGATGACCATGGGAAACTCCTCTCATCTTGCGCGGCAGTGCCCGCATCCGCGAAAATTATGATCATGAAGCCGGCGTGAGTCATATAAATTCGATCCGAAAGAACGAGGCGAATTAAGATGGAAGCCGTTCTCGAAAGTTTCTTCACCGGGTTTCCGGTCATGATCGGGCATTTCGCGTTGACGCTCGCGATCCTCGCGGCCGGCGTCGCGGTCTATATGTGGCTGACCCCCTATCACGAAATGAAACTGATCAAGTCCGGCAATTTGGCGGCGGCGATTTCACTGGCCGGCGCCATCGTCGGGCTCGCCGTGCCGCTGGCGTTCGCGTTCGCCGCCAGCGTGAACGCCTGGGACATATTGATCTGGGGCGTCTTTACCCTGGTGGTGCAACTGGTGACCTATCGGGTGGTCGATCTGTTGCTGCGCGGTCTGCCGGCGCGCATCGAAAACGACGAGATCGGCGCCGCAATTCTGGTGGTGGGCGTAAAGATCGCGGTCGCGGCGATCAATTCCGCCGCCGTCGCCGGGTGATATGCGCCGGATCGACGTCATTGCGCTGATCGCCGTGATCGTGGTCGCGGCGCTTGGCAAGTTCAGCGGCTATGGTGGTGGCGCGCCCGATGCGGTCAACCCGCGCCGGCCGTCGCCCGGCATCATGCGGCCCGCCCCCGTGATCGACGAGGACGCGTTGCGGCCCTTGCCCGGCGCGGCGCGGTCGGACCCGTCTTTCATCGTGAAGGTCGGTCCCGCGTCGCCTTCCGTCGGCACGGCGTTCTCGATCGACAATAGCGGTCGCTGGCTGACAGCCCGCCACGTGATCGAAGGCTGCAACACCGTCGTTATCCGCACCGGCGAGCGAAAGGGCGTACGGGTCGGCCGCATCGTCACCCATCCCAACGCCGACGTGGCGGTCCTGTGGACCCGGGGCGGCGCGCCGCCGCTTTCCATTTCGGGCGCGGGCCTCCGTACCGGTCAGAATGGTTTCCATTTGGGCTTCCCCAACGGACTGCCGGGCGACATGCATGGCCGGCTGATCGGCAGGCGAACCATGAAGGTCGCGGGCCGGTATCGCACCCAGGAACCGGTGGTGGCGTGGACCCAACTGCGCCGCGTGCCGGACCGCGGGGCCGACCTGAGCGGTATCAGCGGCGGACCGGTGCTCGACCAGGCCGGGTCGGTGATCGGCGTCGTGGTTGCGGGTGCCCCAAGGCGCGGGCGGACCTATTCGGCGGCGCCCCGCTCGCTCGCCGAAGCGATGGCGCGCGCTAAGCTCGAAATCGGGTCCTCCGGGGCCGCCGGGACGCCCCATCCCAGGCTGAACGGGCGCGATTTCCCGGCGCACGGCGATGACCTACGCCGCCATCTCACGGTGGCCAAGGTGTTCTGCCGGGTCGACGAAGGGCGACCCGGTCGTTCCGGCGGCGTCCGTCGCCCGCGCATCTAAAGGCTCGGGCCAATTTCACGAATTCTTCATCATGAATATTGGCGGCATTTTATCGATTATAAAACGATAATACGGTCATTATGGGACCATCACTTATTACAGCCGAATTGGCGTCGGCCGCTCCCACGAGAGCCCCGAGCGAGAGCACGCCGGGCCTGGAGCGCTCGGCCCTGGATGCGCGGTTTCGCGGAATCTGGGATTTTGGCCGCATGGCGCTGGTCGGCTGGCACCCGGAAGAAAATGGCCTGACGATCGTGGCCGCGCCGGTGCTCAACGTTCTCGAATCCGATTCCGCTCATCCTTATCTGTCCGAGGGCGCGCGAATGGTCGGCACCGAGACACTCGCCAACCTGGCGCACGAGCTTGGCGTTACGCCGGTTTTCATCGAGGTCGAGGGCATGTCGACGGCGCCCATGCCGCGTACGCGCCGCCGCGAGATCGAAACCGCGATGCGCCCCTATTGCATCACCCGGACGTCGCAGCGGGCGGTCGCGCTGGTCGACATTTCAGGATTCTCGCTTTATTCGCCGGAAGAACAGGCCGCCCAGCTCAGCCTGTTGAGTTGCTCGCTCAATTCCGCGCATCAGAGGCTCACGGCCTGCGGGCTGGATATCGATCTCGCCAGCACCACCACCGGCGACGGATTTTACTTCTGGAACAGAAGCGAAGGGATGGAAGCCGACGCCTATCTGTTTTGTCTGATGATGGTGGCGCTGGCGGATCAGGCGATGCAATACCGTATGGTGCGCGAATCCTTCGTGCCGACCATTCGGTCGTGTTTCGGCATCGGCAGTCACTACACCTATTACCGGCCCGATCACGCGAACGGCATCGGCGGCGATTACATTGTCGGCGATGTCACGATCGAGCTGGCGCGGTTGATCGATTTCGCCCGGCCGCATCAGATACTGGTCTCGGATTTTTGCCGCTCGCCAGGGGGTGAAACCGAGGATGGAGACCGCGAAATCCGGCCCCAGGAATTCATGGAATTCGCCTGCCAGATATTCAACGACCTCCAGATTATCAAGATCGGCGAAGGCGCCCTGGCCGGCGTCTCGCGCTATCTGACCGGACCCAAAAATGCTGACGGGACTTATGGTATCCGCAGGCGCGAGATCGTCGACAAGCACGGTTTCAAGCACTACGCCTACAACGCGAAACTCAATATCGCGCTGACCGAGGATGGGCGACTTTATCTTGGCCGCCAGGAAGGCTTTTCGGCCTGATCCTACCGTCGACCCTTGGCCATGTCCTTCGAGACGGCCCTTCGGGCCTCCTCAGGACGAGGATGATCTGTTTGATTTAAGGAGTGTTCCCTCATGCTGAGGAGCCGGCAAAGCCGGCGTCTCGAAGCATGCTGTGTGGGGCTTGATCAACGACCCTTGGCGTAAGTCGAGATTTTTCCGCACACGGTCCTGTAACGCCGCGATATCGATCTGATGAATGCTGCCGGCGCCCGCGAGATCGAGGGCGTGCGCCGCCGCCGCGCCGGTCGCGATGCAAGGCCCCATGACGCGCACGCTCGACAGCGCCGCGACGTCGCCGTCGATGCAGCGCCCGGCCGCCACCAGATTGTCGGCCTCCGGCGGCGACATGCTGCGAAACGGCACGTAATGCATGTGATCCGCATCGAATGACTCCCAGACGATGTTCTCGGGTTTGTCGTGCAACTCTATGGCCCAGGCGCAGCGGGCCACCGCATCGGGAAACCGCACCCCGACCCGCACCTCGTCGACCGTGATCTGGTGGGCGCCCGCGATCCAGCGGGTCTGGCGGATACCGGGGAAGCCGTATCCCCGCACCCGCGCGGCGCCGGACGTCTCGGGGAACTCGCCCTTCAGGAAGGCGATGACGTTGTCGGTCATGGCCTTGCCTTCGAGCGCCCGGGCGGACGCCGCGACCGCGTCGAGCGGCGTCTCCACATGGGTCATGTTGATCAGCGCGGTGCCGCGTCCCTGGAACGCGAAGGCGAAGCCGTCGTCGCGCACCACGCCGTAATCGGCCGCCTTTGCCTTGAGCCGCGCCGTCATGTCCTCGCGGCTCGGCTGGCTCGCCTCATCAATGCCTTCCAGGACCATCATCTGGGTCCCGAACACCGGCGTTCCCGCGGCCTCGCGGCATTCGAACCCGGCCAGCCAGGCCAGCGCCGCGTCGCCCGACGCATCGACGAAATCGTCGGCCGTGACGCGCACATCGCCGTAGCGCGTGGCGAGATCGAGCGCCTGGACGCGTCTTCCCGCGCGCTTTACGCCACGCATCACCGCGCCCAGGACCACCGTGACGCCGGCGGCGCGTACGGCGTCTTCAATCCAGCGCGACAGGGCGGTCTCGTCGTACATGACGGTCGACCAGGGCCCCCAGCGAAAATGCAGCGCGCCCCTGGCCCCGAGGTCGCGCAGAATGTCGTCGGCGACGCCAAATGTGATCTGATAGGGATCGGGACCGTTGGAAAAGAAGCCGCAGAACGTGCCGATCAGGGAATTCACCGCCTGGCCACCGAGCGCCGGCAACCCGTCAATCAGAATGACCTTGCGACCCAGTTTCGCCGCCTCCAACGCCGCCGAAACCCCGGCAATGCCCGCACCGACGACGCAGATATCAGCCTCGACTTCGCACGTCGCACCGTCGCCGTCGCGTCGCACCGTGCGCGTCGCGGTGTCCATTACCGTATACCTTTCGCAGCGTTTCCGATCGTCGGGCGACACAACGGGTAGGTGAGCGGTCCGATGGGGTCAAGTCCCTTGGCCACTTACATCGGCGGGCCGGACGGGGTAGGTTCCGCCGCCCGTTCGCAACCGACCGAAAGCCGCGCCTTGCCCGAATTTCAGATCCCCGCGCCGCGCCGCGCCTTCGACGCCGTGATGGGCGACGGCGCTGTGATTCGCGTTCGCGCCCATGGTGATCCAGAAGGTTTGCGCCTGGTGCTGAGCCACGGCAACGGTCTTGCGATCGATGCCTATTTTCCGTTCTGGCGGCTGCTGCTCGAGCGCTTCGAGGTGGTGGTGTTCGATTTCCGCAATCACGGGCAAAACCCGTTTCATCGGGCGGAGGCGCATAATTATACCAATTTCCTGGCCGATTTGCCGCTGATCCGGGACGCGATCGTGTCCGAGTTGGGCGAGAAGCCCACTATCGGCGCGTTCCATTCGCTGTCAGCGCGGGCCAATCTCAAGCGCGCCATGGTGGACGGCTGGCTGTGGGATGCCATGGCGCTGTTCGATCCGCCCATGGCGCCGCCGCCCGGACACCGGCTCCACGAACGGGTCACGGTCGAGGAGCGCGCGCTGATCAAATGGGCGCGGGCGCGGCGGGAACGCTATTCCGATCCGGCCGAATTCGCGGACGAGCTGGAAAAATCCCGGGTGATGCGCCACTGGACGGATGGGTCCCACGCGCCCGGCGCGCGCGCCATGCTGCGTCGCGACGACGACCGGGGCGACTGGGCGCTGTGTTGTCCCGGAGCCCTGGAAGCTTCGATCTATGGCGAAAATACAAAACTCGATCTGTGGCCGCGGGCCGAGGAGTTCGCGCGGCCGCTGAGGATCATCTGCGGCGACCCCGATTTCGAGGACACCCAGTCGCCGGCTTTTTGCGGGCGCGCGCTGGCGGAAGAATCCGGCTACGACTATGCCTTCATCCCGGGCACCGGCCATTTCCTCCAGATCGAAAAGCCCGAGGAATGCGCGCGGGCATTGGTCGATTTTATCGACGCCACGGGCTTTGGCGGCTGAACAGGAGAATTGATAAAGTGAGCGAATTGACGGTCCCTGAACCGAGCCGGATTTTCGATCTGGAAATGGAAGACGGCGCGGTGATCCGTCTCCGCCGCCACGGCAATCCCGACGGCCCGCGCCTGGTGATGGCCCATGGCAACGGGTTTGCGATAGACGCCTATGTGCCGTTCTGGGGGCTGCTCGCCGACCGTTTCGATTTGGTGATCTACGATCAGCGCAATCATGGCTGGAACCCGCGCCACGGCGATGTTTCCCATCACGATGTGCCTTATTTTGTCTCCGACATGGAAACGGTGATCCACGGCGTGCGCGCCGAGTTGGGCGAGGCGACCACGGTGGGCGTCTTCCATTCCATCTCGGCGATCACCGCCATCCGGCACGCGCTGGAAGGCGGCACGCGCTGGGACGCGCTGGCGCTGTTCGACCCGCCTCTGATCCCGAGCCCGGACCACGAGCTCTACGAGGTCGCGCATGGCTTCGAGATCGGCTTGGCGAAATGGTCGGCGGGACGGCCCGACCGCTTCCCCAGCCCCGAGGCGCTGGCCGCGGGTTTCGAAAAATCATATTCGCTGCGGCGCTGGGTCGAGGGCGAGCCTGCGTTGATGGCGCGCGCGATCTTGCGCGAGGACATGGCCGCCGGCGACTGGATGCTCTGCTGTCCGCGTGAAGGCGAGAGCCAGGTTTACGCCACCAACGCGGCAATGGATCTCTGCCCCCGCCTCGGCGAGTTGAAAGGCCCGATAAATTTCATCTGCTCCGATCCGGAAGAAGAGGACGCGCTGGCGCCCGGCCTGATCAACCGCGCCATGCACGCCCAGTGGGGTCACGCCTATCAGGCGATTCCCGGCACCAGCCATCTGCTTCAGGTGGAACGCCCCAAGGAATGCGCCGCCGCGCTGGCGGCCTTCCTCGAAGAAATCGGGATCGGGTAGAAGTCCGCTATTCCACCGGCCACTGCAGCTTGACGATTTTCGACATGTCGATGCGGCCGGCGATGCGTTCGGCGGTGGCCTTTACGTCGGCCAGAATTTTCGCCTCCTCCATGTGCACCAAATGGCCGTCGCGCACGACCTGGTCGCCGCCCACGAAGACATGGGCGATGGAATTGCCGGTCGCGGCGTAGACCAGGTTCGAGACCGGGTTGTAGAGCGGCTGCCATTCCGGGAACGAAGTGTCGAACAGCACCAGATCGGCTTGCTTGCCGATTTCCACGCTGCCGATGCGGTCGTCCATACCGGCGCCGCGCGCGCCATTGATGGTCGCCATTTCGACCACGTGCTCGGGCGGCATTACGCGCGGATTGATGCGCGCCTCCTTGTAGCCGCCGGCCAGCAGCAGCATTTCCTGCGACATGTCGGTGATGCCGGAGCACGCATGGTCCGAGCCGATCGAGACGTTGACGCCGAGCGCCATGAGCTCGGGCAGCTTGCCCATCACGAAATTGCCGTAGCCGTTATGCATGCTGGACGACGGCGCGGCGACCAGCGTCGGCTTGCGCTCGGCGATAATCGCGATCTCGTGTGGTTCCAGCCAGCCGGAATGGACCAGCAGCATGCGCTCATCCAGCACGCCGAGTTTCTCCAGGCGCTCGATCTCCGGCACGCCGAACCCGGCGAGGCAGCCGTCATGGGTCGAATAGGAAAAACACGCATGGGTCTGAAGCAGCGTGTTGTGCGTGTCGGCAAGCTCCTTCAGCCCGGTGATCAGCGCGTCCGAGGCATTGTTGAGGCCGCGGAACGAGGCGCTGACCGTGATGCGCCCGTCATGGGCGCCGTTATAGGTCTTCAGCAGTTCCGCCGTGGCATCGACGCATTTCTCGGTCGATTCGATCATGGTCTCGGGCAGCAGCCCCATCACCGATTTCGTGAGGTCGAAGGACGAGCGCGCCAGCACCATGCGTCCGCCGCCCGCGCCGATGGCCTCCACCGTCGCGTCGGGGTGGTAGTTGCCGGGATCGATGAAACAGGTCACGCCGTGGCGCAGCATCTCCATCGCGGTCAGGCAGGACGAAACATAGACGTCCTCGCGCGTCATCGCGCCTTCATAGGGATACATGTGATTGAACAGGAACGATTGCGCGTTGGCCTCGTCGGCGAGCCCGCGCGACATCTGAAACGAGGAGTGCAGATGGTTGTCGATGAAGCCCGGCGTGCCCACCATGCCCGACCCATCGCGCGTCTCACCGGCCCGCCATCGATCCTTGAGGTCGGCGGTCTTGCCGATGGCGGCGAACTGGCCGTCGAGCACCGCCACCGCCGCGTCGCGGATGATGCGCCGGGTCGGATCGACGGTGATCAACCAGTCGATGCCGGTGATCAACAGGTCGGCGCGTTGGGGGGTATCGGCCATGCCTCGTCTCCATTGTGAAATTTTCGCGGATCATATCGACGGCGCCCGGCGCGCGCCACGGACAATCCGCTTTCGTGAGCGCGCCCGGCGGCGCTATAATCTGGGTTCGGAATTATGGGAGAGGTCGATCATGGCCTATACGCTGGAAGAATTCTGTGACGACACGAAGGCGATCCTGAAGGCAGACCAGGGCGATAGCGGGCGCGAGCAAATCCGCCAGAACCTGTCGAAACTACTCAACAACCAGGAATTCGTGGCCGCGACCTGCGGTCCCGACGCCGAGCGCGGCATCCACACGCTCTATCACGACGAGGAAACCGATTTTCACGTACTCGCCCATATTTACGAAAACGGCACCGAGTCGCCGCCGCACGATCACGGCGACTCCTGGGCGGTCTATGGCCAGGCGATCGGCCATACCGATATGACCGTGTGGGCGCGCAAGGACGATGGCGGCACCGAAGGCCACGCGGTGGTCGAGCCGGCGGAAAAATTCAGGCTGGAGCCCAGCGACGTGGGCGTATTCCACCCGCGCCAGATCCATTCCATCAAGTTCCCCGACGGCACCCGTTTCGTGCGCGTCACCGGCACCGATCTCAACAAGATCGGCCAGGCGCGCTACGATCTGAAAAACAACACGGTTACCGTCAGCGACCCCATGGCGCACGCGCGTTAGTGAGCGCGCGTTTTACCGGGCAACTGCGCGAGGCCGCCGAGCCGCAGTGGAGCGCGGCGGTCGAACATCGGTTTACGCATGAACTGGCGGGCGGCACGCTCGACCAGGCCGTATTCCGGCGCTATCTGGTTCAGGATTACGCCTTCATCGCGACGCTCGCGAGCCTGGTGGGCTTCGCCGTCGGCCATGCGCCGACCATGGGCCAGAAGAGTCGGCTGACAGGCTTTCTGTCGGTGCTGACCGGTGGCGAGAACTCCTATTTCCTGCGCTCTTTCGAGGCGCTCGACGTGGCGGAGGCGGAATGGCGCGGCGCCACGGCCGGTCCTGTGGCGCGGGCGCTCGGCGAATTGTTCGACGAGGCTGTCGCGGCCGGGGGTTACGCCGAAATCCTCTCGGTTCTGCTGCCGGTCGAATGGGTCTATCTCACCTGGGCCACGGCGGCGTCGGACGCCCGGCCCGATAAATTTTACTTTGCCCAATGGATCACGCTGCACAACGATCCCGATTTCCGGATTTTCGTCGAATGGCTGCGCAGCGAGCTCGACGATGCGGCCGCCGGGCTGGCCGATGCGCGCCGCGCGCACGTCACCGCGCTATTCAAACGCGCCGTCGCGCTCGAAGTCGCCTTCTTCGAAGAACCCTATGGCGCCGGTTAACAGCTTTCGGGCGAGGCTGTATAGTCCGCGCCGCTATTGGGTCGATGAACCCTCTCCCCTTGCGGGAGAGGGTGGCGCGCGGAGCGCGACGGGTGAGGGGTCGCCGCCGGCAGGCGGCAAAATAGTCTATTGACGCGCGGACGCGCTTACCCCTCACCCAACCCTCTCCCCCAAGGGGAGAGGGATTTTTTGGGTTAGGGAGGCCATCGAAAATGCCGAGTTACGACTACGATCTGTTCACCATCGGCGCGGGGTCGGGCGGCGTGCGCGCATCGCGCATGTCCGCTTCTTATGGCGCGCGCGTCGGGGTCGCCGAGGAGCTTTACCTCGGCGGCACCTGCGTCAATGTCGGCTGCATTCCCAAGAAGCTGTTTTCCTACGGGGCGCACTACGCCGAGGATCTCGAGGACGCCGCCGCGTTCGGCTGGACGGTGGGCGAGCGCAGCTTTCACTGGCCGACGCTGATGGCGAACAAGGATCGCGAGATCGCGCGTCTCAACGGCATCTACCGCACGATCCTCGAAAACAACAAGGTCGCGATCTTCGAGTCCCGCGCCACACTGCTCGACGCGCATACGCTCGATGTGGGCGGCGAACGGGTGACCGCCGACAAGATCCTGGTGGCCACCGGCGGCTGGCCCGTGATCCCCGAATTTCCCGGCAACGAGCTCGCGATCACCTCCAACGAGTTCTTCCGCCTGCCCGACATGCCCCGGCGGATCGTGATCGTCGGCGGCGGCTATATCGCGGTCGAACTCGCCGCCATCCTGCACGGCTTCGGTGCGGAGGTGACGCAGCTTTATCGCGGCGAGCTGTTCTTGCGCGGGTTTGATTCGGATGTCCGCACCACACTGGCCGACGAAATGCGCAAGAAGAAGATCGATCTACGCTTCCAGACCGATGTGGCGGAAATAGCCAAGACAGGCGGGGCGCTGAATATCACCCTGAAGGACGGCGGGTCGATCCAGGCCGACGCGGTGCTCTACGCCACCGGTCGCGCACCGAAATCGCGCGGCATCGGGCTCGAGGACATCGGCGTTGAGATGCGCGACAACGGCGCCATCGTGGTCGACGACGCGTTCCAGACCAGCGTCGACAACATCTATGCGCTGGGCGACGTCACCGACCGCATGCAACTCACCCCGGTGGCCATCGCCGAAGCGATGGTGCTGTCGGCCAATCTGTTCAAGGGCGAGCGCCAGACCATGAATTACGCCGATATCGCGACGGCGGTGTTCTCCAATCCCACCATCGGCACGGTGGGGCTGACCGAGGAACAGGCGCGCGCCGAATATGGCGCCGTCGATATTTATCGCGAGGCCTTCCGGCCGCTGAAGCACACGCTGACGCTGTCGGAAGAGCGCACCATGATGAAACTGGTGGTTGATCGTGCCACCGACCGGGTGCTGGGCTGCCACATGGTCGGACCGGACGCGGGCGAAATCGTCCAGGGGCTGGGCATCGCGCTGAAATGCAACGCCACCAAGGCCCAGTTCGACGCCACCGTCGGCATTCATCCCACCGCGGCCGAGGAGTTCGTCACCATGCGCACCGCCGTGGCGGAACCCGAGGCGCAGGCGGCGGAATAGACACCGACGCATAAAAACGCCGTGTTAACCATAACTTAGACGGCGTTTGATCGATACTGGTTTCACTGGCACAATGGGGTCGGAAGGCGTATATGGTTGCGCCTTCGGGATAGTGAAAAATCGGGAGTGTCGGCGATGACCAGGAAATGGTCGCCGGAAACCTGGCGTAAAAAGCCGATTAAGCAGGTGCCGGAATACCCGGACCCGGCGGCGTTGAAGGCCGCCGAGGAACGGTTGAGCGGCTATCCGCCGCTGGTATTCGCCGGCGAGGCGCGGCGTTTGCGCGCCCAGCTCGGCGACGTGGCCGACGGCAATGGGTTTTTGCTGCAGGGCGGCGATTGCGCGGAGAGCTTCGCGGAATTCCACCCCGACAATATCCGCGACACCTTCCGGGTGCTGCTCCAGATGGCGATCGTGCTGACCTTCGGCGCGACCTGTCCGGTGGTGAAAGTCGGCCGGCTGGCCGGCCAGTTCGCCAAGCCGCGCTCATCCGATACCCAGACCATCGACGACGTCACCCTGCCGAGTTACCGGGGCGACATGGTCAACGATATTGCCTTTACGGAAGAGGCGCGCACCCCGGACCCCGACCGCATGGTGCAGGGTTTCAACCAGTCCGCGGCGACCCTCAACCTGCTGCGCGCCTTTGCCCAGGGCGGCTACGCCGATCTGAACCAGGTGCATCGCTGGAATCTGGATTTCGTCGGCAACGGTTTGCAGGCCGAACGCTACGCGACGATCGCCGACCGCATCGATGAGACTCTCGGCTTCATGGCGGCCTGCGGGCTGACGTCGGAGACCGTGCCGCAGATCCGCGAGACCGATTTCTATACCTCGCACGAGGCGCTGTTGCTGGGCTACGAGCAGGCCATGACCCGCATCGATTCAACCAGCGGCGACTGGTACGACACCTCGGCCCACATGCTGTGGGTGGGCGATCGCACCCGCCAGCCCGACGGCGCGCATATCGAGTTCCTGCGCGGTATCGGCAATCCGCTGGGCATGAAGGCGGGGCCGAGCCAGACGCCGGACGAGATGCTGCGCCTGATCGATATTCTCAACCCGGACAATGTGGCGGGCAAGCTGACCGTCATCACCCGCATGGGGCATGACCAGGTCGCCGAGAAGCTGCCGCCGCTGGTGCGCGCCGTCGAGCGCGAGGGAAGACGTGTTGTGTGGGCCTGCGATCCCATGCACGGCAACACCATCAGCGCCGCGGGCGGCTATAAGACCCGCCCGTTCGAGCAGATCCTCGACGAGGTGCGCGGATTCTTCGGGGTGCACAAGGCCGAGGGCACCCATGCCGGCGGCATCCATATCGAGCTCACCGGGCAGAACGTCACCGAGTGCACCGGCGGCGCCCAGGCGGTGACCGAAGCGACGCTCGGTGACCGCTATCATACGGTGTGCGACCCAAGGCTGAACGCCAGCCAGTCGCTGGAGCTTGCCTTCCTGGTCGCGGAATCGCTCAAGGCCGAACGCGACGCGCAGAACGGGAATGGGCGCGCCGAAGCGGCGGAGTAGCTTCGATAGGCGCGTCTATTTCGACTGAGCGTCGAGAAATTCCCCGACCATCCGGTTGAAGACCTCCGGCTTGTCGAGATTGAGCAGGTGGCCGGCGCCCGGGATCATCCTGAGTCTGGAGCCCCTCAGGCCCTTCTCGATCATCTTGGAATGATGCTCGGGCGTCACCGTGTCCTCATCGCCGCAGAGAATTAAGGCCGGAGCGTCGGCGGCCTTAAGTTCCTCGGTGAACTCGGTCTCGAAGATCGCCTTCAGCGTGTCGATATAGGCTTCCGGCGACACCTCGGCGATTGCCTCGGCCAATTCCTCGTAGGTCTTTCTCGGGGTCTTGGGCATCAGGCGGGTCTCGGCGTATTCGAGCCCGAAATCATGCATCTGGGTCGTCATCAGGCGTTTTTCGGTGGCCTCGATGCGACCCTTCGCCGGCGCCCGCATGTCGACGAATGAGCCCGCGATGATCAGCGAACGAACCAAATCCGGCCAGCGCGCGGCCATGGTCAGCGCGATCGGCCCGCCCATGGCGATTCCCAGCACATGGCAGTTGTCGATGCCGATCTCGTCGAGACCAGCCTTCAGATCGGTCGCGAGGTCGAGCACCGAGAACGCCCCGTCATAGGACGACCCGCCATGGCCGCGAAGGTCGAACGCGATGCAGCAATAGCGATCGGTGAGCGCCTCGAACTGGTCGCGCCAAAGCGTGATATCCGCGCCCAGACTGTGAATGAACAGGATCGCCGGGCCCTCGCCCATCATCACATAGTTGAGTTCCTGACCGTTCGCTTTCACAAAAGGCATCGCATCCTCCGTTTATCGTTCCCGTTCGAGCCGCGCCTCGGCGCGACGCTCTACCCCGCCGAACAGTTTCGGACCGTCGGTCCGCAACGTCAGCCGGTCGCCATCAAGGGTATAGAGCCGAACCTGCTGCTGGCCGATCCAGTTTGGGAACAGGCTGTATTTCACGTGGATGGTTATCGCGTCTGAACCGACCTCGCAAGGCCCGCCGAACGAAACATAACCTTTTGCGGCGTTCGCAAGCTCATCGTCGGCGCCGGCGAACAAATCGTTCGCGGCAAACCGGTCTCGTCCGGTCGCCGTGAACGAAAGCGTCGCGTGACCGTCCCCGGTAACCACAAAATAACCGGCCGGGTCCCGGCCCAGCGGATAAAAAAGTTCTCCGTCGGCATCGGTAAAGACGAAAGACAGGAGACGCCACGCGCCTTTCACTAATTCGAGTGACACGCGCTGATCTCTACAGCCCGCCACTGGCCGCGCCGTCGATATTCAACAGCGCGCCGGAAATATGGCTGGCCCGTTCCGAGCACAGGAAGGCGATCAGATCGGCGATTTCGTCGGGCCGCGCGGCACGGCCGAGCGGCACGCCGGCAATCGACTCGGCGTGGACCGGTGAAGGCGGATTTCTGGGCCACCAGCGTCTGCCAGCGCGGCGTATCGGTGGCGCCGGGATTGACGCCGTTGACCAGCACGTTATCCGGCGCGCAATCCTTGGCCAGCGCGCGGGTAAAGTTGAGCAACGCCGCGTTGAACGATCCGCCCAGGATGTAACCGGCGTTGGGGTTGGGACCGCCGCCGCCGATGACGTTGACGATGCGGCCCCAGTTACGCGCCCGCATCTCGGTCACGACGGCGCGGGCGCAGCGCATATAGCCCATGAATTTCAGCCCGAACGCGGCCTCCCAGGTCTCGTCGTCCAGGTCCTGAAGGCGCCCGGCGGGCGAGGAGCCGGCGTTGTTGACCAGGATGTCGATGCCGCCCAGCGCCTCGCGCGCGCCATCGATGACGCGCGCGATATCGACCGCGTTGGACATATCGCCTGGGATCCCGACGACGCGACCGCCGGTGTTGCTGGAAAGCTCGGACGCGGCCGCGTCCAGCCGCGCCGCGTCGCGCGCGACGATCGCGACATTGACGCCGTTCGCGGCAAGCTCCGCCGCGGTCGCGCGCCCGATGCCCAGGCTGCCGCCGGTAACCAGCGCGTTGCGGCCGTCGATCCTGAGATCCATGTATGTTCTCCCTGCGTCTACTGTTGGTCGGGGGCTTTCATGGCGACGCGGTAACGGTCCCAAGCCTCGTCGAGCGCCGCGAGGCAGACCGGGTCCATGTCGCGCTCGGCGACCGGGTCGGGCGCCCAATGCCCGTAACGATCCTCGCCCCGCACCAGCGTGCCCGTCGCGCCGTCGAACTGGGTCTGGCGCACATCCGGGGTCGTGATGTGTACGGTAAACCCGATGCGGGGCTCGCCCGACCGATTGGGATTCGAGCCGTGGATGGTCTTGTTGTGATGGATCGAGCATTGCCCGGCGGCAAGCGGCATATCGATCGCGTTCGAGGAATCGACCCCCTCGATTGTCTGACCGCGCGCCAAAATGTTCTTCGGATCATAGGTCTCCACGTGGGGCATGATCGCCGCGCCCATATGGGTGCCCGGAAGGAAACGCAGGCATCCCGATTCGATCGTCGAGTCGGAAAACGCGACCCATACCGTAATCGTCTCCGGCGGCTCCATCCCGTAATAGGTCGAATCCTGATGCCAGGAGACGAAACGATCGTCGTTGGGAGGCTTGGTGAAGAAGCTGGTGCCCCACACCAGGATGTCCGGGCCCAGCAGATCCTCCACCACGTCCAGCATCACCGGCTGGCGGATCAATTCGGTCAGCCATGGGAAGGGTAAATGGGCCTTGAGGCGGAACCGGGCCTGAACCTCGCCTTCCATGGAGGATTCGAGCGCCTGGAACCGGTCATGATAGCCGGCGGCGTCTTCGCGGCTCATCAGGGTAATGGGGTGGATTGCGCCGTCGCGCCGGAAGGCCTCGACCTGCGCCTCGCTCAACACCTTTGGCATGAATGGTCTCCTTTATCGCGTCTCAGCGGGGACGTTCTTCGCCCTTGATCGTGGTGCGCCACATCAGACGGCGCTCGGTTTCGGGAAAGTCGGTGCGCGCGTGCATCGAACAGCGATTGTCCCACAACAGGACGTCGCCCTTGCGCCAGACATGTTCATAGACGAATTCGGGTTTTTCCGAATGATCGAAGACTTGGCGCAACAGCGCATCGCTCTCGCCTTGCGGCATATCGACAACATTTTCCGTCATCAACCGGTTGACGTAAATCGCCTTGCGGCCGGTCTCGGTGTTGGTGCGAAAGACCGGATGGGTCGATTCAGAAAATGCCGGCGTGCCCTTGTCGTCGCCCCTGTGGGTCGAGCCGTAATTGTAGTGATGGAACGCCGTCCTGTCCTCCAGCGGCAGGCGCACCTCGTCGGGCAGCGTTTCGTACGCCGCATAGCCGTCGGCGAATAATGTATTGCCGCCATGCGACGGTATCTCGACGGCGTAAAGCACGGAGGCCTTGTCGGGAATCTCGGCGTGCATCATGTCGTGGTGAAACATCATGTCGCCATCCGGCAGCGCGCCGATCGGCTCGCCGTTCTCGCGCACGTTGGAAATCAGCATAAGGTTGGGGTGGAGGTTGTCGTGACCCTTGGTGCGATATTCCTTGGGCCGCGACAGGCCCGCGACCTCGCCGAAGCAGGCGGCGAAGTGAACCAGATCCTCCTGGGCAAGGTTCTGGCCGCGCAACAGCAGTACGATATGTTCCAGCCACGCCGCGCGAAGCTCTTCGACGGTCGCCGCGTCGAGCACCTTGCCGAGATCGACGCCGGAAATTTCCGCACCGATGGTGCGGGTCAGCGGGGTAATCGTTAAGGGCATTATTCGCCTCCTTCGTCTTTATTCGATGCCGTTATCGACCGTTATTCGTGAAGCGGGCGGCCGAGGATCGTGCAGCGCCGCATCAGCCGGCGCTCGGTCTCCGCGAAATCGGTGCGCGCGTGGCACGAGCACCAATTGTCCCACATCACCAGGTCGCCCGGGCGCCACGCATGCTGATAGACCACCGAGCTGTCTTCAATGGCGGCGAACATTTCCTGCAACAGCGTATCGCTTTCCTCGGCCGGCATGTCCTCGATGCGCGCCGTAATCAGCGGATTGACGTAAAGCGCCTTGCGCCCGGTCTCCGGATGGGTGATGGCGACCGGCTGGAAATAATGCTTGTACGCCTCGAACCCGCGTTCGATATCGACCGGCTCGGCGGTCCCGAAATCGTACACGTGAAGCGCCTTGCGCCCGGCAATACGTTTCCTGGTGGCCTCGGACAAGGAGTCGTAGGCGCGGTACATGTTGGCGAACTTGGTGTCGCCGCCGGCCGCCGGAATGTCGATGCCGTACAGCATGGTGCCCTTGTGCGGCGCCTCCACATAGCTCATGTCGTGGTGGAACCACATCTCGCCGTCGGGCAGCGACCCGATCGGCACGCCGTTCTCCCGAATATTGGAAATCAGCATGATGGAGGCGTTGTAATCGGCGCCTTCGGGGCGGCGTTCCGGCGGGCGGGACCGTTCCCCCACGTCGCCGAACTGCGCCGCGAAGCGAAGCTGTTCGTCCTGGTCGAGTTGCTGGCCGCGGAACAGCAGCACGATATGTTCGCGCCACGCCTCGACGATTTCCGCCAGCGTCGCGTCGTCCAGTTTCTCGCGCAGATCCAGGCCGCCGATCTCGGCGCCAAGCGCGTCCGATATTGGCGTGACGGTGATTCCCATGTCCGGATCTCCTTTTTGTTGTCTGCCGCCGAGAGACCAATATACCACGCCACGATCCCGGCCGGTATTCCGACGAAGACAGGAACCTTAAGCTTTACTTCAGGATTTCAAATTAGTAAGCTTGCTAATAGTAAGCAAGCTCAATAAAATTTTGGTGGGTCGATGCCGCGAATCCGGCATGACAATCCCGATAGCTCCATCGGGTTTCTGATCAGTGATGTTTCCCGTCTCATGCGCCGCGTCTATGACCGTCGCGTCGAGCCTCTGGGTCTCACGCGCGCCCAATGGCGGGTGCTGGTCCATTTGCATCGGCGCGAAGGGGTGAAACAGACCGAGCTTGCCGCCATTCTGGAAATCGAGAAACCGACGCTTGGGCGGCTGATCGACCGGCTCCAGGAAAAGGGCTGGGTCGAGCGCCGTATCGATGAGAGCGATCAACGGGCGCGTCGACTGGTGATCACGGACTCCGTCCGCCCGTTGATCGAACAGATGGAGGCGCTGGCGGAATCGGTGCATGACGAGGCCCTCGCCGGACTGGATAACGATGCCGAGACACAACTCCGCGAGGCGCTGCTGGCGGTGAAGGCCAATCTGCTCGGCGACCTCACCAATGGAAATTCCGGCGGGGAGAGCTGACTCCATGCGCCGGGTATATATTCGCATTTTGCTGCTGTTCGTCGTGCCCGTGGCGGCGCTGTTGTGGGGCGCGCATATCTATGTCGCGAGCATTCGCTACGTGACCACGGAAAACGCCTATGTAAAGGCGACCGTGGTATCGATCAGCGCGGAGGTTTCCGGGCGGGTCGATCGGGTCCTGGTCCGCCAGAACAATCGCGTGAAGCCAGGCGAGCAGCTGTTCACCATCGACGCGGAACCGTTCAGAATCGCCTTTCACAAATCGGAAGCGGAACTTGCCCGGGTGCGCAACGAGATCGAAGCGCTTAAGGCGGACTTTCGTCAGTCCCGGATCGAGCGCCGCGAAGCGCAACAGAATATCGATTATTACCAGCGCGTGTTCGCCCGCCAGAAGGCGTTGTCAAAGCGCGGCCATTCGACCCGGGCCCGGTTCGACGAGGCGCAGCGCAACCTCGCGGTATCGCGCCAGCGGGTCGGGGCGCTGCGGCAGAATTCGCTGCGCATCCTGGCCCACCTCGGCGGCAGCATCGATACGCCGGCCGAGGCTCATCCCGACTATCTGCGCGCCAAGGCCAATCGCGACGACGCCGAGCTCAACCTCCGGCGAACCTCGATCCACGCGCCGTCGGCCGGCATTATCGGCCCGGTCAGGATCGAAGTTGGAGAATTCGTCGATGCCGGCCGGCCGCTCATGCCCCTGGTGATCGCCGAGAGCCCGTGGATCGAAGCCAATTTGAAGGAAACCCAGCTTACCCATGTGCGTGTCGGCCAAAAGGTGGAAATCACCGTCGACGCCTATCCGGGCCGGACTATTTCGGCGACGGTTCAAAGCATCAGCCCGTCCACCGGCGCCGAGCTTGCCATTCTGCCGCCGCAGAACGCGTCCGGTAACTGGGTGAAGGTGGTGCAGCGCGTTCCGGTGCGGCTTGCGCTTGCGTCGGACCGCCCGCCACTGCCGCTGCGCACCGGCATGACGGTTTCCATCAGCATCGACACCGAGCGCGATTCGTCGCTGTTCGAACTTATCGGCACCGCGTTCGCCTGGAAGGCCGCGAAAGAATGACAGGGGCGCAATCGGGCGCCGCCGACGCATCGCCCGCGATACATCGCGGCATGGTGACCGTGGTGGCGATGATGGCGACCACCGTGGTGTTGACCGACCAGACGATCGCCGCGATCGCACTGCCCCACATGCAGGGCGGGCTATCGACCAGCCAGGACCAGATTTCCTGGGTCATGACCACCTATTTCATGGCCCAGGCTATCACCATGGCGTCGACCGGCTGGATTACCGGACGCATCGGCCGCAAGCGCACCTATCTTGGCTCTCTGATCGGCTTCACGATATGCGCGATCCTGTCGGGCAGTGCGACATCCTTGCCGGAAATTCTGATTTATCGCGCGCTTCAGGGGGTGTTCAGCGCGCCGGTGATCCCGATTTCGCAGGCCCTGATGCTGGACAGCTATCCACCCGAAAAACATGGCAAGGCGATCGCGATCTGGGGTGTGGGCGTGGTCTTCGCGCCGGTGATGTCGCCCATGCTGGGCGGCTGGCTGACCGAGGATTATGGCTGGCAGTGGGTGTTCTATCTCAGCGTCCCGTTCGCCGCTTTCTCGGTCATCGCGGGCGCGGCGGCAATCCGGGAGACAACGCTCGATCTCGAACGGCGTTTCGACTGGACCGGCTTCATCGCCCTCGGCCTCGCGCTGTCGGCGTTCCAGCTCATGCTCGACCGCGGCGAACTCAAGGGCTGGTTCGATTCCCCGGAAATCATCATCGAGGCGGTGCTGGTCGGGCTCGGACTTTATTTGTTCGTGGCCCACAGTCTGACCGCCGATCACCCCTTCATCAGCCCGGCCCTGTTCCGGGACCGCAATATGGTGCTGGGGCTTTTCTTCATGCTGCTGCTCGGCATTTTCGTTCTGTCGATGAACGTGTTGCTGCCGCTGTTCCTCCAGAACATCAGAGGCTTTCCGGTGCTGACCGCCGGCCTCATCATGGCGCCGCGCGGCCTCGGCTCGATGATGTCGCTGGCGCTGGCGGGATGGCTGGTGAAGCATTTCGACAGCCGCCTGATCATCGCCGCCGGATTCGGATCGGTCGCTTATTCGTCGTGGCTGCTGTCGACCTTTACGCTCGATGTCGGCATCTGGGATTTCGTCTTCGCGGTCTATTTCAACGGCTTCGGAGTCGGCCTGATCTGGGTGCCGCTGACCGCGCTTTCCTTCGAGACCCTCGCGCCGCGCTACCGCACCGAGGGCTCGACGCTGACCAGCCTGTTCCGGGTCTATGGCGCGGGCATCGGCATCTCCATTATGGTCAGCGTGCTCAGCCGGACCAGCGCGATTACCCATTCCCAGCTGAGCGAAAACATCACGCCCTATAATCGGTTGATGCAGACCCCGTTCCTGCCCGAACATTGGGATCTCGGCACCGCCGTGGGTCGCCTGGCGCTGGACGGGGAGATCGCGCGTCAGGCCGCGACCATCGGCTTCCTGAATGATTTCTACCTGCTGTTTATCGGCGCCGCGCTCTCCATGCCGCTGGTGATGCTGTTGCGCACCTCCGGACCGGCGAGCAAACGCGCGGCGGCGGCCGCGGCGGCCGAATGAGCCGGATTGCCCATAAGGCGCGGCTGCGCAACACGCTGCGCAAGCTCGATGCCGCGCGCCGCGCCGCCAGCGACCCGGGCGATCGCGCCGAAGCGGCCCAGGAAGCGCTCGATTGTCTGGCCATGCTGACCGGTCTCAAACCGGTCCTGCTGATCGGCCGGGGTTTCGATGATCCGCAGTGGATCCGGGGCGTTCTCCAGATCGCCCTCGACCGCAAGCTCTATATGATCGAAGGCCCCTACTGGGACGCCTCGCCCGAAGAGGACGATGACGAACTTCCCGCCTGGTTCCTGGCCCAATCACGCGCCGCGTTCAGTGAATTCCGCGCCCACTATATCTGTCGCGCCCGAGTGGTCGCCGACGAGGTTGAGCGGGTCTGCGCCGCCGGCGGCGCGTCGATCGCCCAGGAGGCGCATTTGCTGGGATACCCCGAATGCTGCGTCGCCGCGCACCATGCGCGAAATCGAGCCTATCAAAAGGTATGGCTTACCATGCTGGGCCGGGCGGCGGGCGGCGTGGAAGCCGAAATGCGGCGCATGATCGCCGAGGCCGCGCCGCTCGATCCCGCGACCGGGGCGGAGCGCGAAGCCCTGGAAGCGGCGATGGCGGTGCGCCCGGCGCCGTTCACCAGCATCAATATGTGCGATGCCTGCGCCACGGGTCCGGACAGCCCCGCGATGCTTCTGTCGGCGCGATATCGGGAACTGGCCGAGGCGGTCGATCCCGGCCTTGCGCGCGAACTCGCCACGGCGGCGATGGCGGCCAGATAACGGCCCCGAAAGCCATTGAATTATAACGTTTTAACGCTTTCTCAACCACGTATCCGCCATGACTATGTTATGAGGGTAATTCCGCACAGGATTCGCCGGCTGGACACGCATGCCTGACGTCACCGAGATATATATCTGTAAACACGGCCAGCGGCTCGAGGACGGCAAACTCGAGATCAGCCGGGAGATTCATTCGCGCACGGACGCGGAAGAAGACGCGCGTGAGATCTGCGGAAAGGACCAGACCGTATACCGCATCGCCTATTACGCGATCGACGATGATGGCGAATTTCGGCTCTATTTCACCCACATCAACCCGGCGGCCGAACCCGAGGAAGATCCCTGGGGGCCGCTGCCGCCCGGCGTGCGCCCGACCGTCTTCATCCGCAAGCGACACTCGATGGTCAGAATCTGGTTCTGGTTCAAGTCGCTCTGGCGCTGAAACGACCTGTCCCGACTAGGCGGCGCGCTTGATCTCCTTGGGACCGCCCAGCAGTCCGGCTCGCTTCAACACGCCGTCGAGTCGTTTTTCGAGGTCCTTGGTGGCCGGCATCATCGGCAGACGGTGCTCGTTCTTGGGCATGATGCCGAGGCGCTTCATCATGTATTTCATCGGGATCGGGTTGGTGTCGTAGAACACCGCCTGGTTGATCTCGAACAGCTCGTAATGAAGCTTCTGGGCGCGGGCGAGGTTGCCCTTCCAGATTTCCTCGCACATGCGCGCGAGCTTCTTGGGCTGGAGATTGCCGACCGCGTTCATCAGCCCGCAGGCGCCGACCGCCATCATCGGATAGCTGAGATCCTCGAGCCCGACGAAGATGCGGAAATCCATGCCGAATCGGTCGAGGCACGTGCTGACGAAGCCGAGATCATCGACCGCGTGCTTCATGCCGACGAAATTCGGCGACTGTTTTGAAATCTGGGTCAGCGTATCCAGCGTGACCGACGTCGCCGCCCGGCCCGGGATATGATAGATCATCCACGGCAGCTTGGTTTTCTTGCCCATCTCCACGTAATACTTCACCAGCCCGCGCTGCGGCGGACGGATGTAATAAGGCGTGACGATCAGCAGCGCATCGACGCCCGCCTTGTCGGCGTGCGCCGTCAGCACTTCCGTCTCGGCGAAGGACTGCGAACCGGTCGCGGCCACGATCGGCACCTTGCCGGCGGCCGCCTCCATGGCGACGTCGACGGTGCGGTTGCGTTCCTCGACGGTCAGTGTCGAGGGCTCCGAAGTAGTGCCGTTGACCAGAATGCCATGGGAGCCGTTCTTGACCTGGAACTCGACCAGCCCGGCATAGGCGTCGTAATCCACCTTGCCGCGCCGGAACGGCGTGATCAGCGGCGGAATCGATCCCTTCAGAAAATCCTTCGGCAGTTTCATCATCTTCGGTGCGTCCCTGGCTGTCATACGAGAGATGCCCGGCCTGTAAAGCCGGGCATCTTTCAAAAACCGCATTCAGACCGCCGGGTCAAGCCCGGCGGCGGATTTCGCGGAAGCCGCTACTCGCCGGCGGCGGCCGCCTTTTCCTTGTTGGTCTCGAAGCCCGCATGGGTGCCCAGCACCTGCCAGGGTTTCTTCAAATCTTCCTGCCACAGCAGTGATTCGAGGAACAGGTTCAGCGGCTGGTCCTGGACGGTGAGTTCGTAGACCGGCTCATCGTAGGAGGCGTGGTTGTGGACGCCCCAGCCGGGCGCCGACAGCATCATGTCGCCGGCTTCCCATTCATAGACCTTGCCCTCGACCGTGGATCGCCCGGTGCCGCCGAAATAGTAGTTCATGGCCGCCGACGTATGGCGATGCGGCCGGTCGACGATGTTGGGCGGGCGGATGGTGATGGTCGCGAAGAAGCTCGGCGTGATGCCGTTGAACCGGCCGGTCATGGGATTGAACAGCAAATAAAGCCGGCGGCCCTTATAGTCCTGGCCCAGCGCCGACAGCTTGTCGAGCTCCGCCTTGACCTTCTTCCACGGCCAGTGCAGCGCCTTGGATTCCACCGGTTCCGGGTTGATCAGCTTTTCGTAGGGCATCAGCCAGGCGCCGTCATCGGTGATCTGGAAGGTGCCGTAAGGGCTGAAATCGGAGGGGTCCTCCATGACCTCAGCGCCGTTGTCGTCGGAATCCAGCCCGACCGCTTCCAGCACCGGCGGCGGCTCCTCGTCGACGATATAGATGTTCATCTTCTCCAGCAGCGAAGCGTTGGAATAGCTGAGCCGCACTTGGATGTCATTGGTGTCGTTGACGTGCCAATAGGTCGACATGGACGGGAAATTCCACACGTCGTACTGCTCGAACTCGATGCGCTTGCCGTCGACGATCGAATGACCGGCGCCCTGGATGCAGAAATTCACTTGCGTCGCGTTGTGGCGGAAGGGCGCCGTCTGCTCGCCGGGATTCAGCACTTCCAGCGTGACGCGCACCGTCGGCGCGAGCCCCGGTCCGACTCCAAGCCGGTACGAATCGGGATGCACCAACAGCGAATGCCGCCGCCCGTTCTCGGGTCTCGGCTGCGCGGCGAGACGCTCGATTTCGGTGGCGAAATCCGATTTCGATATCAGCACCGGGTCCCACAACTCCAGTTCCGGGTGCTTGTAGCCCGTGCGGTCCTCGAAGACTGCCCGTCTCGGGGTCGTGTTGGTCATTTCCTGTCCTCCATTATGCCGCGGCCTGGTGTCGCGGCGCGGCGAAGCCGAGATTGACCGGCGCGGTAATATCGGCTTCGGTTAGCCGGATTCGGGGAGCCGCCCCTGCGTCGCGTCCCTATCGAGATTGCGGGTGGATGAGCCTAACGTGTATTCCCCCCCAACCGCCACGGCAATCAAATTACTTAGATATCATAGCAATTTCAAGTATCAAATGTCAAAGGAATTCGATGATGGAAACCTATCCCGCCCCCGACCCGGAGACCAAAAAACCCTGGTTTTCCGCCCCTCCCGGGGCCTGCGACACGCAGATCCACATTTACGGGCCCGTCGACCGCTATCCGCTGAAGCCGGACCGGGTCTATGAGCCGCATCCGGTGGGCCTGCCCGAGGTCCGTGATCTGCACGCCGCGCTGGGCATCGAGCGCTGCGTACTGGTATCGCCCACGGTCTACGGCGCCGACAATCGCTGCATGATCGACGGGTTGCGGACGAACCCGGCGAACTATCGCGGCATCGCGGTGATCGACGATGCAACAACCGACGCCGAGCTTGATGAGATGCACGAGGCCGGCGTGCGCGGGGTGCGCTGCAATTTCGCGAGTTTTCTTCATATGACGCCCGATCCGGACCTGTTCCGCAGCACGGTGGCGCGCGCAGGCCAGCGCGGCTGGCACGTGGTGATTCATGTGCTGGGCGAGGATTTGCTGGCCCACGAAGCGCTGTTCCGCGAGGTGCGGATTCCGGTGCTGGTCGATCACATGGGCCATCTCGACCTCAATGACGAGACCGACAAGCGCGCCTTCGACCGGCTGCTCGATTTGCTGAAACAGGACAATTGGTGGATCAAGCTCTCGAACGGCGACCGCGTCTCCACCGAAGGCCCGCCGGACTATTCGGACGTGACGCCGCTGGGCCGCGCGCTGGCCGAGGCCGCCCCCGACCGCGCCGTCTGGGGCACCGACTGGCCGCACGTGCTTTACCGCAAGCCGGTCATGGCCAACGACGGCGACCTGCTGAACCTCCTCGCCGCCTACGTCCCCGACGAGGCAAGGCGCAATCGGATTCTGGTGGATAACCCGATCGCGCTATACGGGTTTGGGGGGTGAGCCCTCACTCCCCTTCCGCGGCGAGGTTGTCGCGGAGTTTGGTGAGGATGTCGTGGAGCTGGGTCATTTCCTCTGCGCTCAGCCCGGCGGTGGCGACCTCGTTGACCTCCAGCGCGTAGGGCAGCAGATCGTCCTTCAGCCGTTTCGCGGCGTCGGTCAGGAAAATGTTGATGGTGCGCCGGTCGCGGGCGTTGCGCTCGCGCCGGATCAGCCCGTTGCGCTCCAGCAGCCGCAGCGCGCTGACCGTGGTCGGCTCGGTGGTGCCGACGCGCCTGGACAGCTCGCGCTGGCTCAGCCCTTCCTCCTGCCACAGCGCGCGCAGGAAGAACCATTGCCCCGGCGTGACCTTATGGGGCTGAAGCCGGGCGCGCAGCGCCCGCGCGAACATCAAATGGGTGTCGCGCACCAGGAACCCGACGCTTTCCTCGGGATTGGAAGGAATCCCCCGTTTGGTGCCGTCGTCGATCGTTCCGTCTCCTAGGGCAGGAAATCCGCGAGGTCGACCTGGTCGTAATTCAGCGGCATGGCGCGCTGGAGGCGGGCGCGGTCCTCGGTCTGGGTCACCGCCGGCCGCGTCGCGTCGATGATGGTCTTGCCGCCGATGCGGTACATGGGGCTCATCCCCGGCACGATGTCGGAGACGTTGTCGAGCGACCAGATGCGGGTCTGCGGGATGACGACCACGTCGCGCTCGGCGTGAACCCGCGTGGTCAGCGACCAGAACACCTGGCGCATGTCGGCGGCGTCGATGTCGTCGTCCACCGCGATGGCCAGCTTGGGATGCAGATAGGGGCTGGACAGCGCCGCCATCAGCGCGGTCTTGGCCTGGCCCTCGACGCGCGGGCGCAACTTGATCACCAGCGCCATCAACCCGGCGATGCCGAGGGAGCGCACGTCCAGCAGGTCAATTCCGCCCTCCACATTGCGCAGATGATCGGTTACCACGGTCTCGATACAGGTCCCCGTGATCGACTGGGTGTCGGTCAGCGGCGCGCCGCACTGCATGCCGTAGAATACCGGGTCCTTGCGGTGGGTGATGGCCTTGACCCGGAAAATTTCGGTCGAGCCTTCCATGGCGTAGGTGCCGCTGGCCTCGCCGAACGGGCCTTCCGACGTCATGCCCTCGGGCAGCACCTCGCCCTCGATCACCAGCTCGGCGTCGGCCGGTACCTCGATGTCGATGGTCTCGCACTTCACCAGCCGGATCGGATCGTCGAGCAGCGAGCCGGCGACCTCGAGCTCATCCAGCCCGTAGGACGAGGTGAACGCCGAGGCATAGTAGAGCGCCGGATGGGCGCCGATCACCATCGCCACCGGCATGGGCTCGTTGCGCTTCTGATACATCTGATAGATGCGCAGCGCGTGACGGGGACAAATGAGAAAGCCGGTCTGGCGCGGACCCTGAATTTGCTGGCGGTGGATCGAGACGTTGCGGATGCCGGTCTCGGGATCCTTGATCACCGCCATGCCGGACGCGATATAGGGCGAGGGATCGTGCTCGGAGGTCCACATGGCGGGCAGCTTCGTCAGGTCCGCCTCGTCGCCGATCAGCACCACTTCCTTCACCGGCGCCGCCGCGTGATCGACCATCACCGGCGCGACCTGGCGCTTGATGCGCTCGACCAGGGTCGGGATCAGCGCGTTCTCATCCACGCCCAACGAGATCGCCCATTTCTTGCGGTCGGCGACGATCTGGTTGCACACCTGCCAGCCGGGAAAGCCCTTGAGATTTGTGAACAGCGTCGATTTCTGGAGCCGGTCGAAGGCTTTCCAGCCGACGGCGGTGAGGTTCTCGTGCGGGTCGACCTCGTCCGTAATGCGAATCATCTCGCCTTGCTGTTCGAGGTTCGCGATATGGCCGCGCAGGGACTGGTCGCGCATGATCGGTCGTTCGCCTCCCGGGCTCGTCCTGTTCCGACCTGCCTATCGGAAACGACCCGTTGGAGTCAAACTAACGCCGTTCGTTTTTTGCGGACCGGCCCGCTCCCCCACCCGGCCACCCAATGCGATGATCCCGTGGGTGGCCGGGTGGGGGAGCGGGCCGGCGCGATTCCACGTCAGTGGATCAGCACCTAATGTCGCGTCGTCAGGAACAGATTGTAGAAGGTCGCTACCAGTACGCCGCCGATGAAGCCATTGACGAAGGCCCAGACCGCGCCCGCGATGCTGCCCACGAAGGTCGGCTGGTAGCCGATGAACAGATGCGACAGGATGCCGACCACGATCTCGCCCCAGCCGAGCATTCCGGCCGCGAGGCCGAGCACGAAGGCGAAAATCGCCGCCGTCACGCCGATCGCGAGCCCGAAGCTGATCGCGCCGAGCTTCGCCTTTTGCGGTGGAGCAGCCATGGGTTGCGGTTGGTCGGCCATGAGCCGGAGTATAATCGCCCAATACGATTCGCGCCAATCGGGTGGTGTGGCCGATTTCCGCTTTACTCGCACGCCCTCGGGCGCAAGATTATCCAACGACAGGGAACGGGAGGCTGAGCATGAAATTCGGAATGGGACAACCGGTGCCGCGCACCGAGGACCCGCGTTTTCTCAAGGGCGAAGGGAATTATGTCGACGACATCACCCTGCCGGGCCAGACATATGGTTGTGTGCTGCGCTCGCCGCACGCCCATGCAGCCGTGAATTCGGTCGACACAGCCGCTGCCCAGGCGGCGCCCGGCGTGATCCTGGTGCTGACCGGCGCCGACGTGGAGGCGGAAGGCGTCGCCGGTATTCCCGGCTTTATTCCACCGATGGCGTTCGGCGCGCCGCCGCCCAACGCAAGCCCTTTGCACCCCATCCTTGCGCGCGACCGCGTGCGCCATGTGGGCGACCCGGTCGCCTTCGTCGTCGCCGAGACGCTCGATCAGGCGATGGACGCGGCGGAGCTGATAGAAGTCCAATACGATGTGCTGCCGGCCAATACGTCGCCTGCGGATGCGACCGCCGAGAACACGCCATCGGTCTGGGACGACGCCGCCGATAATATCTGGTTTACCGTGCGGCACGGCGATGGCGGGGCCACCGATGCTGCGTTCGCGAACGCCGCCCACGTCACGCGGATGACCATCAAGAACAACCGTGTCTCGGCCAACGCGATGGAGCCGCGCGCGACAAATGTCGCCTATGTCGCGGCGACCGATCACGCGACCATCTATACCGAGAACCAGTCGCCGCATGCCCAACGCACCCATTTCTCCAAGGTATTCGGCCGCCAGGAACGAAATTTCCGGGTGATCAGCCCCGATGTGGGCGGCGGGTTCGGCATGAAGAACAATTTGTTCCCGGAGGACGCGTGCTGTTTCCTGGCGGCGCGGCGGCTGAAGCGACCGGTCAAGTGGACGGCGAGCCGCGCCGAAAGCCTGGTCAGCGATTCCCATGCCCGCGACGCCATGACCGAGGCCGAGCTGGCGATGGATGCCGACGGCAAGTTCCTGGCGCTGCGGATCAGGACCAACCATGCCGTGGGCGCCTATCTCGGCGAGGCCGCGCCGGTCCCGGTCGGGCTCGGCTCGACGCTCTATGTCGGGGTCTACGATTTCGGCGCCGTCGATATCGCGGTCAACGCGGTGTTCACCCACACGCCCTTCATCGGACCCTATCGCGGCGCCGGCCGGCCGGAGGCGGTCTATGTGATCGAACGTCTGGTCGATGCGGCGGCGCGCGAGACGGGGATCGATCCGGTGGACATCCGCCGGCGGAACTATATCCCCGCCTCCGCCATGCCGTTCGAGACCAAGGTCATGTCGGTGTACGATTCGGGTGATTTCGACCGGCTGACCGACGTCTCGCTGTCTCTCTCCGATTACGATGGATTCGCCGCGCGCAAGGCCGAGAGCGAAGCGGCGGGGAAGTTGCGCGGTCTCGGCATGACCTATTTCATCGAGGTCGGCGCACCGTTCAACGACCGCATGGCGCTCCATTTCGACGAGGGCGGCGGCGTCAGCATCGTCGCCGGCACCCACAATCACGGCCAGGGGCACGAGACCATGTACGCCCAGATGGTCACCGAATGGCTCGGCGTGCCGTTCGACAGCATACGCCTGGTCCAGGGCGACACCGACGCGGTGCCCTACGGCCGCGGCACTTACGGCTCGCGGTCGGCGACCATCGGCGGCTCGGCGCTCAAGGACGCCGCCGATCAGGTCATCGACAAGGCGCGGCGCATGGCCGCCCACGTGCTGGAGGCGGCCGATACCGACATCGAGTTCGCCGACGGGACGTTCACCGTCGCGGGCACCGACAAGGCCATCGGCCTCGTCGATCTCGCCAAGATGTCGTTCATGCCGATGGGTTGGCCCGCCGAATTCGGCATCGGGCTCGAGGCCACCGGCGTCTTCACGCCGACGAGTTTCGGCAACTTTCCCAACGGCTGCCATGTCTGCGAGGTCGAGGTGGACCCCGAGACCGGCAAGGTCGATCTGGTCCGCTATACCGGGGTCGACGATTCCGGCGTGATCGTCAACCCGCTGCTGTTCGAAGGCCAGATTCACGGCGGCATCGCCCAGGGGCTGGGTCAGGCGCTGTGCGAGGACGTGATTTTCGATCCGGATTCGGGGCAGCTCCAGTCCGGCACGTTCATGGATTACTGCATGCCCAGGGCCGACGACATGCCGTCCTTCACGCTCGACGACGTCGAGATTCCGTGCCCGACCAACCCGCTGGGCGTAAAGGGCGCCGGCGAATCGGGCACCGTGCCGTCAATTCCGGTGACCATCCACGCCATTCTCGATGCGCTTTCGCCGTACGGCGTTTCGGATATCGACATGCCGGCGACGCCTCAGCGCGTGTGGCGGGCGATCCAGGCGGGCAAGGCCGCGTGAGCGGGGACGACCGCAAGGCGCGGCTTCGCGACATCATCGCCCGCAAGTCGCTGAGCCGGGGCGGCGACTTCAAACTCGCGTCGGGGGTGATCAGCGCCTACTATTTCGATATGAAACCGACCATGCTGGACCCCGACGGCGCCGGCCTGATCGCCGATCTGATCCTGGATTCGCTGGAAGGGGAGAAGATCGACTGCGTCGGCGGACTGGCCTATGGCGCGATCCCGCTGGTGGTCGCGGTGGCGCAACGCTCGGCCGAACGTGGCCGCCCGATTCAGGGCTTCTACGTGCGCAAGGAGCAGAAGGAACGCGGCGCCGAACGGCTGATCGACGGCAATCTGGTGGAAGGCGGCACGGCGGTGGTGCTGGAAGACGTGACCACCACGGGCGGCTCATCTTTGCGCGCGGTCAAGGCCGTGCGCGAGGCGGGCTGCACCGTCGACCGCGTGATCACCGTCGTCGACCGGCTCGAAGGGGCCGAGGCGGAACTCAAGGATAACGGCCTCAAGCTCACCGCGATCCTGACCCGGGAGGATTTCGAGGACTGAGCAAACCGACAAAACAAGGGAGGGAATTATGAAAAACAGCCAGAATCGAATTCTTACGACGCATGCGGGCAGCCTGCCCAGGCCGGCCGATCTGCTCGATCTAATGGCGGCCAGGCTGGGAGATGAGGGTGTCGACGAGACCGCCTATCAGGGGCGCGTCCACGACGCGGTCGCCGAGATCGTACGCCAACAGGCGGAGACCGGAATCGACGTTGTGACCGACGGCGAGGTCTCCAAGGCCGGTTTCTTCTGCTACGTCGATGAACGGTTGACCGGTTTCGAGCCTAGACCCGACGAAAAACACAATCTGTTCGAGTCCGAGATGAAGGCGTTCCCGGAATATTACGAGGAGTATTTCGCGCGCGCCATGCTCGGCGGCGCCGTCGTCCCCATGATCCCGTCCTTCTGCGTCGGCCCGGTCAGCTATGTGGGCGAGGACGCGGTCAAAAGGGATATCGAAAACCTGAAATCAGCGCTCGAAGGCGTCGACTGCGAGGAAGCCTTCATCCCGGCCACCGCGCCCAGCGGCGTCGGCTATAACGAGTACTACCCCACCGAAGAGGAATATTTTCACGCGGTAGGCGAGGCCATGCGCACCGAATATCTCGCCATCGTCGAGGCCGGGCTGCTGCTGCAGATCGACGATCCGTTCCTGTCCGATATCTTCGCCGACCCCAAGCTCGACCAAGTCCAGCGCAGCAAGCGCGCCGACATGTATGTGGAGGCCATCAACCACGCCCTGCGCGGTATCCCGGAAGAGAAAATCCGCTTCCACACCTGTTACGGCATCAACGAAGGCCCGCGCGTCTATGAAGCCCCGATGGGCGATATCGCAGGGCACATGCTGAAGATCAACGCCGGCGCCTATTCCTTCGAGAACGCCAACAGCCGCCACGAGCACGAATATCATTTATGGGAAACGGTGAAGCTACCCGACGGCAAGGCGCTGATTCCCGGCGTGATCACCCATGCCAGCAATATTGTCGAGCATCCCGAGCTGATCGCCGAACGGCTGGTGCGGTTCGCCAAGCTGGTCGGGCGCGAGAACGTGATCGCCGGCGCGGATTGCGGTTTCTCATCCCAGGCCTGCTATCACACCGAGGTCCACCCAACCGTCATCTGGACCAAGTTCAAGGCCATGACGGAAGGGGCGAAGATCGCCAGCGAGAAGCTCTGGTAGGGGGTTCTTTCTAGCCCTCGATCACCTCGACGATCCCGTCGCTGGCGGTCACGCAGGCGGCGATCAGCGAGCCGCCGAAGCCGCAGCCGGCGTCGAGGCTCGCGGTGTAATCCGTAACAGAGACGCCGCGATGGTCCGGGTCGAAGCCGCGCACCACCAGCCGGCAACCGAAATAGGGCTCCTCGACCTCGTCGAAGCCGCGCCCGCCCCACCATAGCGTATCGCCCTGCGCGTCCAGCGGCCGGGCCGGGTCGATGCCGGCATTGACGAACACCAGCGCGCCGTCGTCGGTATAGGCGGCCTGGCGCACCGCGCTCAGGAAATCGCGGTGGCCCGGCGTCGTGCGCACCGCGTCGCGCAGCGCCGATGTCCAACGGCCCAGCGCCACCGTCCCCTGGCGCGCCGCCGTCAACCCGTCGCCGGCGTCGCGGCCATAGGCTTCGATGGAGGCGCCGACGCCGTGATCGAGCATCCATTCGAGCACTTCCGCCGGATTGACCGAGAATTGCAGTTCGAACAGCTTGTGGAACATCTCTTCCTGGGCACCGCGCAGCATCGCCACATCGGGCGCGTCGTTGCCGGGCCGGGCCATGAAGTTGCGTCTGAACAGCAGCAGCTCGTCGATCGTCTCGCGCACCCGCGCGCCGCGTCCCAGCATATTGCCGAGATAGGCCAATCGGTCGCCCGGAGCCAGACTTTCGCCCAGCCGCCGGTGCAATTTCTGAAGCCGTTCCTGGTCGCCATGCGCCGAGGCCACCGCCCATACCCGGCACGGCGATCTGAGAACCGCGAAATTTGATGGTTCCGCCATATCTCAGTTTACGCCCTAAACGGCCCGGTCGTCAGCCCTCGGTAGTGTCTGTGTTTGAAGATTAATATGTTGATAGCGCAAGGCGAGCATCGAACATTAATTCACCGCTGTTGCCGGCGAAGGAGGGAAACAAAAGCCGACACCCCAATGTCTGAACCTGGACCTAAAGCGGCGGTATATTTTAAAAGGCGTCAGGTCAGTTTGTGCCAACATTCGACGGATCGCCTCTTTCGAACAGTCAACCGCGTACTCGAAATTTTCAGCGCCAGGATGAACTAACGCAAGAACGGTGACATAGCGATAATGTAGCGGATCCAAGGGGTTGAGTAATATCGCCCGTTAAATCCAAGGGATTCCTTCTTCGTACCGCGCAGCCGCCTTACAGCAACTCTTGGGCGAGGAAGCGGAGGGCATCCGGGCTTGCCTGTTCGGCGAGCAGCGTTGTCACGTGGCCGTTGGCCGCGGCCTCCTTCCAGGCGCCGAGGCGGTCGGCGATGCGCTCGCGCGAGCCGACCAGCGCGATGTCGTCGACCATGGCGTCCGGTACGGCGGCGACCGCCTCGGCATGCTTGCCGTCGAGGAACAAGTCCTGGATCCGGATCGCTTCGTCTTCGTAGCCCAAACGCCGGGCGTAATCGTTGTAAAAGTTTCTGCCGCGCGCGCCCATGCCGCCGACATAGAGCGCAAGACTCCGTTTGATGGGCAGGCGGCAGGCGTCGAGATCGTCCCCCAGGTTCACGGGAACGAAGGGAAGGATTTCGAACGCGTCGCGGTTCTTGCTTGGCGCAGCCTTGGCGAAACCTTCCTTGATGAAGGGCCCGAACAGGTCGAACCGCTCGGGGTTCATGAACAGCGGGAAGAATCCGTCGGCGATCTCAGCGGCGGTCCTGATGCCAGCCGGCGTGAATGTGCCGGTGAAGATCTTCAGATCGTGACTGGCGTGGAGGATGCTCTTGAGGGGTTTTCCAAGCCCGGTCGCCCCGTCGCCGGTATACGGGATTTGATAGTGGAACCCATCATGCATCAGCGGCGTCTCGCGCGACAGGACCTGACGAACGACGTCGATATATTCGCGCACCCGCGTCATCGGCCGACCATAGGGAACGCCGTACCATCCTTCGACCACCTGCGGCCCGGACGGGCCGATGCCGAGGACGAACCGGCCGCCGGAAAGCGCCTGCAACGTGTTGGCGGTCATCGCCGCCATGGTGGGGGTGCGCGACGGCATCTGGATGATTGCGGTGCCGACCGTGACGCGCGTGGTTAGCGCCAATATCCAGGCGGCCGGTGATACGGCGTCGGAACCGTAGGCCTCCGATGTCCAGATGGAGTCGTAACCAAGCGACTCGATCTCGCGGATCAGGTCGCCGTCTATGGAGAAGCTAGCGCCGGAATAGCCGAGCGCGACACCAAGTTTCATCGTTCCTCTTTCATATCTCTTCGACCGTGGCGGTCAAATAGGTGGTCTCGCCATGGCCCATTGATTTTCTCATGTCCGTTATCGGGAGTGAAGCAGTCATGGATCCGCTTCCTCGGAACTTCTGTTTCTTTGCCATAAGCCGACATTGGTCGATTCTCTGCGAAATTCCGAGTCCCGAGCATAGCGGGAATCAGAGACTTGATTGTGTAGAGGCGCGGTTGATCCTCAACCGATGGCAGCTGTCCCCCGGGCAGTTGTCACGCAGACTTCCTAAAAAGGGATAGACAATGTTTCGAAGATGCCGTCGCAATTGACGAGATCAACCCGTTTCCAGGCGATCTCTAAGTTCCCATCCGTTTTGCGCAACAGATGTCGGCAACGGCCACCGTAGCTCGTCTGCTTGTCGAGGCGGAACTCCAGCATCATTTGGGTGGAGTACGCGAGGATCTCGTTCACCTCCCCGTACGCTTCGTCGACCTCGACATTGGAAACATAATGGCATGTGCGGCTGTGCGGCTCCTGGGAGTGGATCATGGAATGACCAAGTCGCTCGATGCGCGTCTTCATCAGGTCTCGGTCGTCCAAAAAGATCGACACCGCCTGATACGGATCATCCTGATCCGGGGCCGCCGGAACCCAGTAATACCCGTCCTCGGCGAATAGCTCCATCCATTCTTCGAACCGGCGCTCGTCGAGCAAGCGTGCCTCGCGGTACAGAAACTGTTCGACTTTCTGCAACATGAGCAGGTCAGGCTTCCCCGCACATAAAGTGGAGCCAGGCCTTGTGCTGGTGACGGGCATTCGCTTCCGACGTACCAAGCCCCTCGAACGATCCCTCGTTGTCGATATTTTCCTCGCCGAGAGCGCGGGCGAAGATAATCCAGTCGGTCCCCTGCGTCCGCATTCCATCCTGACAGCGGATCCAGGCTTCCATGTCGTCTGTCATCACCATACCCGCCGGCGAATGCGAATTATTGTTGGACCCCAGCACGGCTTTCCACATCTCTTCCGGCGCACCCTTGAGCTTGAGCGGGATAATGATGTTCTCGGTGCAGTCGACCGAGATCGGATTCATGATCCGGATATGCTGGGTCAGATACTGGAGCGACCATTGCGGGTAGAAGATGCTGTTGTGGTACTTGACCGTCATGGCCTCTTCCGCACGGTCGCCGTAACGTTTTTCCATCGCCGCCTTGTAACGCTCATAGACGGGGCCGCTATTGCCCTTATCAACGGGGAAGCTTTGCATGTAGTTGTGGCCATAGCGATGGCCAGCAATCAGCTGGTCCTCCCACTGCTCGTTGAGCGACGCATGCTCTTTCAAAAGCTTGACCTTGCCGGCCTCGTCCCCCTCGGCGCCCTGACGCCGGAACTGTGTCCCGTCCTCGCCCGTGGTCGAAGCATGCGTGAACATCGGGTGGTAGAGATCATTCTGGTTTTCTAACTGGATCTTCCAGTTGGCGCCAAAGCGGTAGCGGAACATCCCGGCACAGGCTTCCACTTCGCCATCCGGCGCGCGGTCGACCATGTGGTCAATATGTCCAAGCATGGGTCCCAGGAATTCTTCCAGGTCCGGCCCGTCTTCGCTCAGGTTCGCAAAGACGAAGCCGCGATAGGATGCCATCCGCGGTTTGGCTAAATCGAATTTCCCTTCCTCGATGAATCCGGGGGCGTAACGACGGGGATAAGGCGCGCCGGCATGGGTACCGTCGGCATGGTATACCCAACCGTGATACGGACATTCGAACCGACCGGCGTTGCCGCTGGGCCGGGTGCAGATTTGCGCACCCCGGTGGGTGCAGCGATTGAACATCACATGCACTTTGCCTGCGCGGTCGCGGCTCATGATGACAGGTTGCCCGACGAGGGCGGTGGTGATGAAATCGAAGGGTTCAGGCACCTGACTTTCATGCCCGATGCACAGCCATGAGCGCTTGAAAATGCGCTCTATCTCGATCTCAAATATATCCGGGTCGAGATAAAAATCCCGATGCACACGATCACTCTTAATGAGGGAGCGCAGAGCGCCCTCGTCGTATGTCGCCATGCTATGGCCAGGTAAATTGCTTCAGGCGGATGGCAAATTATAGTCAGGATGGCGACCCCATACTACCCAGGTGGGCGAGTGGAGCGCTCCGCTCAAGACGATCCGATATATCGGCCCCCGCCCGGATACCGCTGATCCGCGCACCGTGCGTTATGTCTCTTGCGGTCTGGATTCGCACCGTCGCGCCTGAGACCTCCTCGCGCTCGTCGCGCGAATTCCAGGTGTCCACTGATTCAGGGGAAGACCAGTTCGTGCTAGAGCGGACCCTAAA
>CAZPMO010000021.1:0-41289 GCA_964587515.1 uncultured Rhodospirillaceae bacterium | reverse complement strand
CGCTTTGGACGCAACGCGCGAAGGGGAGGAAGGTTCATGGATCTGAATTTGGCGGGCAAGGTCGCCCTGGTCACCGGCGGCAGCAAGGGCATCGGCAAGGGAATCGCCCGGGTGCTGTCGCAAGAAGGCTGCAAGATCGCCATGTGCTCGCGCACCATGGATGAGCTGCGCGCCGCGGCCGACGAGATTTCCGGCGCCACCGGCAACGAGGTGCTGCCCATCGCCGCCGATCTCATGACGACCCGCGACGCCGACGCCTTCGTCGAACAGGCGGTCGGGCATTTCGGGCGGGTCGATATCCTGGTCAACAACGCCGGCTCGGCGCCCGGCGGCGTTATCGAGACCTTGAGCGACGAGGAATGGGATGTCGCCATCGGCTTGAAATTCATGGGGTATGTGCGCTGTACCCGCGCCGCCCTGCCGCATATGCAGCGCCAGGGACATGGCCGCGTGGTCAATCTGATCGGCAATGACGGGATCAAGCATTCCTATTGGGAGATCGCGCCCGGCGCCGCCAACGCGGCGGGCCAGAATTTCACCATGTCCATGGCCGGGCGCTACGGCAAGGACAATATCAGTTTCGTGGCGGTGAACCCGGGGCCGGTGCGCACCGAGCGCTGGGACGGGCTGGTGCGCGCCATGGCGCGGGACATGAGCATCTCGGTGGACGAGGCCGACAAGCTCGCGCCGCGCTCGATCCCGCTCGGCCGTATCGCCGAGGTCGACGAGGTGGCCAACCTGGTCGCCTATCTCGCCTCCGACCTCGCCCATTTCGTCAACGGCACCATGATCGAGATCGACGGCGGTCAGCAGAAACCCCTGATGGACATGGCCCGCGACCGCTAAATTTTGGGGACACCATTATACCGGAGCGCTTGCGACCCGCTCGCCGCTGGTCATGGTGTCCCAAAATTCCGGTGTCGGATAATTTTACAGAAATCCCAAGGATTCCGGCCGAAAGTGTCGGTTTTCTTTACACAATCCGGCCGCGCACCCAAAAGCGCCATGGTTAACGTATTGAAAGTTAACCATTTCCGGAAGTTGGCACGATTCTTGCCTGGTTAACATCGATACCGTCGTTTCGGTGGCCGGATTACGAAATTCATCCCGTCGGAATGCCGGCCCAAAGACCGAAACGACACAAGAATCAACGTTAAAAGGAGAGAGTAATGTTACGAGTAAAAACCCTGATGGCAGCCGCCAGCGTCGCGATTTTCGCGGCGAGCGCTGCGCAGTCGGCGGTGCTCATCGACGATTTCAACGAAAGCACTCTTGGAAATCTGGAACTACTTGTTAATCCCGGTACAGCAACCGACATGATTTCTGAAAGCCCGGGCGGCGTAATTCTGGGAACCGAACGCGACGCGAAGCTTGAATTCGTTGCCGGCGACAGCAACGCCTTCGCTCTGATCGATGCGTTCGATAACAACGTGTTCAAGCACGAGCAGGGCTCCGCGGTTAAAGCGGAAAGCTGGCTCATCTGGGACGGCGTGGACAACGATGCCGCCACCCTTGATCACACCGGTCTTGGCGGTATCGACCTTACTCAAGGCGGCGTTAACGACAAGATCGCCTTCAGTGTCATATCCGTAAACGTGGATACCGATGTTACTTTCAACCTGTACACCGATGCCTCGAACTGGGCCACGGCCACGCTTACGGTTCTTGATGGCGCCGCGGGCGTTAAAGCAATTCCGTTTCTTAGCTTCGGCGGCGGCGCAGGCACCTTGGATCTCACAGACATCGGCGCAATCGAAATGCATATTGATGGTTCGACGACGGAAGACAACGACCTGACCATCGATTTCATCGAAGCAACCGTTCCCGAGCCCGCCTCGCTGGCGTTGTTCGGCATGGGCCTCCTCGGCCTCGGTTATGCCCGGCGCAGGCGCGCTGCCTGAGCCACTTTCGATCGGTTAGTTAGGTTTGATCCTCCGAGCGTACTGATCAACGGGTAGGAAACGGCGGTTCTTCGGAACCGCCGTTTTCATTTCGCGATCCAGGCCCGAGTTTATTCCGCCGATCGCCGAGGCCGTCTAGTCGGACGCGGCTTCCTTTCGCGCATCGACCACCTGGTCGGCCTCGCGGCCGGTGAATTCCTGCAGATGGTCGAACTCGGCCCGATAGGTGCCGATCCCCATGGTCAACGAGCGCAGCTCGATGATCAAATCCTGGATCTCCGAGGTCGGCATGTTGGCCTGAACGCTGTCCCAGCCGATCCAGCCCTCCTTGGCTTCGAACCCGAGTATCTGGCCGCGCCGGCCGCTGATCAATCCGTGCACCTTGTTGGTGTATTCGGTGGGCACGTCGATATCGACCTTCGAGATGGGTTCCAGCAGCACCGGATTGCATTTCGGCATGCCTTCGGTCATCGCGACGCGGGCGGCGAGCTTGAACGACATCTCATTTGAATCGACGGCGTGAAACTGCCCGTCGGTCAGGGTCACCGCGAAATCCACCACCGGGAAGCCCAGCGGTCCTTCCACCGCGAACTCCTTCACGCCGTTCTCAACCGCCGGGATGAACTGTTTTGGCACCGATCCGCCGACGATCTTGTCGGAGAACTCGAAACCGCCGCCGCGCGGCCGGGGCGCGATATCGACATGGACATCGCCGAACATGCCGTGCCCGCCGGTCTGGCGCTTGAAGCGGCCATGCTGGGATACCGGTTTGCGGATGGTTTCCTTATAGGGAACGTTGGGCCGCACGGAATTGGTTGCGATGTTATAGCGCCCCTTGAGTTTCTCCATGGCGATCAGAAGGTGAATCTCGCCCTGGCCCCACAGTAGAAGCTGGTGGGTTTCATCCACCTGTTCGTACGAAATGGACGGGTCTTCCTCGTTGAGACGTTGCAGCGCGCCGGTCAGCTTGACCTCGTCGTTGCGATTTTCCGGCGTGATGGCAAGCGCATAGACCGGCGTCAGCGATCCGGGCCAGGCCGACGCACCGGACGGCGCATCGCCCGAAGCGGTCAGGATATCGCCGGTTTTGATTTCGTCCATGCGTCCCAGCGCGGCGACGTCGCCCGCCTCGGCGCTGGCGATCTTGTTTTGCTGGCCCCCCATAAGCGAGGCCAGCCCGCCGACACGATTGCCGTTGAGCGTCATCCCCTCGCTTACCGACCCCGACCAGACGCGCGCGAGAGACAGCTTGCCCGCGTGCTGGGCGTGGTAGGTCTTGAACACCTGGGCGACGGCGTCGCTTCCGGCCTCGATTCCCAGCCGCGCCGCGGTCTCCTCCGCATTCGGCGCTTCGTGGCGCAGCGCTTTCAGCAGCCGCCGCATGCCAAATTCATGTTCGGAAGCGCCAATGAACACCGGCGCGATGTTGCCGGCGCGCACGCCGGTGGTGAGATATCCGTATATCTCGTCCGCCGGCGGTATCTGGTCTTCAAGGAGCTGTTCGAGCAGCGTGTCGTCGAAATCGGAAAGCGACTCCAGCATCGCCGTGCGCGCTTCCTCGAATTCGCCGGCCACCGAGTCCGGCATGTCGATGCGTTCGGACGCCGCGCCCGATGTGTATTTGTAGGCGCGTCCATTCACGAGATCGACATAGCCGGTAATGGTCTCGTCGTCGCGGATCGGGATCTGGCGCAGCACTAGCGGCCGCCCGGCGACTTCCTGCGCCGCCTGATAGACGTTGAGAACCGGTTCGGTGATGGTGTCCATCTTGTTGAGGAACAGCGCGTATGGAATACCTTTGTCGTCGAGCAGGCGGAACAGCGGCACCAGCGACAGGGCGCGTTCCGAAGATGGCTCGAATACCACGATTGCGATATCGGCGACCATCAGCGCGTTCACCGTTTCCTGCCACAGTTCGATCGAACCCGGGCAGTCAAGGAAGGTCCATTTATCGCCGAGATAGTCGGTCGAGGCGGCCGAGACCTCGATGCTCATCCCCCGGCTTCGTGCTTCGGGCGCTGAATCGCCGACCGAATTGCCTTCCTTTACAGAGCCTTTGCGGTGGATGCCGCCGCTGGCAAACAGCAGACTTTCCATCATTGTTGTCTTGCCGCTGAGATAGGGGCCGACAATCGCGGCGCAGCGTGTCCCTGAAGCGTCACTCATCTTGCTGTCTCCCTCTGGCCGGTGGCCCGTCCGTGTTTCGTGCGGATCAGTTTATGACGCCTAATTTTTCAGGCGCGCACGGCTTAATCAAGTGGAATCGGGGCGACGCAACGAAAACGGCGGTCCCGAAGGACCGCCGTCTTGGAGGTTTCGCGGTATGCCGTCGGATCAGGCGGAGCGCCTGCGCCGGGCAATGCCGAGGCCGAGAAGGCCCATGCCGAAGACGGCGAGGGTGGCCGGCTCGGGAACGGTTGCTTCGATGAAGTCGATGGTCAGGTCGTTGTCAAAGGTGGACGAGCCATCAATATGCATTTCGATTGCGCCGATGTCCGTGAGATCCAGGGTGCCTGCGCCGCCGCCGAAGCTAAGAAACGGAATTGCTTTGATGCCCGTAGCGCCATCGAGAACCGTAAGCGTGGCCGTGGCCCAGTTCGAGGCATCGGTGTACAGGTTGAAGGTAACAGCGGTATCCACGTTCACGGATAACACGCTGAAAACGATCTTGTCGTTAACGCCGCCTTCGGTAAGGTCGATACCGCCAAGACCGGTGTGATCAAGGGTGGCGGCATCGTTGTCCACGCCGTCCCAGATGAGCCAGCTTTCCGCTTTAACCGCGGAGCCCTGCTCGTGCTTGAACACGTTGTTATCGAACGCATCGATCAGAGCGAAGGCGTTGCTGTCGCCGGCAACGAATTCAAGCTTCGCGTCGCGTTCGGTTCCCAGAATTACGCCGCCCGGGCTCTCAGCAGTCATGTCGGTTGCTGTACCGGGATTAACAAGCAATTCCAGATTGCCAAGATTGCTCTCATTGAAGTCGTCGATGAGCACCGCCGACTGTGCAGCGCCTGCCGCAAAGATCGCGACGGTGGCGGCTGCCATTAGTGTCTTTACTCGTAACATTGTTTGATCCTCCGATCTTTGGGTTAAGGGTCCTCTAGGTCCCTTACTTTAGCGTCACTCCGACAGAGTGAATTTCCTCAATTCAGCCCGTCGAACGGACGGTACTGACCACTTCCATGCAAGAAACGTGCCAACATTGCTAAATCGCGTAATCCCAATGGGTTAGAGGAGGGTGTCCGGGGAATGGCCTTGCGAAGTGTAAAATATCCCGACACTTCGCGCGGGTCCTGACGCCGATGTTCGTCAAATGTTCCGACGCTTGCCGATTTCGCGCCTTCCGCCGCTCGCGGCGGCTGGACAAGGCCTGATCGGGGCCCCTAGAGTGGTGTTCGATCACAACCCCAAGGCCGCGCGGCGTTACAGGACGCGGCCGCGATAATTCTCGGGGAGGGACACAATTTGAAATTCTCGTTTTTCATGATGCCGGTGCATCATCCGTCGGAAAACCCGGCTTTGGCCTTCCAGCGGGACATCTCGTTCATCCATCTGGCCGACGAACTCGGTTTCGATGAATTCTTCATCGGCGAGCATCATTCGGGCGGGTGGGAGACCATGCCGGCGCCGGAAATGGCGCTTTCCATGGCCGCCGCCACGGCGCGGCGCATCAGCCTCGGCACTTCGGTTATCGACCTGCCATTCCATCACCCGTTCCACGTGGCAGAGCGCATCGCCTTTCTCGATCACCTGACCGGAGGGCGGGCGATACTCGGCGTGGGGCCGTCCAACCTGGTCACCGACAAGCAGCTCTTCAACCTGCCGCAGGAGCGGCTTTATCCGATGATGAAGGAATCGGTGGAGGTGATCGTCAAGCTGCTCGAGACCGAAGAACCCTTCGATCACGAGGGCGAATTCTGGTCGTTCCGGAATTTGCGCCTGCAGCTTCGTTCCTTCCAGACGCCGCGCCTGCCGCTGGCCATCGCCTCGACCTCGGGCAGCGACGAGGTGCTGGACCTCTGCGCGCGCTTCGACATGCATCTGTGGTCGACCGTGGGCAGGAACCGGCCGACCACCCATGTGGACAATTGGAACCGGCTGGAGGCCGCCGCGGCGCGCCACGGCAAATCACCCCGGCGCGAAAACTGGCGTCTCGCGACCAGTTTCTATCTCGCCGATACCCGTGAGCAGGCGTGGGAAGAGGCCTCCGAAGGCATCATGCGCGAGGCCGAATATTTTTCGTCCATCGGCTTGAAGGCCGTTTATGAAAGCTATCCCGGCCAGCCGATCAGCGAGTTCACTGCGCGGTCCTGCGCCGAAAACCGTGATTTCGTGATCGGCACGCCGGACGACGCGATCGCGTGGATCGAACAGAAGAACGCCGAGACCGGCGGCATCGGCGGGCTGATGCTGACCACCCACGAGTGGGCGGACACCGCGCGGCTCCGGCGTTCGATCGAAATGTTCGCGCGCTATGTGATGCCCCATTTCCGGGGCCATAACGCCACCTACCAGGACGAATGGCGGCGAATCAAGGCCGAACGCGGCGAGACCGGCGTTGAGCTTAATATCACCGGCCGGCCCAACAACCTCGCCAGCAAGTGACGGGATGTACTCACCGCCCGCCTTCGCCGAAACAGACCCGGAACTTCTCCACGCCATAATGCGGGAGAACGGCTTCGCGATGCTTGTCTCGGCCATGCCGGACGGGCCGCTGATAACGCATTTGCCGGTGCTGGTGAATGATAAAGGGACTGCGATTGAAGGACATATGGCCAAGGCCAACCCGCATTGGCGCGCGTTGCGGGAAGAGCCCCGCGCGACGGTGGTGTTCTCCGGCCCCCACGCCTATGTCTCGCCGTCCTGGTACGAGACCGCGCCGGCGGTGCCGACCTGGAACTATATCGCGGTTCACGCTCACTGCCGGGCCACGGTGATCGAGGATCCGGCGGTGTTGGAGGCGACGCTGGCGCGACTGGTGGCGGAATACGAGGCGAACCAGGACGCGCCGTGGCGTTTCGAGAGCCAGCCGGACGAATTCCGCGCCGCCAAATTAAAAGGAATTGTCGGGTTTCGTCTCGAAATAGACTGGCTGGAGGGCAAGCTGAAGCTTAGCCAGGACCGCCCCGCCGCCGATGCCGGGCGGGTGGCGGAAACGCTTGCGCGGGGCGACTCGGACGCGGAACGCGAAACCGCGGCCGCCATGCGGCGGCTCGGCGGGCGGGAAATCTAACGCAGCGCCGCGCAGGCGCGCTGGATACGCTGGCACGCTTCTTCCAGCGCCTCGTTCGAGGTCGCGTATGATATCCGGAAATAGGGCGACAGGCCGAACGCTTCGCCCTGGACCACGGCGACCTCCTCGGTCTCCAGCAAATAGGTCGCGAAATCGGTGTCGTTCTCAATGGTCTTGCCGTCCGGCGTGGTCTTGCCGATGGTTCCGGCGCAGGACGGGTAGACGTAAAACGCGCCTTCCGGGGTGCGGCAGGTGATGCCCGTGGCCTGGTTGAGCATGGATACCACCAGGTCGCGGCGTTCCTTGAAGACCGTGTTGTGCTCGGCAATGAAATCCTGCGGCCCGTTCAGCGCCTCGACCGAGGCCGCCTGACTGATCGAGGTCGCGTGCGTGGTTGATTGCGACTGGATCACGTTCATGGCCCGGATCAGTTCCAGCGGTCCGCCGGCATAGCCGATGCGCCAGCCGGTCATGGAATAGGCCTTCGAGACGCCATTTATGGTCAACGTACGGTCATAAAGCGCGGGCTCGATCTCGACCGGCGTGTGGAACACGAAATCGTCGTAGATGACATGTTCATACATGTCATCGGTCATCACCCAGACATGCGGATGGCGCATCAGCACGTCGGTTAACGCCTTGATCTCCGCGCCGGTATAGGCGCCGCCCGTGGGATTCGACGGCGAGTTCAGCATCACCCATTTGGTCTTGGGCGTAATCGCGGCCTCGAGCTGCTCGGCGGTGATCTTGAAGCCGTTCGTCTCCACGCCTTCCACAAAGACAGGCGTGCCTTCGGCCAACAGCACCATGTCGGGGTAGGATACCCAGTAGGGGGCGGGCACGATCACCTCGTCTCCCGCATCCAGCGTCGCCATGAAGGCGTTGAAGATCACCTGCTTGCCGCCGGTACAGACGGTGATCTGTTCGGGCGTGTAGTCGAGCCCGTTCTCGCGCTTGAACTTCGCGCAGATCGCCTGGCGCAGCGCCATGGTGCCGGGGACCGGGGTGTATTTGGTCTCGCCCGCTTCAATCGCACGGATCGCCGCCTGCTTGATATTATCCGGCGTATCGAAATCAGGTTCGCCCGCGCCGAGCCCGATCACGTCGTGGCCGGCGGCTTTCATCTCGGTGACCTTGCCGGTCAGCGCGTTTGTCGGCGACGGCTTGATGCGCGAGAGCCGCGAAGCGAGAAAAGCCATGGTTCTTCTTCCCGAGGGGCTAAAATTCGGGGCGCAAACTACGCTTGCCCGATACCGGCCGCAACCGGGAACCGTCGCAAATTGCGCTTCAATTCCCGATTATCGACCGAATCATTAACAAACGACCAATTCCCGGACCGGGAAGTCACCGCACGGTGGAAATCATCCATCGTCGAGCGCATATTATCGATATGAATACCGTGCTGATCGCTAAACACATTAAAACTTCGAACGCGGTGATTGCGGCGTTTTGCCGCCGGCATCACATTCGTCGACTGTCCCTGTTCGGTTCGGTGCTCCGGGATGATTTTGGTCCTGAGAGCGACGTTGATGTATTGGTGGCGTTCGAGCCGGGGCAAACGCCAGGTTTCGCGTTCGCGGCGCTGCAGGACGAACTCTCCGAGATTATCGGCCGTCGAGTGGACCTCAACACGAGTGCGTGTCTAAGCCGGCATTTTCGTGTGGAGGTGCTGGCCGAGGCCGAGATCCTGTATGACACGGCGTAGTGACAAGGTTCTTTTCGGCGACATGCTTGATGCGTCGCGGAAGGCGGTGGAGTACAGCCGCGATCGCACGCGTGCCGATCTCGGGACCGATGAACTGTACGCGCTGGCGATGACACGCCTCGTGGAGGTGGTCGGGGAAGCCGCGTCTCGCGTTTCCATCGAAGGCAGGAAGTTGGCTCCGAACATACCTTGGCAGGATATCACCGGAACACGCAACAGGCTTATACACGCCTATGCGGCAGTTGATCTCGACATCCTCTGGAGCATTCTTTCGAAAGACCTGCCCTCGTTGATTGATGAAATCCAACAGTTGCTTGGGAGCCAACCGGATTGACCGGCCTCGATTGGAAAATCCGCGGCTGCACGCATATTATGAGCCCATGAACACCATCCTCGCGGAACAGCCGGCGGCCGATAGCGGCGTGCCGTTTAGCGTGGTCTCCGGCTTCACGCCGGCGGGCGACCAGCCACGCGCGATCGAGGAGATCATCGCCGGGCTGAATATCGAGGAACGCGATCAGGTGCTGCTGGGCGTCACCGGTTCGGGCAAGACCTTCACCATGGCGCACGTGATACAGCGCATCGCACGTCCGACTTTGATTCTCGCGCCCAATAAGACGTTGGCGGCCCAGCTTTACGGCGAGATGAAGGAGTTTTTCCCCAACAACTCGGTCGAGTATTTCGTTTCCTATTACGACTATTACCAGCCCGAGGCCTATGTGCCGCGCACCGATACCTACATCGAAAAGGACGCGTCGATTAACGAACAGATCGATCGCATGCGCCATTCCGCGACACGCGCCCTGCTGGAACGCCGTGACGTGATCATCGTCGCCAGCGTCTCATGTATCTACGGCATCGGCTCGGTCGAGACCTATTCGGAGATGACGATCCCGCTGAAGACCGGTATGACGGTGGAGATCGGCGCGCTTTTGAAGCGCTTCGTCGAACTGCAATATCGCCGCAACGACACCGCGTTCACCCGAGGCGCATTCCGGGTGCGTGGCGATACGGTCGAAATATTTCCGGCTCACTATGAAGACCGGGGCTGGCGACTGTCCTTCTTCGGCGACGAGATCGAGGCGATCCACGAGTTCGATCCGTTAACCGGCGAGCGCACCGCCGAGCTCGACTCCGTTACCGTGTACGCCAACAGCCACTATGTCACGCCGCGCCCGACGCTTCGCCAGGCCGCGAAGGAGATCAAGGCGGAACTGGTCGAGCGCCTTGCCTATTTTCGCGAGCATGACCAGCCGCTGGAGGCCGAGCGGCTGGAGCAGCGCACCAATTTCGACCTCGAGATGATGGAGACCACGGGTCACTGCGCGGGCATCGAGAACTATTCCCGGTTCCTGACCGGCCGGGCGCCCGGCGAGCCGCCGCCCACATTGTTCGAATATCTGCCCGAAGACGCCTTCCTGATCGTCGATGAAAGCCATGTTACCGTGCCCCAGATCGGCGGGATGTATCGGGGCGATTTCAATCGCAAGACCACGCTGTCCGAATTCGGCTTCCGCCTGCCGTCCTGCGTCGACAACCGGCCGCTGAAGTTCGAGGAGTGGGAAGCGATGCGGCCCCAGACCGTGTTCGTCTCCGCGACCCCCGGCCCGTGGGAGATGGAACGGACCGGCGGCGTGTTCATTGAACAGGTGATCCGTCCCACCGGATTGATCGATCCGGTGTGCATCGTGCGGCCGGTCGAACACCAGGTCGACGACCTGCTGGGCGAGTGCCGCGACTGTACCGCGAAGGGACAGCGCGTGCTGGTCACCACCCTGACAAAGCGTATGGCCGAGGACCTTACCGAGTACATGCAAGAGGCCGGCATCCGGGTGCGTTATCTGCATTCGGACATCGATACGCTGGAGCGCATCGAGATCATTCGCGACCTCCGGCTCGGCTCGTTCGACGTGCTGGTCGGCATCAATCTTCTGCGCGAAGGTCTCGATATTCCGGAATGCGCGCTGGTCGCGATCCTCGATGCCGACAAGGAGGGCTTCCTGCGGTCACGGACGTCGCTGGTTCAGACCATCGGCCGCGCCGCGCGTAATATCGACGGCCGGGTGATCCTCTATGCCGACAGGATGACGGGATCGCTCGACTACGCGATCGGTGAAACCAATCGGCGGCGCGAGAAGCAACAGGGTTTCAACATGGCCAACGGCATCACCCCCGAAAGCGTACGCAAGGGTATCACGGACATCCTCGATACGGTCTATGAGAGGGACCGCTATATCGTCGGGACGCTGGATGACGAGACGCCGCATCTGGTCGGCCACAACCTCAAGGCCTATATCGGCGATCTAGAGGAGCGCATGCGCGAATCGGCTGCCAATCTGGAGTTCGAGGAGGCGGCGCAGCTTCGCGACGAGATACAGCGGCTTGAAAATTCCGACCTCGGCATCCCCATGGGCCCGAAACGCCTCGAAGCGCGAATCAACGCCGCCCAGGCGCGCCAGCAGGGCCGCAAGAAAGGCAAGAAAAGCGGCAAGGGCAAGCGGAAGACCCGGCGCGGGCCGTGACGTTTCCATCATGGCGACGGGCCCGTCAGTCGTCGTGAATCTCCACGATGCGGCTCGGCGAAACATGGACCCCGTAGGTCTTCAGCGGTTTGTCGCCGACAACCCGAAAGCCGTGGCGATGCAGGGCCGGGATCACCAGTGTCCCGCCGGGACCCAAAAGAATCGGCTCCGCGCTGGATTCCGACCAGGCTTCGGCCTCGCCTTCCAGCACGGTGACGATCTCCACATAGGGATGCGAATGATTAGGCGTGGCGTATCCGGGCGGTGAAATCTGGATGCCGGTCAGAACCGGCGCGCCGTCATTCTCCTCCGCGATCAGCGTTCGGTACTTCGCGCCGCCGGGAAATTCCTCGACCGGCACGTCGTCGTAATGGATCACCTTCAAATCGGCCATGGCGTTACTCCATTCCTGCGGCCGCGCCAGTCTGGAGCCTCGCCGTGTATCTTGCAAGCGCCGCCGCCGCGATCAGATCGAATCGACCGCCGCCTTGAGAGTGTCCTGGGCGTCGGGGTCCGGCGCCGCATCCGGTTTCGCTTCGGTTTCCGTGGCGGCGAGGTCGCCGGTGATCTCGCCGCCCCTTTCGACTTCGATTTCGCGGTAGCGGATTGTTCCCGACACCCGGCCGGTGGCGTGAACGGTGAGGCAGCCGGCGACGTCCAGCGTGCCGTCGAAGCAGCCCCGAATGGCGCCGTGGGCGACGCGCGCTTCACCCGCGACGGTTCCGGTTTCCAATATTTCCAGGGCGTCGCACTCGATCGCGGATTCGACGCGGCCTTCGATCGTCAGCGCCTGGCAGGAGGAGATCCTGCCTTTCACCTCGACGCCGCGCCCGACGAACAGCTCGGCGTCGTTCGCCGACCCCGCACGTTTTTCCGGTTCGTGCCGTGGAGTTTCACTGGCGGCGGGTGGCGGGTTGCCGGACCGTAAATGGCTGATCCGTTCCTCGACGAAGGGCGCCTCGGCGGCTTGACCCGTCTCCGGCACCGGCGACTCGTTGATCGTCCTGAAATTCAACATCTTGGCCTCCATGTTTTTGCGGCGGCCATGGTTGCCGATTATTCGCGGCGGAAAGATGGAGGAATTATGGAATTTCCGGGGCGGATCAGTTTCGACGCGGGTGCTCGCCGTCGAGGGTGTAGAGCCGCTTGATGCCGAAACCCTTGATCTCGACCTCGCCCAGTTCGGTGAATATGAAGTCTTCGGCGATCAGGTCGTAAGTGTCCTCGCACAGCGTTATCGTCATGGGATCGCACAACGCTTCCAGCCGCGCGGCCAGATTTACGCCCGGCCCGAAAATATCGTAGACGTATTTCTGAATGCTGACGATCGAGCCGATGATGGGTCCGGTGTTGATGCCGATACGGCAGCGCCATTCTTCCGGGTTCGCGGCGTTGCGCTTTTGCAGATAGCGTTTCATGCGGAGCGCGACCTTGGCGATATTGTGCGCGTGATCCTTGGTGATCTCGGGCATGCCCGAAACCGCCATATAGGCGTCCCCGATGGTCTTGATGCGCTCGCAGCCGAACAGCTCGGAGATACGGTCGAAGGCCGAGAAAATATCGTTCAGCTCGGCGATCAGCGCCGTCGGGTCGCGCGAGATCGCCATTTCCGTGAAGCCCACGAAATCGAGCATCATCACCGATGCGGAGTCGAAGCGCTGTGGCGTGGTCGAGCCGAAATCCTTCATTTCTTCGTAGACCGATTTCGGCATGATGTTCAGCAGCAGCTTCTCGACCCGGTCCTTCTCGCGCTGCAACTCGCGGGTATTTTTTTCCGACATCTCCGAATAGGTCTCGAGCATGTACTCGGTCTCTTTCTGCTTGGAGATGTCGCGGCATTCGACCAGCACCAGCGGGTGCTCTTCATCGGCGAGAGGTTTTAATTCGACGCCCAGCGGGATCGTGCGCGCGCCGACGCGGGTCTCGCATTCGAAGCCGTAGGGGCGCTTGTTTTCCATGCGCTGCGTGGCGCGCTCCACATTGATGTCGGGCAGGCGCGAGATCAGGTTTTCTTCCACCTCGCCTTCGGGTTCGGGCGGAAACCACTGAAAGAACTTCGCGTTTTCGAGAACCACCGACCAGCTTCCGGGTTCGACCAGCGCGACACCCATGCTCAATGACTGGGCGAGATGTTTGAGCGAGAGCTCGTCTTCCTTCACCCCATACCCCCTGTTTGCCGACGGCGCGTCACGTCAGTGCTGCTTGATGATGAGTTTCGCGCGGCTGGTGACTTCCTGGCAGATCGTGTCGATATCGGCGTCGTCGAAATCGAAATCCTCAAGGGTTTCGCGCAGCAGATAGGCAATCTCGTCAAAAGATTGCTTGTCGATATTGAGATGCGAGTGCTTGCGCTCCAGCTCGTCGTCGGTATAGCTCGCCGGACCGCCCATAAGCTGAGAAATGAACTTGGTCTGGTGCTCGATCTGCTTCTTCATGTCGGTATTCTCGAAATACGGCGCGATCACAGGTGAATCCAGCACCTTTCCATAAAAGGCCGACACGATGCGGCTTACGCTGGCGAAACCGCCATAGCGCTCGAACATTGTGGTTGCCATACCCGTTTCCTCTTCAAATACTGAGGTCGCCGTGACGGTGTAATGGGGCGCGGAGCAAAACATAACACAAGCCGACCCGTCGTCTCTATGGGATCGAGGGAATGAAATAATGGTTAATCAGGTCAAGCCGCCGTTTCGCGCCGACCATGTCGGTAGTCTGCTGCGCCCCGCCGCGCTCGCCGAGGCGCGCCAGGATTGGCGGCGGGGGAATCTGTCCGCCGACGCCTTGCGCGAAATCGAGGACCACCATGTCCGCGACGTCGTCGCGCTTCAGGAAAACGCGGGTCTCCAATCGATCACCGACGGCGAATTCCGGCGCGATTACTGGCATCTCGATTTCCTTTGCGGTTTCGAGGGGATCGAGGTCAGCGAAGAGACCTACAACATGGCGTTCTCCGGCGGCACGGCGATCGTGACCGCGAATGTCACCGGCAAAATCGGCGCCCATGGCGGCACCATGCGCGATCATTTCGCGTTTCTGAAATCGGTCACGGGTCGCACCCCGAAGCTGAGCATCCCGGGTCCCGGCATGGTCCACCTGCGCGGCGGCCGCGCCGCCGTCAGCGAAGACGCCTATCCCGATCTCGATGAATTCTGGTCCGACCTGGTCGCGGCCTACCGGGATGAAGTCGCTGCGCTGGCCAGAATCGGCTGCACCTATCTTCAGATCGACGATGTCGGATTCGCCTATCTGTGCGACGAGGATTTTCGTGGAACCGTTAGCGCCCGCGGCGACGATCCCGATGAGTTGCTGGTGCGATACGCCAGAGCGCTGACCGACGCGGTCGCCCAGCGCCCCGCCGGCATGACCGTCGCCACCCATATGTGTCGCGGCAATTTCAAGAGCACCTGGATGATGGAGGGTGGCTACGCCCCGGTCGCCGAGCGCATGTTCGCCGCCCTCGATGTGGACGCCTATTTCATGGAATATGACAGCGCGCGGGCGGGCGGCTTCGAGCCGCTGGCATTCGTGCCGCCGGGCAAGACGGTGGTGCTCGGCCTGGTCACCTCCAAGTCGCCGGAGCTTGAATCCCCCGACGATATCAAACGGCGCATCGACGAAGCCGCGCGCTACGTGCCCCTCGACCGATTATGCCTGTCGCCCCAGTGCGGCTTCGCCAGCACCTATCACGGCAACGCCCTGACAGAGGACGACCAGCGCCGCAAACTCGAACTTGTTGTCGGCATCGCGGACGAGGTCTGGGGAAGCGCGTAGGGCCCCAATCCAAGTTAGAAAAACATTTATTTTAACTCTCTTTTTAAGGACTGAATTAAACGGTTTGCGGGCATCTTTAGCGCCGGTCTGAGAAACCCCGGCGTATAGGGTTCGTGCCATGATAGACGGGTTAAGCGGGACAGGCGTGATCCAGCGCAAAGCGCTGAATTCCGCGCTTGCGCGCGGTGCTGAAATGCCCGGGCATATCGGTGTTAAGGCGCTCGATGAGGTTTCGATCGCGAAAAGCGCCTCGCTGGCGGCGGGTCGTATTGAACCAGTATCCAACGTTACCGGCTTGCGCGAAGCCGCCGCCCTGTTGCAGGTCGCCGATGCGGGACTCGTCGGAATCAATGGTACGCTCGATGAAATGAAGGCGCTCGCCAAGGTGGTCACGACCACCATTACTTCGGCATTCGAGCGCGCGGTGCTGGACAGCGATTTCCTCAAGCTCATGGGTGAAATCGACGAGATCGCGAAGAGCACAGAATTCAACGGCGAGAAACCCTTGGCGGGTGATGGCGAGGGCAACGCGTTCACACAGAGCTATGGCTTCGGTGCGAGCGGTGAAACGTTCGACATCGAGCTTCCTTCGCTCCTGCTGACTGATTTCGCGCCCGATTTGGCGCAGGCCAATCTTCTGACCTATGAAAATGCTCTCAAGGCCGAGGCAAATATCGATCAGACTCAGGCGAAGATCGACGCGGTTCGCGACCTGATCGACCGATACCAGACCGAGATCTCAGTCTTGCTTCTCGGCGGCGAAGGCGAATCCCTGGCCCTCGATATGATTCATGGCTTCGGCGAAGGCGCCGACGGCGCGGATCTGGCGCGCGACATCAGCCAGACAGTCGTCCTTCAGTCCATGTATGGCTCGGACGGCGGCGCCGATCAGATACCGGCTTCCGTGGCGAAAACCCCCGGTGATGAACCGCCGCCGGTCGCCGACCAGGAAACGCAAACCACCGCGGCCAACGAAAATCTGCCTCCGGTGGCGTCCTTGGAAACCGATGAAAAGAAATTCGCTCACCTGTTTGCCGGGCGGACCTTGCTGGATCCCGAGTCGGTTCGCGAGCTATCATCGCCCAGTCCGGCAGAATTCGAGGCATACGAACAAATGCTTGCAAATCTTCCGCCGGGGGTAACGTTTACCGGCTATTGGGATTATCAGCCGTTGACCTCTCCCACGGTCGTGGAAGCGTACCGACAAGTCGCCGAGAAGATAATCATCGCGACGCAAGATGCCGGTGGCGACCCGAACAAGCTGGTTCGCGTCAAGCTCGACGCCATGACGGACCTCGTGTCTCTTTCCGACTGGGGCGACGCCGCGTACTTCGATCGCGCTGAATTCGATGTCCATTTTCAGGAAATCCGGGGCGAACTCGAGGGTCTGCTCGATGGGAAAGTGGCGGACCCGTCACTCGGCCTGGCGGACGACAATATAGCGACCGTCGATGCCGCAAGGGCAGCCCTCGTAAATCTCCAGCAGGCGATCGCAAGCCTCTGATAAATCACGTCGCACCTAACGCTACCCTGTTACCGGCGTCATGAAGCCCTGACGCACCAGGAACGTGCAGCCGTCCGGTGATCGCGGCGCATGATGGGCGCTGCCGGCCGGGCTGCGCTGCCAGGACCCCGCGGGATAGCTTCCGTCCTCGTCCTCCAGCGCGCCGTCGAGCACCAGCAGTTCCTCGCCGCCGGGATGGTCGTGGGGGATCGGCCCGGCGCCGGCGTCCATGCGGATCAGCGCGATGCGCTCGGGAAAGCCCATCTGGGTATAGAGAGGCTTGAACCAGGTGCCGTCGTTCGGCCCCGGGCGCCAGTCGAGCGCCGTGGTGTCCACGGTCGCCTTTTCGCGGCCGCCGCCGGCGTACTGGCAAAGCTTCACGAAAATCACGCAGCCGTCCTTGGAAAACGGCGCGTGCCGGTATCCTTCCGGGTTGAGCAGGAACGTGCCGGCCGGGTAATCGCCGTGCTCGTCGGAGAACACGCCGTCGATGACGAATATTTCCTCGCCGCCCGGATGGCCGTGTTCGGCGAATGCGCTGTCCGCGTCGTAGCGCACGATCGAGGTCACCACGCCCGCTTCTTCCGCGCCCGACAGTGCGAGGCGTTTGCGCCACACGGTCGCGCTCGGGCTTGTCCGCCACTCCATTGCGGCGGTCTCGACCACGACGCGCTGCGTGAAATCGGCGTTGATTTCGACCATGGCCGAAAAAACCTATTCCGCCGGGTTGGGATGTTTCTCCGGTCGCGCGGAGCGTTTCGCATAAAAAACGATGCCGGCCCCCGCCGCCGCGACGATCAGCGTCAACGGCGATTCAGCGCCGATCCATAGCGTCGCGCTGCCGACTACGATAGTGGCCGCGAAATAAAGGAGGCCGAGAACCTGGTTGGTAAGACCGCCGCGGCCCCATGACACCATCGCCTCCGCGATCAGGAATCCGGCGGCGAGACAGGTGATGACAACGTAGACCACCGCCTGCCACGTTCCGTCGAACAACAATGCGTTGTTGAAAACCCAGAGGAACGGCAGCAGGTAAGCCGCCGCGGCGAGCTGAACGCCGACCAGCCCGGTCTTCCACATGTCGGCACCGGCGAGCCCGGCCGCCACCATGCTGGCCACCGCCACCGGCGGGGTCAGCAGGCTCAACAGGCCGAAATAGAACAGGAACAGGTGGGCGGCCATCGGCTGCAGCCCCATCTCAATCAGCGCCGGCGCGATCACGGTGGCGAGGATGATATAGACCGCGGCCGTCGGCATCCCCATGCCGAGGATGATCGAGATCACGGCGGTCAGCAGCAGCATCACGAAGATGCCGGCGGCCTGGCCGATCTCGGTAAGGATGATCGAGAGCTGAAAGGCGAGGCCGGTCGAGTTCATCACGCCCATTACCACGCCGGCGCCGCCCGCGATCATGATCAGGGGCACCAGGTTCTCGCCCGAGCCGAAAATGAAGTCGGCCCATTCGGCGCGACTTGGCAATCGCATATTCTTCAGGGTGGAGAGCACGAGAAGCGAGACGCCGGCATACATTGCCGACAGCCCCGGGTTGTAGCCCAGCCCGAACAGGAAATAGATCAGCACCGCCAGCGGCAGGATGAACACCCAGCCCGACACCAGCACCGGCCATATCCTGGGGAGTTCCGACTTGGGCAGTCCCGAAAGCCCGAAACGGGCGGCGATGGCGTCGACCTGCAGGAACAGCACCAGGTAATAAAGTATGGCGGGGATGGTCGCCGCGATGACCACGTCGATATAGGGCAGCTCGAGGAATTCGGCGATGATGAACGCGGTCGCGCCCATCACCGGTGGCGCGATCTGGCCACCGTTCGACGCCACCGCCTCGATGCCGGCGGCGTAGTGTGGTTCGAAGCCGGTGCGCTTCATCATCGGGATGGTCACGATGCCGGTCGACATGATGTTGCCGACGGCGGAGCCGGAGATGGTGCCGAACGCCGACGACGCGACAACGGCCACCTTGGCCGGTCCGCCGCGCCGGTGCCCCATCAGCCCCATGGCGAGGTCGGTGAAGAACCGGGTGCCGCCCGAGACCTCCAGAAGCTTGCCGAGAATGATGAAGGCGAGCACGAGTTGGATCACGACGCGGAGAACAAGCCCGGGGATGCCGTTATTGTCGGCATAGAGATAGAGGATCGTCTTGGTTGGCGGGAACACCTCGGCTTCGAGCGCGCCCGGCAGATAATCGCCAAAATAGGCATAGGCGATCATCACCCACACCAGAATGTTGATCACGTTGCCGCACGATTTCCTGAGCGCTTCCATCATCAACACGATGGCGAACACGCCGGGCACCCATTTGTCCATGGTGCGGTCGGCCATGCCGACCATCCAGTCATCGAAATTGATCGCCATCCAGAACCAGCATGCGAAACCCGCAATGCCGAGAAAGAGGTCGAGCACGCCGGCGCGCTCGCCATAAGGGTGCTTGACGAACGCCGCCGCCATGGCAACGCCAAGCATGGTGGCGACGACCTCCTGGAAGGTTAGCGTGATGGAGAAATAGTCGAGGATCGAGAAGATCCAGATGATGCCCATAATCGGCACCAATCCGAAACAGGCGCGCAGGAACAGTTCATTGACTCTGTCCATTGGAACCGTTCCCGCGCGTATCTGTCAGCGAAGCCTACTTCAAAGAGCCCTGTTGTTTCTGATTGGCCGCCGTCCACATTCCGGCGTCCTTCCAGTATTTGATAGCTCCTGAATGATAAGGCATGGGATTTGTAGGCGTGGACATGCCGGCTTGCGGCGTTCCACGGATCGGCCCATAGGCCTTCTGCAGTTTCTTCCAATTGAGGTGCAGCGTTTTGGTAAGCGTGTATGCGTCCTCATTGCTTACCGTGGTGCCGGCGTTGAGAAATGAATCGAACGCCGCGATCTTGGTCTGTCCGCGAATGAATCCCATGCGCTTGTTGGGCTTGGCCTGGAAAGTGCGCGATCCGGGCATGCCTTTCGCCATGAACTCGTCGGTGACACTGGCGCCAATGGCGACCATGCGAAGCCCGCCCGGCACCGTGGCATGCGCCTTGCGCATCGCCGGCATGCCGGTGGCGACCGTGACCGCATCGACGCGTCCCTCGACGACCATGTTGATTCCGGCGACGACGCCGCCCGAAACCACCGGGGTCACGTCGTTCATCGACAGTCCCGCGCTCGACAGGATCGTGCGGTTAAGCTTGCCCAGCGAGACGTTGGTCCGGTAATTCACCACCACGCGTTTGCCTCGGAGGTCGGCGATCGTCTTGATGCCCGAACTTTCCTTGGTCATGTAGCCGTAGGGCAATATCCAGATGCGGGCGAGCGACTTAACGCCCAGTTGACGGCCCTTGAACGGCTTCTCACCGTTAAAGGCCATACCGGAGTCGAGACTCGAATTCAGCCCCAGCACAATCTCGCCCTTGTTCATCAACGGCAGATAGACCGATGAGCCGGCATGCGGCTGCGCGGTCGAGCGAACCTTGAGCTCCTTTTGGAACATTTTGGCGAAGCCGCCTGCCAGCAGGAAGTACACTGATCCGGCAGGGTTGCTGCCGATGGTGAGGCGCTTGAGTTTCATTTGGGCTTGCGCGGGCTGCGCGCCGGCAAGCGCGACCGCCGTGATGACGGCGGCGATCGTTCCGATGGATCTGGTTTTCATGTTCGTCTCCCCATATTGCCTCGGGCTCGCGAGAGTTCCATCTCCCGCATTACGGCCCGCCTCTTTTCGTCGCCGGGGAGCGTAGCAGAGTTGCGACGGCTGACAAGGGGGTTGTTGTACAGCGCGCTGGCGCGCGAGACGTTGTTGCGCGGCGCGCTGCAGCGCGAGACAATGCGCGCCGCTTCGGATTTGGGAAAGATCATGGAACGTTCGTTTGCGAAGGAAGTTCAGTCGCTCAGGCTGGGCGACGGCGATGTCTTTCATGGCGAGGGCATTCTCGCCATCACCAAGGCGCTGCTGCAGTCGGGCGTCTCCTATGTCGGCGGCTATCAGGGCGCGCCGATTTCCCATTTGCTGGACGTGCTGGTCGACGCCGAGGACATGATGGCGGAACTCGGCGTTCACCTGGAGACTCCCACCAGCGAGGCCGCGGCGGCCGCGATGCTCGGCGCATCCATCAACTATCCGCTGCGCGGCGCGGTGTCGTGGAAATCCGTGGTCGGCACCAACGTCGCGGCCGACGCGCTTTCCAATCTCGCCTCGTCGGGCGTTACTGGCGGCGCCATGATCATCATCGGCGAGGATTATGGCGAGGGAGCGTCCATCATTCAGGAGCGCAGCCACGCGTTCGCCATGAAATCGACCATGTGGCTGCTCGATCCCAAGCCGGACCTGCCGACCATGGTGCATATGGTCGAAAAGGGGTTCGAGCTGTCCGAGATTTCCTCGACGCCGGTGATGATGGAACTGCGCATACGCGCCTGTCACGTCCATGGCAGCTTCGACTGCAAGGATAACCGCTCCGGCGTCTATTCGCGCAACAACAAGCTGGCCGAGGCTGATTTCGATTACAACCGGCTGGCCCATCCGCCGTCGACCTTCGCCCAGGAGAAGCACAAGGTCGAGGTGCGCCGACCCAACGCCGAGAAATTCATCACCGACAACGGCCTCAACGAGACCACCCAGGGGCGGTACGACGATGTCGGGATCATTCTGCAGGGCGGGCTGTTCAATACCGCGCAGCGCGCGCTTTCCATGCTCGGGCTTGGCGATGTGTTCGGCGAGGCCGACGTGCCGCGACTGGTGCTGAACGTCGTCCACCCGCTGGCGCCGGGAGAGATCGAACGGTTCTGCGCCGACAAGCGCGCGGTCCTGATCGTCGAGGAGGGCAATCCGGAATATATCGAGCAGCAGATCAACACGATCCTGCGCAAGGCCGATATCCAGACCGTCATCCACGGCAAGGATTTTCTGCCGGCGGCCGGGGAATACCGCACCGAGATATTGCTGGACGGGTTTGCCCGGTTCCTGGAGGCCGCCGCGCCGCGCGGTCTCGACGTCGGCGCAGTGGCGCGGCTCGCCGAGGAGACGCTGGGCGAGCGTTCGCTGGGAGCCAAGTTGATTGGCGAGGGGCTGCCCATGCGACCGCCATCGTTCTGCACCGGCTGCCCGGAACGGCCCGTCTTCAGCGCCATCAAGATCGCCGAGAAGAATACCGGCGCGACGCACATATCGGCCGATATCGGGTGTCACGCCATGGCCACCCTGCCGCCGTTCAACATGGGCAACACCATCCTCGGCTACGGCATGGGGCTGGCGAGCTCGACCGCGATCGCGCCGAGCTTCGGCAAGCGGGTGATCTCGATCATGGGCGACGGCGGGCTGTGGCATAACGGGCTGCTGTCCGGCGTCGCGACCACTATGTTCAACCGCGACGATTCGGTCCTGGTGGTGATGAAGAACGGCTATACGTCGGCCACCGGCTGGCAGTATCTGCCGTCGAGCGATCGCAACCGGCTGGGCGAGTCCGACGACATGTCGGTCGAGGACGCGCTGAAGGGCATGGGCGTGAAATGGATGCGCAAGGTGCGCACCTACGATATCGCCAAGATGACCAAAACCCTGCACCGGGCGATGACCACCACCGAGAAGGGATTGAAGGTGATCGTCGCCGAGGGCGAATGCATGCTGGCGCGCCAGCGGCGCGAGCGGCCGGAAAAGGCGCGCCGGATGGCCGCCGGCAAACGCGTCGTGCGCACGCGCTTCGGCGTCGACGACGAGGTCTGCACCGGCGATCATTCGTGCATCCGGCTTTCCGGCTGCCCGTCGCTGACCATCAAGCCGAACCCGGATCCGCTGAAGACCGATCCGGTCGCGCATGTGAACAATGATTGCGTCGGCTGCGGGGTGTGTGGCGAGGTCTCCCATGCCGTGGTGCTGTGCCCGTCCTTTTTCCGCGCCGATATCGTCAATAACCCGGGCTGGCTCGACCGCGCCTTGCATCGGCTGCGGCGGCGCGTCATCGGCGCCATGACCAAATCCTCCGCCGATGAAAAGGCCGCGGCATGAGCGACGCCCAGCCCCGTCCGGTCTCCGTGCTGGTCGCGGCCCTCGGCGGCGAGGGCGGCGGCGTGCTGACAAACTGGATCGTGGCGGCGCTGGAATCCCATGGTCTCGCGACCCAGAGCACCTCGATCCCGGGAGTCGCCCAGCGCACCGGCACCACCACCTATTACATCGAGACCTTTCCCGTGCCGGTCACCGAACTTGGCGGGCGCCGGCCGGTCTTCTCGCTCTATCCCAGCGTCGGCGACATCGACGTCATGGTGGCGAGCGAGATCATCGAGGCCGGCCGCGCGGTTCAGAACGGTTTCGTGACGCCGGCGCGGACCACGTTGATCGCCTCGACCCATCGTATCTTCGCGATCGGCGAACGCTCGGCCATGGCGGACGGCCGCTTCGATTCAGAACGCGTGCTGGCGGCGGCTTCGGCGCGCGCCAGGCGCACGCTTCTGGACGATTACGCGACCGCCGCGCGCGATGCGGGGACGACGTTGAACGCCGTGCTGCTGGGTGTGATCGCGGCCAGCGGCGCGCTACCGGCCCCGGTGGAGGCGTTCGAAAATGCGATCCGCGCGTCCGGCATCGCCGTCGAATCCAACCTCACGGGCTTTAATCTCGGCCGCGACAGCGTGACGGCGGGCGACGCGGCGAGCCTGCCGGTCGAGCCCGGCAAGCGGCCCAGCGGTCGCGAAGCGGCGGCGATCGAGCAACGCGCCCGCGCCGAGTTTCCCGCCGCGGTCTGCGAGGTCGCCATAGAGGGCGTGCGCCGGCTGGTCGACTATCAGGGCCCCGGCTATGGCGGGCTCTACCTGGACCGGCTCAGCGATATTCTCGAGGTCGAGGAGACCGGCGGCGGCGATCTGACGCTGACCCGCGAAGTGGCGCGCCTGCTCGCGCTCTGGATGGCCTATGAGGACGTGATCCGCGTCGCCCAGATCAAGGCCGCGCCCGAGCGCTACCGCCGGGTGCTCGACGAGGTGCGCGCCGGCGACGATGATCCGGTGGTGGTCACGGAGTTTTTCAAGCCGGGCATAGAGGAATTCTGCTCGGTGCTGCCGGGTTGGCTGGCGCGTCCAATCCTCGGGGTGAGCGAGCGCCGGGGCTGGATCGACCGGGCCTATGTGGGGATGCACATCAAGACCACCACCATCAACGGCTTTTTCAGAGTTTGGCTGCTGTCGCGCCTCAGACCGTGGCGGCCGCGCACGCACCGGTTCCGCGAAGAACAGGCGGCGATTGCCGGGTGGCTGGGCGATATCACGCGGGCCGCCGGGTCCGATCTCGCGCTGGCGCTGGAAATCGCCGAGTGCGCCGGGTTGCTGAAGGGTTACGGCGAGACCTACCGACGCGGGCGCGGCAATTTCCGTCGTATCCGCGAGGAGGTGATCGAGCCCGCCCTGAGCGGCGCGCTGCCGCCGGCGCGGGCCGCCGACGCCGTCGCCAACGCCCGCGCCGCCGCGCTGGCGGATCCCGCCGGCGCGCGCCTCACCGAAGTTCTCGCCGCCATCGCCGCCTCGCCGATGAGCCGCGCCGCGGAGTAAGACGGCGGCTCAGCTCGGGCCTGCCTGGTCGAAGGTCACCGTCACCCGGGCGCCGCCGATGAGTGGTAATTCGAACATCGCCCAGCCGCCGCCATCGGCTGTCCCTCCGCGCCGGGCGCCCCCGGTTTCCAACGCGACCTGTTCACCCGGACGTAGTCCGGCGAGGTAGATCCGCTTTCGACCGAGCGGCGCATCGAAGGATATCTCGCGCCCATGATTTTCGTCGGTATAGAGAAGGACCGCGCTCGGCGTGGTCAGCGCCCGCGCGTCTCCGGCACGAAGCTGGAGACGCGAAACCATATCGCGCCGCGCGACCCCGATGCCGGGGACCAGTGCGATCAGGAATTCGTCGCGTTCGCGCGGCGCGCCCGGCTGGATCTCGATGCGCCAATTGCCGGTGTCGAACCACGGCTTGATCTTCGCGCCGGCATCCATGTTGCGCCCGTCGAGAACGGAATCGTCGCCGTCGGTTTCCACATAAAACCGATAATCGGGCCCGCCGATCAATCGCACCACGGCGTCGCGCGGCTCGAACCGGCGCACCACCAGGCGGCCTCTGCCGTTACGCACCATGATTTCGTCGGCGCGGCTTTCGAGGATGCCGTTGTCGGCGGCACCCTTGCGAAGGGTGGTCCGTTCGACCCGTGGTTTGTTGATCGTGTGCAACAGCCATTTTTTTACATAGCCGGCGCGGGTGGTTTCCAGCCGGTCGCGGATCAGCAGCAGATCGTCCTCATGGAGATAAAGCAGATCGCGGGTAACGCGGCGAACCTTGCCGCCGTTGCCGCCGGTGTCCCGGTCGGCGGTGTTGTATGCGGCGGTAAGATCGGCGGAAATCATCGCGTGAACGCCGTCGCGCAAATCGACGGCGCGGATATGTCCGCCTTCGAACCCGTTTCCTCTGTCGAAGTTATCGCGCCAGTCGGCGACGCTCGCGATCGCGCTGCCGGTCGGCAGCTCGATTCGCTGGCCGCCGTCCGCCACATTGTCGTCGAAGAAACGGTTGGGGCGGACCCGTTCGTCGGGGCGAAGAATCAACAGCGAATTTTTCGCCACCGTGCGGATCGAATAGTTGAGCCGGTTCTCGCCGTAATAATCGCCGTAGGTGCCCGAGGTGACGGCCAGCGGCGCGCCCTTGAACAGGGTGAAATGGCCGGCGTCGTAATGGCCGTGATGGGTGAATGTCGCGCCCGCGCGGAAGCTGATGAAGGTCGCGTCCTTGCCCCAGCCAGACCGGATGAAGGCCAGGCCCATGGCGTCCCGGCCGAATACCGCCGCGCGTTGCAGGCGGCGCTCCATCCCCCGCAGGTCGCCGCGGGCGAGACCCGCCGCCGGCGTCACGCTGGGGTCGTTGAAGATCGGAAACGCCCAGCGCGGCGATACGGTGATCGGGACGAACCGCGTGGATCGGCCAGTACGCCGAGCGCCGCACCGCTTCCGTGACCTCCGTTGCGTGTCTGGCGCCGTCAAGCCCGTTGACGTAAGCCGATGCGCCGAGCGCCAGCATCATGGCGCGGGAGTTGATCCAGTAATTATACCCTTCCGGCCAGGCCTCGGTCAGACGAAGCCCGCCCATGGTCGCGAGGAAATGGGCCTGGGCGCGCGAAATCAGGGATCGATCGGGGCTCTTTTTCGAGCCGAGGGCGACCGCCACCATCCACGCCTCCGCGCTGATCGAAGCGCGGCTGTGCCATTGTGAAAGATGACCGGCGTCCAGCGCTTCGAGCAGGATCACCAGGGCGCGCCGTAGCGTATCCTCGATCCACACCCGTTTCCCGTCCGTCATGGCGGGATGGTTGGCGAGCAAATCGTACGCCAGCGCAAGCCGCCAAGGCGCGCCGATGCCATATACCTGGACGGGGTTGGAGACCGTACCCATTGTGGCGCGCGCCCCACGCATCAGGGTGATCGCGCGCCGCGCCGCGCCGTCGTTTCCGGTCATGATCCAGCAGGTCGCCAGCACCAGGGCGTCGCTGGCGCCGCAATGCGCTTGCGCTTTCGGCTCACTGATCCCGACGGCGCGATAGAGCGCGAGCCGGTTCCGCATGTAGGGCGAGACGCCCGGCCCCTTCCACCCCGCGAGCCGGGGCAGCAGAATTCGTGGATGTTGGGCCCGAATTCGGCCGTCGAGCGCATGTCCGCCATACATGGGCGCGGGCGTGACCAGCTTTCGCAGCCAGGCAAGCTCCACCCCGGATTTATCCATGGCCTTGACGATCAGCATACGGGGCGTCAGGTCGTAGTGCCCGAGCGCCCACCAGGCGGCACCCACGGCGGCCACATGGGCCACCAGCCCGGCCATGAGAAAATAGGCGGAAATGAGTTTTCGGATCGTCGAGAACACGGGGTGAGCCTGCCTTTCCCTGTTTTGTTAACCGGAAATTGGTTAACGGATCGGATAATCCTTGGATTGGCCGCCGCTCGTCCGGCGGGCCTTTTTACCGGCGCGGCGAATCCCCAGATATGGGGCGCGCTGTCGTTGAAGGAGCATTCGGTTGGACAGGATTCTGTTGCTTGGCGCCGGTAAGATCGGCGCGGCCATCATTGAAATGCTGGGGTCCAGCGGCGATTACGACGTGTCGGTCGCCGACCGCGACCAGTCGCTGTTGAATGCGCTGCATCGTCATGACATCACGCGCGAGGTGGTCGATATCGACGATATCGCGGCGCTGCGCGGCGTGATGGAAGGCAAGGAGGCGGTGCTCTCCGCGCTCCCCTATTATCTCAACGTCGCGGTGGCGACGGCGGCGCGCGATCTCGGGCTGCATTATTTCGACCTGACCGAGGACGTCGAGACGACGCGCCACGTCTCCAGGATCGCCGACGGCGCGAACACCGCCTTCATGCCGCAATGCGGCCTCGCGCCCGGCTTTATTTCGGTGGTCGCCAATGACCTCGCGCGGCGCTTCGAATCGCTCGATACCGTGCGCATGCGGGTCGGCGCGCTGCCCCAGTTCCCGACCAACGCGCTGAATTACAATCTCACCTGGTCGACCGACGGGCTGATCAACGAATATTGCAACCCGTGCGAGGCGATCCACGAACGCAAGCGCATCGAGGTCCTGGCCCTGCAGGGGATCGAGCAGTTCTCGCTCGACGGCGTGCGGTACGAGGCGTTCAACACCTCGGGCGGGCTCGGAACGCTTTGCGAAACGCTCGACGGCAAGGTCGATGAGCTGAATTACAAGACCGTGCGTTACCCCGGCCATTGCGACCAGATGAAGCTGCTGGTCAACGACCTCAAACTCGGCGAGCGCCGCGAACTGTTCAAGGATGTGCTGGAGACCGCGATCCCGATGACCATGCAGGACGTGGTGCTGGTGTTCGTCACCGTGACCGGCATGCGCGACGGCCGCCTGACCCAGGAATCGTACGCCAACAAGGTCTACAGCCAGGACATTTCCGGCATGACCTGGAGCGCGATCCAGGTCACCACGGCGGCCGGCATCTGCGCCATGGTCGACATGATGAGCGACGGCAAGCTGCCGCAAAAAGGCTTTCTGCGACAGGAAGACGTCGCGCTGGATGATTTCCTCGCCAACAGATTTGGACGCTATTATGCCTGACGCCAGTGGAACGGGGGCGACGCCCCAGGGAGAGGCCATGGACGCGAACGCGATTTTCAAGGCGCTGGACCTTGGCGCCGCCGAGCTGGAGGGTGGCGAGCTTGCCGTGCGTTCGCCGGTGGACGGGGCGACCATCGCCCACGTGAAGACCGACACCAAGGCGACGCTGGACAAGAAAATTTCCCGCGCCCGCGCCGCGTTCGAGGCCTGGCGCACGGTGCCCGGGCCGCGCCGGGGCGAACTCATCCGCTTGCTCGGCGAGGAGTTGCGCCGCGCCAAGGACCCGCTGGGTCGTCTTGTTACGCTCGAATCCGGCAAGATCCTCCAGGAAGGGCTTGGCGAAGTGCAGGAGATGATCGACATCTGCGATTTCGCGGTCGGTCTGTCGCGCCAGCTCTATGGGCTGACCATGACGTCCGAACGTCCCGGTCACAAAATGATGGAGACCTGGCACCCGCTGGGGCCGATCGGCGTGATCAGCGCCTTCAACTTTCCGGTCGCGGTGTGGTCGTGGAATTCGGCGCTCGCCATCGTCTGCGGCGATCCGGTGGTGTGGAAGCCGTCGGAAAAGACGCCGCTGACGGCGCTGGCCTGTCAGAAGATATTCGAACGCGCGCTGGCGCGGTTCGGCGATGCGCCGGACGGTCTGTCCGAGATCATCATCGGCGGACGCGAGGAGGGCGAGGCCATGGTCGCCGATGCGCGCCTGAAGCTGATCAGCGCCACCGGCTCGACCCGCATGGGCCGCGAGGTCGGACCCGTGGTGGCGGCGAGGCTCGGACGCTCGCTGCTGGAGCTCGGCGGCAATAACGCGATGATCGTCGCGCCGACCGCCGACCTCGACATGGCGGTGCGCGCGGTGGTGTTCTCCGCCGTCGGCACGGCCGGGCAGCGCTGCACCAGCCTGCGCCGTCTGATCGTCCACGAAGATGTCGCGGACGCGCTGCTGCCCCGGCTGAAAAAGGCCTATGGCTCGGTCGCCATCGCGGACCCGCTGGAAGACGGCACGCTGGTCGGCCCGCTGGTCGACGAAGGATCGTTCCGCGCCATGGAAAAGGCGCTGGCGCGCGCCGCCAAGGATGGCGGCGCGGTTACCGGCGGCGAACGCGTGCTGGCCGATCGCTGGCCCGACGCCTATTACGCCCGACCGGCGATCGTTGAGATGCCGTCCCAGACCGACGTGGTGCGCGAGGAGACTTTCGCGCCCATCCTCTACGTGATGCGCTATCGCGAACTGGATGAGGCGATCGCCATGCACAACGACGTGCCGCAGGGCCTGTCGTCCTGCATCTTTTCCACCGATCTGCGGGAGTCCGAGAAGTTCCTGTCGGCGGTCGGTTCCGATTGCGGCATCGCCAACGTCAATATCGGGCCTTCCGGGGCCGAGATCGGCGGCGCGTTCGGCGGCGAAAAAGACACCGGCGGCGGGCGCGAATCAGGCTCCGACGCCTGGAAGGCCTATATGCGGCGCCAGACCAACACGATCAACTACTCGACCGAACTGCCACTGGCCCAGGGCATCGTCTTCGACGTGGGTTAGCTGTCAGCGCACCACGAAGACCAGCTTGCCGCGCAGGTGGCGCGATTCGCTGATGCGGTGGGCTTCGACCACGTCCGATAATTTATAGCGGGTGATCTCGGGCACGGTGATCGCGCCGGCCTGCAGCAGTTCCACGATGCGTTCCAGATGCGGCCGGTCGCGCCCGACGCGGGGGCGCAGCGATTCCACATCGTCGCGCGGCGAGTCCGGCGCGGATCCGCCCGAGGCGATGAACGCGGCGCGCCCGCCCGGCTTCAGCACCGCGAACGAGCGCTGGGTAACTTCGCCGCCGACGGTGTCGAACACCGCGTCGCAATCGGACACCACTTGGGTGAAATCCTGGGTGTTGTAATCGATGATCTCATCGGCGCCGAGGCGGCGCAGGTAATCGTGGTTCGCCGCGCTGGCCGTGGTGATCACATGGGCGCCGATATGCTTGGCGAGCTCGATGCCGAATCCGGCAACGCCGCCCGCGCCGCCCTGGATCAGGATTTTCTCGCCTGATTTGAGATGCAGCGTGTCCTCGACCGAGATCAACGCCGTCAGCCCGATCAGGGCGAGCGCCGCGATATCCACATGACTTACGTCATCCGGCTTCCTGGCGCAGATGGACGCCTTCATGGCGATCTTCTCGGCATAGGCGCCTTCCTGTCCCACGTCGCAGACGCCGAACACCGCATCGCCCACCTTCAGGTCATCGACTCCGTCGCCCACCGCGCTGACGACACCGGAAAAATCCCGGCCCAGCACATAGGGAAAATCGGTGATCTGGCTGTAATCACCGGCGCGGACCTTCCAGTCGGCGCCGTTGACGCTGGCCGCGTGGATGTCGACGACTACTTCGCCCTCACCGGCCACCGGGTCTGGCACGTCGCCGTATTTCATCACATCCGCTCCGCCGTGCGCCTCGAAATATGCTGCCTTCATCGCCCTTCGGCCTCCCCGTTCGACTGGAAAAATTTCCGTTGGACCATACTACCAACATTCCCCGGCCGGTCTAACCAGACGATCGTGTTTGTTCGTGAAAAGATTTCCTAGTCCTTCGAGACGCACCCTTCGGGCGCTCCTCAGGATGAGGAAATCTAGTTATCTCCTCATGCTGAGGAGGACCGAAGGCCCGTCTCGAAGCATCCGGGACTGCGATTACGAACGGCCGAATGCCCGCTTCTGGACCGGTCGTGGGGATTGGTCTACCGTTCGATTGAATCGAGAAAAACGGGGAGGCGGGGACATGACCAAGGCGATCAGATTTCACGAACTCGGCGGGCCCGAGGTAATGCGTCTCGAAGACGTCGATCTCGGCGCGCCCGGCCCCGGCCAGGTGCTGATCCAGCAGACCGCGATCGGCGTGAACTTCCGCGATATCTATCGCTGCCGAGGCCAGCATCCGGTGGACGGCTTTCCGGCCGCGCTGGGCATCGAGGGCGCGGGCGTCATCGAAGCCGTGGGCGAGGGCGTCGAGGGCTTCGCGCCGGGACAGCGGGTGGTCGCCCAGGGTGGGCCCGACGGCACCTATGCCGAGGCGCGCATCGTTCCCGCCGCGCGTGTGATCGGGGTGCCCGACAGCATCGACGACCGCACCGCCGCCGCCATGATGGTGCATGGGCTGACCGCGCGCATGCTGCTGAAGGGCTGTTCCCACGTGAAGGCCGGCGACACCATCCTGATTCACGCGGCCGCCGGCGGCGTCGGGCTGTTCGTCTGTCAGTGGGCGCACCTGCTGGGCGTCACCGTGATCGGCACGGTGTCGTCCGACGAGAAGGCGGCGCTGGCGCGCGACCATGGCTGCGATCACGCGATCGTCTATACGCGCGAGGATTTCGTCGAGCGGGTGAAGGAGATCACCGACGGCAAGGGCGTCGCGGCGGCCTATGACTCCGTCGGGAAGGACACCTTCGAGGGCTCCCTGGTCAGTCTCGGCATCCGCGGCGTGCTGGCCCAGTTCGGCGAATCCTCGGGCGATCCGGCGCCGGTCGATCCGCGGCGGCTCGGCCCCCTGGGCTCGGTGTTCGTGACCCACCCGAGCCTGCCGTTCTATTCGCGCACCCGCGAGGAGTTCCTCGAAGGCGCGAACGAGGTGCTGGACGTGGTCAGTTCGGGCCAGGTGAAAATCAATATCGGCGCGACCTACAAGCTGGCCGATGTCATCCAGGCCCACAAAGACATGGCCGCCCGCAAGACCACCGGCGCGATCGTATTGATTCCCTGATCTGGAGCTATTGCCCCCGCGACAGGTCGCGCCGGATTGCCGAGAGGCTGGAGAACTTTTGCGCGCGGCCGTTCTTTCTCAGAAAATCGTTGGTGATTTCCGACAGCTTGATGTCGAGGGGCGCCGTTTCCCAGGCGTCGATTTTTGTACTGCTATCGCTGGCATCGATTATTTCCGAGCGGTGCAAATCCTTGTTATGCAGCTTGGCCACGGCGATGAAGGATTCTCCCCGGACACGCCGCAGCGTCGATTTCAGAAAACGTTTTTTGAGTTTGTCGATGACCCAGTAAGTCAGCGTGAGATCCTTCGACGACGAGATGGCGTGTCTTTCGAACGCATAGTCCCGGTGGATGGGGACATCGATAAGTTGGGGCAGGCGCCGGAGGTCCTCGATGAGATGATCATGGGCGGCCTTGGTTTCGCGTATGCGTCGACGCAGGTTTTGATGCTTTTTCAGCATCCTCTTCAGGCGCTTGATCCGCGACGCGTCCTTTGCTTTTTCGGCAGCTTTGAGTCTGTCCCTGATGCGGTACAGCGGCGGCAATGAATCGATTTCCGATTTCAAATAGACCAGGTCCGACGCGGCTTTCCGCATCGAAAGACGGGCGTCTTGATATTCGGGATTGGGCTCCCGAGAATATCCGTCCATAAACGTTGAATTCTCGCGTGTGACCTGAACCGTGCGCCGGGCGGCCTCGGCGCGGGTGGTTACCGCCACGATGACAAAATCGGCGGACTGCGCCGCGTCCCCGCGCAGCGCGTTTGACGCCGTTTTCTTATCGAACGAGGCCGGAATATCGATGTCGTACCGCAACCCGAAATCATGTCCCACCGTTGTTCTGTGCCAGTCGATTTCGACAAGCGCGACGCTGAAATCGCCATTGCGATCCGGTTTGAAACCGGTGCCCCGCGCCAGTCTCAGCGCCTTCAGGTAAGTTTCGAACCCCACCTTGGAGCGTCCGGCGATCCGCCGCGCTTCGCTCCGGAGATAAATATTGCCGAGGTCGAGATAATCCGGATTCGAAAGATCCGATCCGGCGGGATAAAAATTTAGGAATCGACGGAGTTGAGCGCTGCTGGCCTTGCGCAGTTGGACGCGAATGCTCTTGTAATGAACGGCGAGAAACGGTGCGACCTCCAATTCCAGCGGGAAAATGTCAAAGAAACGCGCGCCGCGCGCGTGATCGTATGACGCGAACAGGTTCGGGGCATCGTTCTCGATCGCCCGTTCAAGACGCCCATATTCCGCGTCGAGTTGCCGATAGAGCGGCGATGAAAATTGCGGTTGGGAAAGGATGCGATGCCCGGCGTAGACGCCGAGCGTTTCGTGCGTCCGATGGAGCCGGCGCCTCAAATCAGGCCATGAACTTTGCCCGGCGGGCCAGCGCATCTGCTTCGTGTCCGCCAGACCTTCGCGTAAATCGGGTTCCAGGCGCGCCCGTAAGGCGGTCGCCAGCACACCAAGGTCACCCGCGAATTTTTTCTCTTCCTTGGCAAAGAATTCCGGGTTCTCGTTATAGACGACGGAGGCTTGGTCGTACTTGCCCTGCTTTACATATTCCTTGAGCGATTCGCCCGCGCTGCAGGCCTGAAGTCCGACCATCGCCACGATGACGGCCAGGAGGCGAAACGCGCTCGGAATTTCCGCTTCATTTCGACGAAATAATAAATGATGCAAAATAACCCACCCTCCAATTCCGCCGTGCAATACGGCGCGAAGGGAATGTCACCATATAGGAGCGCTTTGTTCAACCAGGGAGTGTCTGCGCGGCCTCCGTTCCGAGGGTGAGGAAAGCCTAATATTCTCCTCATGCGGAGGAGGGCCGAAGGTCCGTCTCGAAGCATGCTGTCCCGCGCCCATTCCGCTTGATTCAAAACGGCCCACGCATCAGTGTTGCCGCCGGAACATTCGGGGGACCGTATCAGGTGGCCGAGGCGGGCGAGGGAATGAACGACGCGCCGGGTAGCTGGTCCGGAATCGTCACCGGCCGGCTCGGCGTCATCACCTTCGTGCTCGCGCTCGGCATCATGCTGTTCGCCGTCAACCAGTTCATTGTCGCGACCATTATGCCGACCGTGGTCGCCGATCTCGGCGGGCTCGATTACTACTCCTGGACGTTCTCGCTGTTCGCGGTGGGCGCCATCATGGGCGCGGCCAGCGGCGGCGCGTTGCGTGACGCGTTCGGGGCGCGGCGCTCCTATGCCGGGGCCGGGTTGGTGCTTGGGCTTGGGCTGGTGGGCGCGGCGCTGGCCACCGACATGCCGACCCTGGTGGCGTTCCGCCTGGTTCAGGGGATCGGCGGCGGCGCGATTGCTTCACAGGCTTATGGGCTGGTGGCGATCCTCTATCCGCAAAACCTGCGGGGCCGGGTGCTTACCGTGATTTCCACGGTCTGGGGCGTGGCCACGGTCGGCGGACCCGGCTTCGGCGCCTTCTTCGCCGAGCCGGGTCTGTGGCGCTTCGCATTCTGGAGCCTGACGCCGTTCACGATCATCTTCGCCTGTCTCGTCTGGCGTTACGTGGGGGGCGGGAGCGGCCATGGAAGGCTCTCGGAAATGCCCTATTGGCGGCTCGCGCTGCTCGGGCTCGCGGTGTTGCTGATGAGCGCGACCTCGCTCGATGTCGCGACCTGGGCGCGGTTCGCGCTGGTTGCCGCCGCGGTGGCGCTCGCGGCCTACGCGATGATGCGCGACGCCCGCGCCGAGCGCGCCATGTTCCCGCGCCAGGCGGCGCTGATCATGACCGAGATCGGCGCGACCTATTGGATCGTCTTTCTGGTCAGCGTGGTGCTGACCTTCGTGAACACCTACACGACCTTCTATCTCCAGGTGCTGCACGGCGTCTCGCCGTTCTCGGCCGGCTATCTGTATGCCATCCAGTCCTTCATGTGGACCGGCGCGGCGTTGATCGTGGCCGCGGTGCGCGCTGGCCGCGAGGTCACCACCATCTTCGTCGGGCTGACCCTGATCCTGATTTCGGCCGTCGCCATCGCGATCATGGTCGAGCCCGGCCCGGTCCTGGGCCTTGCCATCGCCATCGGCATCTGCGGCGCCGGCATCGGCTGCATGAACAACCCGGCGATCCAGCGCGTCATCGCGGTCGCGCCCGAAGAGGAAAAACATATCGCCGGCACCTCGGTGCAGACGGTGCGCAATATCGGCGTCTCGTTCGGCGCCGCCGCCACCGGCATGGTCGCGTCTCTCGCCGGCCTCACCGACGGCGCGTCGCGCGAGACCGTCGCCACCGCCATGCAATGGGTCTACGGCGTCAACATCGTCTTCGCCGCTTTGGCGCTGGTGGTGGTGACGATCCTCATCCTCAACCGCCGCCGAGGGCGGTAAGGGCCGCCTTCAGCATCGCGGCAATGAGCTCCGGCTTCGCGACGCAGGTCACCTGGTCGCGGGCGGGGCCGTCCTCGGGCGGCAGGATGTAATAGCGGCGCTTGCTTTCGTCCGTGTCCCTATTCGTCCGGGCGGTCGTAAAATTCCTGGAGCACGGCGACCACCTCGGGGCGGCTGAATTCGGTCGGGATGGTTTCGTGATTGGCGAACATCTCACGCAGCCGGGTGCCGGAAATGTGGAGCCGGTCGTCGTCGCCATGCGGGCAGGTCTTGCCGGTTGCCATGCCCTCGCACTTAAAACAATAGAACGTAATGCCAATCTTCAGCGGCTGGGTGATCAGGCTGCCGGCCGGCAGGGTGTCGAAGATGTGGTGCGCGTCGAACGGGCCGTAATAGCTGCCGACGCCGGCATGATCTCGCCCCACCACCTGATGCGAGCAGCCGAAATTCTGGCGGAACAAAGCGTGCAGCAGCGCCTCGCGCGGCCCGGCATAGCGCATCTCGATGGGATAGCCGGCCTGCACCACGGTGCCTGGCACGAAATAGTTCTCGGTCAGGCCATCGATGGCGCGCACCCGTACGTCGGCCGGAATGTCGCCGGACTTCAGCGCGCCCAGCACCTGATGGATCATCACCCCGTCGCAGACTTCAACGGCGATCTTGGCGAGATATTCGTGACTGCGGTGCATCGGGTTGCGGGTCTGAAAGGCGGCGACCGACGACCAGCCCTTCTCGGAAAACAGCGCGCGGGTCTCGGCCGGGCGAAAATAGAGACCTTTATAGAGATCCGGATAGACGCCTTCGCTCAACGTCGTTACCCGGCCCGCGAGGTTCACGGGGCCCTGCGCCATAACCTTTTCGACACCGGGGTGCGCCGCGTCACTGGTGTGGAATACGTGTTCGCATTCGAAATTCCGATCGATCGTGTATTTCTCGGCGACTTCCATCACGCCCATGATGGCGCCCGAATCGCGATCGACCAGCGAGACCTCCTCGCCGTCGGCGATACCGTCGGCGATATCCTGGTCCGCCGACAGCGTTATCGGGATCGGCCAGAACAGCCCGCCCGCGAGCTTCATGTCGGCGCATACCGATCGCCAGTCGTCGTGGCCCATGAACCCGTCGAGCGGTGTGTAAGCGCCCATCCCGAGCATCAACAGGTCCGACGTCTCACGGCTGGTAATGGGGACCGTTTTCAGGGTCGCGGCGCGTTTCAGTTGCTCGGCGCGTTCGGCCTCGGGGCCCAGCAAGGGCTTCAAAGTTCCCCCGCCGTGCGGCGGCACCAGATTCGACATGGGCGATTTCCCTTATTGTTTTGCGGTTTTGCCTGACTGTTCTATATCACCCGGCGTTGAAGGGCTTTCATGAAATTTTACGGGCGTCGAGAGGATGTCGTTGATGGCGGGTGAGGCGGCGGTCAGTCAGATCGTTCTTGTGGTCGGCCGCCACCGAACTAGAGGTCCGGAACCCTTTCGATTACGGCCTCGACGCCAAAAAAGGCGCGGCGCTCGATCAGAACACGATCAAATCCGACAAGCTCGAAGGGATGTCCAAGAAGGGCGGTTGAAGCCTTAACGTTTCACGTGGCACTCGATGCGCCAGTCCACGGAACCCACCTTTTCGAATTTGTCGTAATTGACGCGGGACTTCTTGAGCTTGGCGCGCGCGACCTCGGCGAGGGCGTCGCGAAGTTCGGCGGGCAGATCCTCCATGTCGAAGGCCAGCGTGATTGGCGATGCGGGCTTTTTTGCTTTCGCCGCCGGCTTTTTTTTCCGGGCGGGTTTCGTGTCTTCGTCTCCCTTGCCCCAGATATCGTCCCAAGCGTTCCGGTAGGTGTCGTTCTTGACGTTGGAAAAATGACCGTAATAGACCTCGGAGTTGCCGGCGGGTTTGTTCTTTTCCCACGTGCCGCCGCTGGAGTCCTTTTCGGACGCGGCCCCGTCGGCGCTTTTGTCCGTACTCTTTTCCGTGCTTTTGTCGGCGCCTTTGTCAGCGCTCTTGTCGGCGCTCTTTTCCGCCGTCTTCGTGGTGGCGGAATCCTTCGGGGACTTGGTCCCGCCGCCGCCGCCACTTTTACCGGTGCTGTCACTCATCGCGTCAATTCCTGAATATGCGTCGAACGAATATGGCGGCTGAGGAAATACATCCTGACCTCGTTTCAGGCAAGTCCGTCGCTTCACATGGATACGATCGGCTTTGCCGGTCGGGTGCGGCGACAAATATTGCAGGGCTCAAAAATTACGGCGCGGTGGGGTGAAATCGTGGCGAGAGACCCGACCGATCCAGACGATATGGGCGGCGCCTAGCTTTTACAGCGCACAGCGGTGTCGGAGGATTTTACACTCTCCAGGGCGGGTTCCCGGAAAATCGTCGGAATATTTTACGCTCGGAGTTTTGATATCCAAATAACATGCTGATATTTAATAGTTTTTTTAACTGGCACGATTCTTGCATGTTCGCAGATTAGGCATTCCCCCTTTCGGGCGGGAACCCATCGAAACACGCGCGCCGGGCAAAGGATCAATGAGCATCGGACCCGCAATTTTTATCGCGCCCGCCATCGCCGTCGTCGCGGTGTCGGTCGGCTTTTTCGCTCTGACGGCTGGTGAAAGAATATCATCGCCGGGGGTCAGGGCAGAACCGGTCGCGTCGATCGTGAAACACAAGGCCGAAACCAAGTCGTCCAATTCATCGACTACGTCATTTCATCTCAAGTCGGGTATCCCCTCCCGCAACATGGGCTGGAACGGTGGCCTTCATGTTCCTTCCGGGGATCGCGTCGCCGGTAAGGTGTTCGGTCCGATGGAGTGAATAGCGCCCGATGCCGGCCCGCAATCGGTTCACGGTTCCTAAAAGGAATCGTCTTTGGTGCCGAAGTAAAACTCCCTCTTGGGGCCCCGCCCTTAAAGCAGTCGCCCCAAGGTAACCCCGCGGGACATGACCCTTTTCGGGTTCATAATGTGCCTCTGCGCAGGTGCCAAAATATTTACAAGGGGCATACGCCTCGAGAAGAAGATCCAATATGACACGATGAGGGAAGCGTACATTCATGCTGGGGCCTCTGCATCATTTGCAAGTTCAATAAACCTACTATCGTCAACCATCTCATTCACTCGACTAATTATTGGTAGAGATGGTAAAGACCGATTAGCTTGGAATTTTACAAATTATCGCTGACGCGTCATCACCGCCTCCCCGCCCAGCGGCCTCCGCACATAAATTTCTTGCGTCATCCGGGGTACTCTTCAAGACCATGTTCATTATCGAGGTCTCATCCAAAACATCCGATATGCCGTCCGATACAAGAACTAGGAAGTCTCCCGGCTCAGTTTTTAGATATTCAAGATGGGGTGTGGGCGGGGAAGCGATCCCACCACCCAGACACTGCGTGATTAGTCCGCTGCGCTCGCCCGGGGATACATCATCCTCGGAAACCTGCCTGATGGTGCTGTCTCGAACGCAGTATGAGCGGCTATCTCCAACATTGAATAGCGTACACCCATCATAATCGATAACGACGCCTACGATGGTGGTCCCCATGGCAAGGGAATTCCCACGTTCTCGCCCCAATTCCCCTACGCGATGATCTGCATTTACGATTGCCTGCCCGATGGAAAATTCGGTCCCTGATTTACCGAACAGCACTGAGAGGTATTCAACCGCAGTTCTGCTTGCAACTTCGCCATCATCATGCCCCCCCATACCGTCCGCCAAAGTGACCAGAAAGGGACAATCGGAGGGCGTGATGGCAACATTTCCGCTATTAATGTCCTCGCCGAACATCAGGATATCACCTAATGCGCACGCGTCTTCATTCTGTGCTCGATGGGGACCGCACCGCGTGTAGGCAGTTATTTCGCAGGCCTTCATTCCAAACCAAGTGCCTTCCGACGCTCTTTATTTAGTTTCAAAATATCCTTTTGAAGTTGCCTTACGTCCTGCGGGCGCTCATCTGGTTGTAAACTGATGACCTTGGAAAGGTAAGTATGAAGGTTTTCACCTACTTTATCCTTAAAGGTCGTATCCAGGATCCTTTTGTTGTCCTCAAAGGTTTTAGGTTTTTCGTCTGCAACAAGCGCTATAGCCATCACTCCCCAAGAGAATACGTCCCAGGTATTTTGAAACATCATTTCTTTCTCGCTCGGATAGGGGTTCCAAGGTTCCGTGTATAGATTAGCAACGGTCGCGTTTTTATGTCCTTCGAGATACCAGTTTTTGGATGCCCCAAAATCCCCCAATTTTACAACTAATTCGTAGCTTTCCTCAGAATCTTCATCAAATTTCACGCTTTCCTCAAACTTTTCATCAATTTTTATTTCCCAAAAAATATTATCTGGCTTCAAATCTCGATGAATGATTTTGCGGTCGAATGCATGGACAAGCCCATTCAAAATGGGCACCATGAATGTGTCGAATTCATCCAGCCATTCATCATCTTCGTCGTCCTCTACTAGACATCTAGAAACGAACTCATCTTCTTCAAAATAATTTTTAAAGAACTCAAGTCCGAATTCAATTTGAGCGAATGCTCGGCCTAATTCTTCAAATACCAATCGGGCTGCGTCCTGCTCAGATAGATCAAAAAATTCACTTATGGTATGGCGTATCCACGGTGTTACAGTAAACTTCCTTTTACTTCTCTCATGTTCACCCCAGTCCTTTAGCTCTAGAATGTTCTTGTGTCCATCAAGCGAAAGGAGCGCATAGTGTTCTCTTTGGAATGCTTCGGCGCTCGCAGGATTTGACCCAATATCGGCATAGAACAATTTTACTGCGCACCAATTTCCTTCACTCAGATCCCAAGTGTATGTCGTCAGGGATTTTTGGACCGTTTAATTTTGAGAATAGGAGAGTGTCTGGCTCCTTTGTTTGATGTTAAGCGGCCATGGCCTGACGATGCAAACGTCTTCTGGTTTCGATGGTCGCGCGTTTGATTTTCTCACGTTGTGTGAGGATGACCTGTCCACGTCCGAGATAGACATCCTCCGGGGTCAGATTGTTCAGGCTCTCATGATACCTCCGTGTGTTGTAGTGGGTGACGAACTGCCCGATGCGCTGCTTGAGTTGTCCGGGCAGGTAGTAGTTCTCGAGCAGGATCTGGTTCTTCAGTGACCTGTGCCATCGCTCGATCTTGCCCTGTGTCATCGGGTGATACGGTCGACCACGCGTGTGAACCATTCCCTGTCCTGCCAGCCATTTGGCCAACTCACCAGACACGTAAGACGGTCCGTTGTCGCTGAGCAGCCTGGGCCGGTGGCGAACCCTGACCTGATTGAGGCCTGTGGCCTTGAGGGCGATGTCCAATGTGTCGGACACGTCCGTCGCTGTCATGGTGGTGCAGAGCTTCCAGGCCAGGATGTAGCGCGAGAAGTCATCGAGGACCGTGGACAGATAGAACCATCCCCAGCCGATGACCTTGAAGTAGGTGAAGTCGGTCTGCCACAGCTGGTTCGGGGCGGTCGTCTTGTGCTGGAACTCATCGGCGGCCTTCATCAGGATGTAGGCCGGGCTGGTGATCAGGTCCCGGGCCTTGAGTAGACGGTATACCGTCGCTTCCGACAGGAAATAGCGGCGCGTCTCGGTGAAGGTGATGGCCAACTCCCGCGGCGACAGCTCCGGCTCTTCCAGGGCCAGATCGACGACCGCCGTGGTAATGTCATCCGGCACTTTGTTCCACACTTTCCTGGGCCGGGGCTTTCTGTCTTCGAGGCCCTCGGGGCCGCCCTCGAGGTAACGGTTGTACCAGTTGTAGAAGGTCGAGCGCGGGATGCCCAATTGAGCCAGGGTGCGGCGCATGGACAGGGACGACCGTTCTACCAGGCGGATGATCTCCAGCTTCTCGGAGGCAGGATACCTCATGTATCGTCCTCCCCATCCGCGATCACGCTTTTTTTGAGCAACCTGTTCTCCAGCATCTGTTCGGCCAGGGCCTCCTTCAGCTGCCTGGCCTCGGCGCGTAACGCCTTCACTTCATCACTGGTTGCCTCGCGTACCGTATCGCCTGCCAGACGCTTCTTGCCGGCCTCGAGGAACTCCTTGGACCAACGGTAATAGAGGTTCTGGTTGATGCCTTCCTTACGGCACAGCTCGGCGATGCTGTCATCACCGCGCAGGCCTTCGAGCACAATGCGGATCTTCTCTTCGGCGGAAAATCGGCGCCGTGTTGCCCGCCGGATATCACGGACAGTCTTCTCGACGCTACCTGATTGCTTCTGTTGTTCCGGTCTCATCTTCGCTCCTCCTCGAGCTACGATGAGCCAGAATCACTCTCTTATTCAATCAGCCTAATCTGTCCAACAGGTCCTGACGGGCAACACAATTGAGTATGTCGATGGATTGTTCGTCGTCAGAGTTTTTGGGAAAGATGGCGTCCTGATTTTAGGAAGTCTCTGGCTCAGGTGTTTGGTCATTTTGTGCAGCGGTATTTCAAGAATGGTGCCGCAGGAGAGACTCGAACTCC
>CAZPMO010000020.1:41777-42037 GCA_964587515.1 uncultured Rhodospirillaceae bacterium | reverse complement strand
ATATTGATCTTACCCTCCATGTACCAGTCCACGATACGCGGCACCTGGGTGCGTGATTTCGCGCCGCCGAAGGCGGTGCCTTTCCACACCCGGCCGGTGACCAGCTGGAACGGCCGCGTCGCGATTTCCTTTCCGGCGCCCGCGACGCCGATGATCACGCTGACCCCCCAGCCGCGATGGCAGCATTCCAGCGCCTGGCGCATGGTCGTCACATTGCCGATGCATTCGAAGCTATAATCGGCGCCGCCTTCGGAGAGATC
>CAZPMO010000020.1:26331-41756 GCA_964587515.1 uncultured Rhodospirillaceae bacterium | reverse complement strand
ACCAGATAAGGCACCAGATCGCCCTCAATCTCGGCGGGATTGACGAAGTGGGTCATGCCGAACGCCTCGGCGCGTTCGCGTTTGCCCTCGTTGAGATCGACGCCGATGATCTTGTCGGCGCCCACCATGCGCGCGCCCTGGAGGACATTCAGCCCGATGCCGCCGAGCCCGAACACCACCACGTTGGCGCCGGCCTCGACCTTGGCGGTGTTGATCACCGCGCCGATGCCGGTGGTCACGCCGCAGCCGATGTAACAGATCTTCTCGAACGGCGCGTCTTGGCGCACCTTGGCCACCGCGATCTCCGGCATCACGGTGTAATTCGCGAAGGTGGACGTGCCCATATAGTGATGCAGCCTCTCGCCGCCCAGCGAGAACCGGCTGGTGCCGTCGGGCATCAGCCCCTGCCCCTGAGTGTCGCGAATCGAGGTGCAGAGATTGGTCTTGCCCGACAGGCACGATTTGCACTGCCGGCATTCGGGAATATAGAGCGGGATCACGTGATCGCCCTTGGCGACCGAAGTCACGCCGGGGCCGGTATCAACCACCACGCCCGCGCCCTCGTGCCCGAGGATGGCCGGGAACAGCCCCTCCGGATCGGCGCCCGACAGGGTGAACTCATCGGTATGGCAGATGCCCGTCGCCTTGATCTCGACCAGCACCTCGCCGTCGCGGGGCCCGTCGAGCTGCACCGTCTCGATCGAAAGCTTCTCCCCCGCCGCATGCGCCACCGCCGCCCGCACATCCATGATCGTCCCCTGTATATTTATCGATTTACCGGTCGCCATGTTCCCAAGCGCACCGGGCCGTTGCAAGCCCCTACTTGGTGAAATAAGGGCTGGTGACGGCGTCCTTGTTGGCTTCGGCCTCGCCGGTCGGCGGCGTCGGCGTGTAGTGGGACGGCGGCGCCTCGCCGCGCGCGATGCGGGCGCGGGCCTCGTCCGGCGTTTCCAGCACCGCCTTAGCGGCCAACGCCGCCTTGCGGTCGACCGGAACCAGGGCGGACGCGTCGGGGGCCGGCATCGCATCGGCGTGGTAGTACGCCATTTTCTGCTTGGCGGGGTCGAGCTCTCGGGTCGGATCGATGTCGCGCTGGTTGGTGCCCGCGCGCGGCTCCACCGTCACGCGATCGATGATCTCGTGGTCGAACCACCATTTCTTCAGCGGGTTGCGCTTGCCGTTCTGGAGCTTGTCGTCGAGCCAAACGCCGATCGGCACCAGCAACGGTTTCAGCCACATGGCGTTGATGCCGCACCAGCTCGCGATGCGCGTCAGCAGCGGCCCGTCGGCGTCGACCACCTTGTTTAGCGGGCAGGTCTTCATGCAGCGCCCGCAGGCCGAGCCCTTCGAATTTGTCAGGCGGTAGCGCGCGCAGCGCTCCACATCGGGCTTCCACATCTCATAGCCGTTGAACATCACCTTGTCGCCCCAGGGGATCGCGTCGCAGGGGCATTCGCGGGCGCATTTCCAGCAATTGCCGCAGAAATACTGGAGGCCGAAATCGATCGGCTTGTCGACTTCCAGGGGCATGTCGGTGGTCAGCACCACCGTCTTCAGACGCGGCCCGAGGAAGGGGTTCAGGATCAGCTCGCCGATACGGCTGAGTTCGCCCAGCCCGGCCCACAGAGTCACCGGAATATGCAGCACATCGCTGTCGGCGTTGGTCTGGGAGCGCGCCGGGAAGCCCTCGCCGCGCAGCACCTCGGCCATGATGCCGGCGATCTCGGCGCCGCGCAGATAGGCCCGCATGGATTGCGCGCCTGAAATCCAGTCGTCGCCCGAGCCGCCCTCCATGGTCTCGAATCCCTGGTCGATCAGCATCACGACGGCATATTTGTGATAAGGCTCGATGGGCGCGCCGGTATCCTTGTGCGAATACCAGGCATAGCGCGGCACCTCGCAGATGCCGGTCATGTCGGCGCCCAGGAAATAGGACAGCGACTTGATGGCGCGCGCATTCGCCGCCGGATCGGAGAAGCGACCCGGATCGACGGCCGCGATTTCGCCGTCCTGGAACGGCACCATGGAGCGGATCACGCCGAGCTGGCTCCACGACATGGGATGCTTGAAGGAAAACCGCGTCCGCGCCTTCTGCGCCTTCTCGCCGAGATCACCTTCGAGCGCGCGTTGGAAGAAGGCGGCGCGCTTGGGCACGCGCGGCACCTCGTCCTCGGCGATCAGCGTGGTGGGACGCTCGACCCGGCGCACGGTCTCCATGGCGTAAGGCCCGAGATCGGAGCGCCGCCGGGCGCGGCGGTTGCGCTCGCGTCCCGAGCGCGCGCCGCCGACGCCCCACCAGTAGCCCAACCCCTTCGCGCCCATCGCCTTGGCGCTTAAGGGCCGGTCGCAGGCGAGCGCGTAATCGGTCGACACCACGGCGAGCGAGAAACCCCGCCCGAGATAGGGATTCTCGACGCCGTCGCCGCGCCTGACCGCGAGCCCGGCCAACACCGCCAGCCGGTCGAGGTCGAGCGTCTGGTATCCCGCATAATGAATACGCGCCGGGAAGCCCATTTGGCGGATGTGCCCCGCCACCAGCGCCGCGATCTCGCCGGCGCGCATGTCGGATGTGGCGCGCACCGCCGGCGCGGCCCAGTGATGGGCGAGGTTGTCGGGCTCCGGCACGCGCCCGTCCTCGACCAGGAGAACGACGGCGTGGTCGTGGGCTTCCGGCGTCGCGCCCTCGAGCCAGGCGTTCTCCGGAATGCGGCAGATACCGACCTGGCTCGCATCCATGAAATAGGCAGCGCCCTTGGCGTCGACCGCGCGGCGCTCGAGGTCGTCGGGCAGCGGCGCGCGCGCCGCCGCCATGTCGCGTTCGACGAAGTCGGCATAGATCTCGCTGTAATGATCCACCGCCGCGACCAGCAACCCGTCGGAACGCTCACGAACCGGCGCCGCCACCCGCGGCAGCGCGCTCTCCAATGCGATCAGCGCTTCGTCGCGCGGCAGGCTCTCAAGCGGAAAGGTCCCGAGATGAAACGGCCGGTTGCGTGATTTGGGATAGAAGATCATGGAAACTATCCTAAATAATACCGCCCGTCGTTGAGACGCTTCAGCGTGCCGGCCGCATAAAGCGGCTCCAGATCGCGCACCACTTCGCGGCCGTCGTCGGAGCCGGCGCATTCCATCAGCTCGCGGAAATATTTGGGGCCTTCCTTGAGCGCGTCTTCGACCGAGCACGGCGCGCGGGCGCCGAATTCCGGCGGCGCGGGCACCATGAATTCCTGCGCGTCGGTTTTGCCGAACGGCAGGGTGCAGTCGAAGCCCGCCTTTGCGCCGGTCCATTCGCCCTGCAGCGAGGGATCGAGCGGCACCACGCGATAGCCGGTCGCGGTCATCAGATCGCGGTCGGCCTGGAACCGGGTCGCCAGCGCCCAGTCGACCTGGGAATCGGAGAAAATATCGATATCGGCATCGACCACGAAGACATGCTTGATATCGGCGGCCGAACCGAAGGCGGCGGCGATGGCGTTGCGCGCCTCGCCGGGCACGCGCTGGCGCATGGAAACCCGGACATTGTACATGCCGCCGCAGGACGGCGTCGCGTAGACCGCCAGCGGCTCGCGCACCGCGGTCTCCAGCGAGGCCCATAGGGACGACTCGGTCTTTACCGCCGATAGCTGGGCGGTGTCGGTGGTATTCATGTAACGCCCGCCGATGGTCGCGGTCTGGAACAGCACGTCGGAGCGGTGCGTGATCGCGGTCAGATGGAAGACGGGATTGGATTTCAGCTTGCCGTAATAGCCGACATATTCGCCGAACGGCCCTTCCGGTTCGGTCCAGCCGTCGGCGTGCAGATAGCCTTCGAGGATCATCTCGGCGTCGGCGGGGACGCGGATGTCGCTGGTCACGCATTTCACCACCGGCACGGGCGCGCCACGCACGCCGCCGATCAGCGCAATCTCGTCCTGGGGCGGCATGTTGGCCATGGCGGCCACCGCGTCGACGGGATTGAACCCGACCACGAAGGCCATCGGCATGCGATCGCCGTCGGCGTGCGAGACCGCGTAGATCGCCTTCAGATCGCTGGGCGCCTGCATGTCGATGCCGGCCTCGCGGCGGCCACGCAGCATCATCCGGCGCATGCCCACATTGGAGTAGCCGTTGCGCGCGTCCACCGCGATGTCGAGGGTGGCCGAGATATAGGGCGCGCCGTCGAGATCGTGTTGCAGATGGACCGGCAGTTGCGTGAAGTCGGCGTCCTCGCCCTCCAGCACCACCTGATGGACGGGCGCTTCCTCCGATGAAATCTCCACCGGCGCAATGGGGTTTCTCAGACGCTCGACCAGGGTGGACAGAAAATCGCCCTCGGGCACGCCGAGCGCCTTGGCGAGACGGGCGCGGCTGCCCATCACGTTGCCGATCATCTCGGCGCCTTCGGGGCCCGCCTCACGGAACAGAACCGCCTTCGGGTTGCCGTCGAGCCGGGCCGCGATCTCGGTGAGCTTCACCGGCTCGTTCACGATCTCCAACCCATCGGTCCCGTCCAGCCCGTCAACGAAACGCCGCAACCGAAACGTCTCGGTATCGACCGCGTTGGTCCTGATGTCATCCATGATACGCGCTCCCTTTTCGTCCCTATTCTGTCACCGCCGGGCCGTGTCGCAAATGGCCATTCTTGCGTTACAGCCTGGCCACGCCGGCGATCAAATTCCAGATGGCTTCCGGGTCTTCCACATGGGCGTTGTGGCCGAGGCCTTTCAGCTCGACCGCGTCGGCGTCCATCTCGCGGGTCGCGGCGATGGTCGCCATCCGGTCGCCCTCGCCGCAGGCCAGCACCACGGGGCATTGGCGGCGCGCGACGGGGTAAATATCGCGGATCGAGGGGCCGGCGACCAAGGCGGTGCGGATGTCGGCGGCAAGCCGGAACCTGCCGCCCTCCTCCATGACGCCGCTCGCCGCCACGTCGGAATCGGGATCAACGAGCCCGATCAGACCCGAGACCTTCAGGAACCGCTCGATGGCGTCTTCACGGGTCTCGAACCAGCGGGTGGGCGTTTCGGCGAGCTTTCGCGCGCCGGCGATTTCCTCATCGGTGAAACCGACTTTCACGCCGACCGCGACCGCCGCCGTAACCTCGACGCCGTACCAGCCGGTCGCCAGCAACAGCGCCGCCAGCCCGCCCATGGAATGGCCGCAGGCGATCACCGGTCCCGCGTCGCGCACTAGCGCCGCGAGGTCGGCCGCATGCATCGCGATGCCGTAATCTCCAAGGCGACCGGTGTGATCCGATCGGCCGTGGCCGCGCAAATCGGGGATGATCCAGCTTCCGGGCCAGCGGTCGCGCAGGATGGGCGCGAGCCCGTCCCACACCCGTCCGGTGCAGCCCAGCCCGTGGGGCAGCAGCAGCGCGGGCGTGCCGGAACCGCTGTTTTCCACCCACAGATCGATACCGTCGACGCGACGTTTCATCGTGCCTCCCGTTTGTCCGGGGTGGAGTTTAGAGCACTATCCGACCAAATAGGATCATTTGATGGAGGCAAATCGGCTTCTCGGGCAGGCGCGGCGCGTAGCGCGATGCGCGCATCGGGCAAGCGTCGCAACGCACCCGAGAAACCGATTTGCCTCACCGAAGTCCGGATTATTCCGACCCGTGGCGTCGTTGCGCTTCTTTGCCGATGCTGGGCATCGCCATGCGACGCGCGCCTAACCACGGGGCGGAATAATCTCGGTCAAATGGTCCTATTTGATCGGATAGTGCTCTAAAACGGGACGCTGAGCCCGTCATGGACGGATTCGCAGTTCACCAGATCGACCCGCTTCCACAGAATGCTGAAGCCGTCGCCGTCGCGCCGGAGTCCGTGCAGACAGGTGCCGCCGAAAACCCGCTGAGCGTCGCGGCGATATTCGATCATGTGGAGCTTCGAACGCACGGTGCATTCGTCGGCGGCGCCGTTTTCCTCCACCGTCACGTTGGCGACAATGTGGCTGGTGCGCGACGGCGGCTCCTGCGCGTGCAGATTGGGGTGCGAGAGACGGCGCACGCGGGTCTCCAGCAGCCGGCGGTCGTCATACATCAGCGAGACGGTGTCGTGCGGGCTCTGCTGGCCGGGCTCGATGGGCACCCAGTACCAGCCATCGTCGGCGAACAGCGCCAGCCATTCCTCGAAGCGGCGCTCGTCCAGCAATCGCGCTTCGAAGATCAGGAACGCTTCGAGATCGTGCAGTTGGGCGTCCATCATCATGCCTCCGCCATGAAGCCGAGCCAGGCGTCGAACATGTTGCGGATATAAACCTCGCTGGTCGAGTTCTTGCCCATTCGCCCGCCATGGTCGCCGGGCTGGTCGGAGGTGTAGCCGCGCCCGACCTCGAGCCAGTCATAGCCGTCGCTCGGCAGCCCGGCGCCGATGCGGCCGTAAATCTCGAGATCATCGGTCAGCACCGGCGAGCCCGTGCCGTTGACCACGTTGGCGAACCGGATGGTGTCGTGGAACATCTTTTCCGGCGCGCCCTTGAGCCGGAAATTATAGGTATAGACCTCGGTCCGGTTGATCGAGATCGGATGGATAACGCGCAGCTGGCGAAACTGGCTCATGAAGGACAGGTTGGGATAGACGTTCGAATTCCAGCGCCCGACCTCGAGAATTTCCCTGGTGCGTTCGGCGCCCTTCTTCGCCTCCATGGCGTCGACATATTCCTTGAATGTCGGGTCGCGCAGCGCCGCGACCAGCTTCTCGTCGTCGTGATAATCGCCGAGGAAGCTGTGGCCGTTGGGATAGGTCCAGATGCCGACCTCGTTCTCCCAGAAGCTGTAGGGCGCGCCGTTCTGACGCATCTGTCGGACCGCGATTTCGCCGGAGCCGTCGGACCAGGCCGCGTCGTCCTGTTCGCGCGCCGCGTCAACCGAGGACTGGTGCACGAATTGCGGATGCGCCGCATCGCACAGATTTTCGAGATAAAGTTTCCAGTTGCCGTCATAGGCGTGTTTGAAGACGCCGCCGGCGGCCTCCAGCGCGTCATCGGGGGCGCGGTCGACCATGTCGTCGAGCGAGGTCGTCATGTGGCCGAGGAATTCTTCCAGCCCGGGCCCGTCTTCGGCCAGGGACGCGAAAACGAACCCCCGATAGCTGGCGACTCGCGGCGCCTGGACCATCGCCATGCCGGGCGCGCTGATGTCGAAATGTTCGGGATAGCCGTGGTTCAGCGGAACGCCCTTCAGGCGGCCGTCGGTATTGTAGACCCAGCCGTGATAGCAGCAGACGAACTCGTCCACGTGGCCGGCCTCGGCGCCCGCCACCATTGCGCCGCGATGGGCGCAGCGATTGTGAATGACATAAATCTCGCCGTCGTCATGGCGCACCATCACCATGGGTTGGCGGCCGATGCGGGTCGCCACGAAATCGCCCGGCGCGGCCACCTGGCTTTCGTGGCCCACGTAAATCCAGGCGCGACCGAAGATGCGCGCCATTTCAAGCTCGAAGATCTCGGGATCGGTGTAAAGCCGCCGATGCACCCGCCCCGGCCGCACCATGTCGCGGATCTGATCGCTGGAATAGGTCATCACCCTTGGTCCCCTGTAGTCCCTTGACCTTTCGTCGAGAATGATACTATACCGTACAGTATCGTTTTTGCAAGGGATCGTCAATCCATGGCGCGCGACCAGGACGCCGTTATCGAAGCCCCCCGCGAACAGCGCAGCCGCGCCAAGCGGGGCGCGATTTTGCAAGGCGCGAAGCGGGTTTTCATGGCCAGGGGCTACGGCGCGTCCAGCATGGATGCGGTCGCGGAAGCCGCCGGCGTCTCGAAGATGACGCTCTATCGCCATTTCGACGGCAAGGAAGCGCTGTTCGCCGGTCTGATCGAAGAGCTGTGCGAGAACATGCTGGCGGGCGAGCTCGAGGCGGTCATGGCCGACCTGCTCCCGGCGGAGGCGCTGCGCCGCTTCGCCCGACGGTTCATCGACACCATTTTCGCGCCGGAGACGATCGAGCTTCACCGGGTAGTGCTGGCGGAGGTGACGCGTTTTCCGGAACTCGGCCGGCTGTTTTACGAGAGCGGCCCGGCGCGCAACATCGCCGCGCTCGCCGGTTACTTCGTTGAACGCGCCGACGATCCCGACGCGATCGCCGCGGCGGAGACATTCCTGGAGATGCTACGGGGCTATACCCATTTAAGGGTGCTGCTCGGCGTCGAGCCGATTCCCGATGCGGCGGCGCGCAAAGCGCTGATCGAACGAGCCGTCAAACGTTTCCTTGGCGACGACTAGGATTTATCCGGCCGAACACGCCGCGATGGCGTCTTCAAGCCGGTCGTCACCCCAGAACAGTTCTCCGTCCACCAGGAAACTCGGCGCGCCGAAGATGCCGGCGTCGCGCGCGATTTCGGTTTCGCGGGCGAATGCGTTGGAAATCTCGTCGGCCTCCGCCCGGGTCAGTATTTCTTCCGCGTCACGACCCAGCGAATCAAGCACGGACGCGATCACCGCGCGGTCGCCGATCGGCTTGTTTTCCAGGAACCAGGCGCGATAGATCGCGTTGGCGTATTCGGGACACCAGCCCTCGGCCGCCGCGACCAGGTCCACCTTGTTGGCAAGCAGATCGGGATCGACCGGATAGCGTGGCGCGGTGCGATATTCCACGTCCAGCTTCGCGGCGCGGCGTTCGATATCGCGCTGCATGTAATCCCGCTTCACCGGCTTGTTGCCGAACGGGATATTGCCCATTTCAATCATAATCTCGCGCACGTTGAACAGCCGCCAATTCACCTCCACATCCGCCTCGCGCGCCAGTTTCGCAATACGCGAAACCGTGAGATAGGCATAGGTGCTTCCAATGAAGAAAAAGAATTCTATTTTGCCGGGCATGTTTAACGTCTCATTTCGGTGGAACGGGTTCGGGCAACCGTCATAGGATAACGCAGTTCAGCGCAAAGGAGGCTGTCATGAACGCATCCGTGGTGAAGAAGCTCGAGGTTCCGTCGTTGCGCGACCGGGTCAGCGCCGAGGAATGGGATACCCGGGTGCAGCTCGCCGCCGCCTACCGGCTGGCGCATATGCACAACTGGACCACCTCGCTGATCTACAACCACATCTCGGCGCGGGTGCCGGGCGAGGACGGTCACATTCTGCTGAACCCGTTCGGCCTGCGCTATGACGAGGTCACCGCGTCGAACCTGGTGAAGATCGACCTCGACGGCAATATCCTCGACGACACGCCGCACCCCATCAACAATGCCGGCTACGTGATTCACTCGGCGATCCACGGCGCGCGCGAGGACGTGGCCTGCGCCATCCACACCCATACCGAGGCGGGGATGGCGGTGTCGGCGCTGGAAGACGGGTTCATGTTCACCAACCAGGACGCGCTGATGTTCTACGGCAACGTCGCCTATCATGATTTCGAAGGCATCGCGCTCGACACCGACGAATGCGCGCGTCTGGTCGCCGACCTCCAGCACAACATGGTGCTGATCCTGAAGAACCACGGTCTTCTCACGGTCGGACGCACCATCGGCGAGGCCTTCGTGCTGATGTATTTCCTGGAAAAATGCTGCGCCTCGCAGCTCAGCCTGATGGCGTCGGGCGGCCGCATCCATCCAATCCCGAAAGAGGTGTGCGAACACACCGCGCAACAATTCGCCTCGCCCAACAACGCCATGGGTGACCGCGAATGGCCGGGCCTGATGCGCCTGGCCGACCAGCACGACCCGAGCTACCGCGAGTAGCCCGCACTTCCCGCCGCAGACCATGGCGGCGACGGGAAGTGCGGGCTGGCGCTACTCGGATTTTAGCGAGCGGATATAGGCGATCACGTCCTCGATCTCGACGCGGGACAGGCCCGGATTGGGCATGGGCGGATGCGGGTCCGTGAGCCACAGCCTGAGCCGCGCCGGGGTACGCGCCGGATCGTCGGCGATGATCTTGAAGGCGGGGGCGGTGTCGCTGGTCCGGTTCGAGGTCCCGGTCGCGTGACAGGCCGCGCACCAATGCCGGGCGATTAGCCGGCCCTCGCGCACATCGCCCTGGGCCGCCGCGACGCCCGCCCAGACCAGTCCGCCCGCGACGATTATCGAATATAGAAGAAATTTTCTCACGCTCATTCCCCATCTCGGTTGAATGAGCCCTTACAAGACAACATTACGGCGAGCGCCGCATTAATCTGAATCAACACGCCGATTTCCGGAAACGACCGGCGGTGATAGTGTCCGCCGAAACCAAGGCGAATTAACAGGAGGCCCCATGCCAAAACAGATCGTGACATCCGCCAGCGCGCCGACCACCGGCTTTACCGACAAATCGACGCCCTCGCCGCTGGCCCAGGGCATCCGCTTCGGCAACATGCTGTTCATCTCGGGTCAGGGACCTCTCGATCCGGAGACGCGTGAGGTCATCGACGGCGATATCGCGGCCCAGACCGTCCGGACGCTGACCAACATCACGGGTGTGCTGGAAGCGGGCGGGGCGACCATGGAGAACGTGGTCAACATGCGGGTTTTCCTGCGCGACACGTCGGACTTCCCGGCCTTCAACGAGGCCTTCCGGGAATTCATGCAGGGCGAGAAGGTCACGCGCACCTGTGTCGGCGTCATCCCGCACCGCGCCGGCGTCAATGTGGAAATCGACTGCGTGGCGATGTTCGACGACTGAGCGCCTATTGCGTCTTCTTATAAGGCGCGAACCAGCCGAGCGTCTCCTCGGTGCGCGCCGAGGGCGTGTATTCGGCGCCGACCCAGCCCGGGTAATCGGACCGGTCGATGGCGTCGAATATGGCGGTGAAATTGATCTCGCCGGCGCCCGGTTCATGACGGTCCGGGACGTCGGCGAACTGGATATGGCCGATGCGGTCGGCGATGCGCTCGAAAGTGCGGACCAGATCGCCTTCCATGATCTGCGCGTGAAAGAAGTCGTGCTGTAGAGCGAGGTTGGCGTGGCCCACCCAGGCGATCGCCTGCAACGCCTCGGTCGAGTTGGAGAGGAAGAATCCCGGCCGGTTCACCGTATTCACCGCCTCGACGACGACCCGAACCCCGATATCCTCCATCACTTCGGCGGCATGGCGCAGATTGGCGACCAACGTCTCCCAGCAGCGGCCGCGCTCCATTTCGGCGGGCGGCGCGCCGGGCAACACGTTCACCGACCGCGCCGACAGCGCCTTCGCATAGCGGGCGCAGTCGGCGACAGCGTCGCGGAACGCCGCCTCGCGCCCAGGCATGGCGGCGAGGCCCGGGCCGCCGGCATTCAGATCCCCGGCCGGAACATTGATCAACACGAGGCGTATGCGGGCGCGGCGTTTCGCGTCCAGCCACGCCTCGACCGGAATATCGTAGGGGAACTGAATTTCGACGGCGCGAAACCCGGCGCGGCGCGCAGCCCGCATGCGTTCGAGCGGCGGGTGCTCCAGAAACAGGGTCGAGATGTTGGCCGAAAATCGAGGCATCGCGCGTCCCGCCTTTTGGGAGGCCCTATATTACCCGCCAATGCCCGACGAAGCGGGTCAAAATTTCGCCGCATTCGCAGGCCATTCCTCCGTATGAAATGCAGAAAACGATGCGTCTAACCGGACGGGTGATCAAATATCCCGTGATCTTCGCCACGGGGTGGCTGTTCAACCTGGTCTATAATACGGAATTCGTGATGGGGTTCGCGGCGGGCTGGTTCGCCCACACCTGGATCGGCGGGATTTTGCTGTGAGCGACGGCGCTCAAATCAGGCTGGTGGCACCCTGGATGATGATCGCCCACAACAGCGCGCTGGTCACGGCGATAAAGGCATAGGCCTTCGGGCGAGGCCACCTTTCCTCCTCCTCCGCAAACCAGGGGTCAAACTGTTGGAACCGCCGCATACGCATCTTCCGCTCGAGTGGCCTGTCGTTTTGGTTAACATGCGCGCCCAGCTTCGGACCCGGCGTTAACCTTAGTTAACAATCAAGGTTAACATATCAAAACAGACCAGAAATATCAACGGGATATCGAAATTCAGCCCGTGCGGAACAGGTGTGGAATCGAATACTGCGGGGAGACGTTCGGGCGCCGGCACGGCCCCGGAAACCGGTATTCCAGGGCCGGTGGGCCGATCAGTGAAAGTGGCGGTTCAAGGAGCTGGTTTCGATGATGTGCACCTTGACCGCCTTATAGAAAAGCGGGTGCCACTGCCCCTGGTGAATCGCCATGGGAAGTATTTTATCCTTGCGGTTCCGCCGGAACATATTGAAAAACTTACTCATTTTCCGTCCTCCTGAAACGCTGTCCCGGCGCCGACGAATGGCCCGGTAAATCGGTTCGTTACTCAGGAGATTCCATGCAAGACTCGTGCCAACCTGATTTATTCACTGTTTTCCAAAGGTTTACCGAACGAATCCCACGCATTCCGGGACCGGGTGTAAAGCCCACCGACGCTTTTCATGGTTAATTCGCGAAAGCTGTAAAATCCACCGACACGGGTCGGGATTAACGGAAATGGTGAACGAAAGGAGCGCCGAAATACGGCCCTATTCGTCCTCTTCCTCGAAGGCGCGCAGCCCGGGCGCGCTGCCCGGCAGCCCGTATTCCGACCAGCGTTCCGCGACCTGGTCATAGACCGAGCGCCGCACCATGGTGCGGGCCGGGAACTCGGCCATATGGCGGTGCGGCTTGCAGGCGTCGATCATCACCTTGGAGCCGTAGGGCCGCGCCTCGGGCGGGTGCTGACTGGGATCGAGCCCGGTCGACCAGGTATTGCGCTGGAAATCCATATTATCGATCGGGTTGCAGCGCGTGCTCAGCGCCCACAGCACCTGATTGGTATCGGTGGGATCGACGTCCTCGTCGACCGCGATGATCCATTTGGTGAAATAGGATGCGGCCGGGCACTGCGCGGCGAGAGCCAGCACCTGGGCGACATGGCCGGCATATCGCTGTTCGATCGAGACCACCAGCATGCCCCAGCCCGACGCCGCGGCCGGATGGGTGTAGACGCCGCGCACGCCGGTCACCCCGATACGCTCCAGATCGTCCCACACCCGCGCCGAGCGCATGATGGCGTAATAGGCGCCGATCTCGCAGGACGGGTAATCTGCCATCAGCGCCGCCGTTAGAATCGGGCTGTCGCGCATATAGAGCGCCTTGACATCGATCACCGGTTGCGGCGCGCGCACATTGCCGTAATAGCCGGTGAACTCGCCGAGCGGACCTTCGAGCTCGGTGTCTTCGGGATGCACGATGCCCTCGATGACGATCTCGGCGCGCGCCGGGATCGGCAGATCGGTAAAGCGGCCCGGCGCCATTTCGACCGGCGCGCCCATGATGCCGCCGGCGACGTTAAGCTCGGATTCCTCCGCCGCGAAGGTCTGCGCGCCGACCATGAACAGCACCGGATCAATGCCGTACGCCGCGACAACTTCACAACTTTCGCCCTGACGCCACCAGGCCTCGCGATCGAGCCTGCCGTGCTTGCCGGGTGAGCAATACATGCCGATGCGGCGCGGCCCGTGCACCATCTGGCGGTAGACGCCGCAATTGATGCGCCCCGAGCCCGGATCGCGGGTCAGGGTGATGTCGCCGGTGCCGATATAGGCGCCGCCGTCGCGCGGCCAGAACTTGGGCGACGGAAGCGTCGTGAGGTCGATTTCATCGCCGGTGAACACGCGGGTCATCACCGGCGCCTCCGACGGATCGATCTCGACCGGCGCGATGCGGTGCTTCATGCGCTGGCGCATGTCGCCGATCAGTTCGGTGATCGAACGCTCCGGATCGAGCCCGACCGCAATGGCGAAGCGGCGCTTGCTGGCCCCCAGCATGTTGCTGAGCACGCGTATGCCCGAGGCGTCGTCGATCAGGTTCTCGAACATCAGCGCCGGCGCGTTTTCGTCGCGCCCCGCCACATAGGTGATCGCCCCAAGCTCTTCATGGAGATCGACTGGCGCGGTTATGCGATGCAGCTCGCCGCCGGCCTCGACCAGTTCCAGCCATTCGCGCAGATCGCGCGGCCCGACCTCGCGGGAAACCGCCTCGCCGGAGTCCGTCTCAAGCTTTGGATAAATCTCGGCTTCCATCCGTGATGTGCTCCGCGCAGGTCAGGCGTCCACGGCAACCTTGGCCGGAAAAAATTTCTTCAGCCAATCGCTGAGTATCGAGTGCACCCGCACATTGCTCTCGGCGAACATGAAATGGTCCGTATCCGCCGTAAGATGGAGGTCGGTGGGCTGGCCGGCGCGCTTGAACATCTCGACGGATTGTTCCGTCGGCGTCACCGAATCGACGCTCGAATGCAGCAGCAACAGCGGCCTCGGCGCGATATCGCCGACTACGTTATCGGCCACGAAATCCATCATGCTTTGCGCCGTGTCGCCGGGGAATTCCATGTGGGAATTCTTCGCCAGATTGGCGCGCAGATGCTCGGGAATCGGCACGATGTCCCAGCGCTTCACCATCAGCGGCTCGCCGGTCTCTTCCTTGTGCTTGCGGTTGGCTTCAAGCATGTCGGTGAATTTCTTCCATGCATCGGCGCCGGGATGCTGACCGCGGAACTTACGTTCGCCGTCGCCCCAGCCGCCGGACGAAACCACCGCCGCGACGCGCTTGTCGACGCCGCCGGTATAGACCGCCACCGCCGCGCCGAAACTCGAGCCCAGCGCGCCGATCCGGTCGGGATCGACCTCGGGCCGCGATTGCAGGAAAGTCAGCGCGTTCGAGGTGTCGGAGACCTGTTCCATGCAGATGATGCGGCCATACTCGCCTTCGCTCTCGCCGCAGCCGCGATAATCGAAGCGCAGCGTCACATAGCCCCAGTCGGTCAGCATCTTGCACGGGGTAACGCAGTTATTGGAATCCTTTTTGCTGCCGAAACCATGCAGCACCATCATCGCCGGACGCTGCTCGCCGGGGGCGAGGTCGTCGGGAATATGCATGACGCCGGAAATCTTCAGTCCGTCGGAATCGAATGTGACGCGCTCTTCCATGATTTTTTGGTCTCCTTGATTTGCGGCGCTCAGTCTACGCAGCGGCCCGGAGCCACGCAACCGAGCGCGGTTCAGGCCGGCGCGGCCACAGAGAGGCGGCCGGTGACGCCGTGACGGTCGATCAGGCTCTGGACCAGGCCGCTGGCCTTCGCTTCCTCGACGAAATCGGCAAGGAATGTGGCGCTTGCCTCATCACCCTTGCGCGATCCGATCGCCTGTTGCACGGCGGTAAATTGTCCCTCGACGATGCGGGAGCCGGGCAGTTTTTCGGCCTCGACCACCAGCGCCGGCCGGAGACCGGCGAGCGCGTCGAGCCCCTCGCGCCGGAACAGTTCGGCGGCGGCGGTAACTCCCTGGACACGCTCCAACTCGGCGTGTTCCAGGTTGCGCGTGAGAAAGAGGTCATAGGCGCTGCGGCCCGACACCGCGATGCGGACGCCCGCGCGGTCGACATCCTCGACCGACGTGAAGGCTGAGTCGCCCGGCACCAGATAGGTCGCCTCGATCTCCACATAGGCGGCGGTGAACACCATGCGCTCGGCGCGCGCC
>CAZPMO010000020.1:0-26321 GCA_964587515.1 uncultured Rhodospirillaceae bacterium | reverse complement strand
GGTTCGGCGCCGATCAGTGCGATATCCCAGACATCGCCATCCGACGCATCGGCCACCTCGCCGGGCGAGGCGAACTGCACCAGCGACACCTCCGCGCCAATGCGTTTGGCGATCTCGCGCGCCATGTCGGGGGCGACCCCGTCCGGTTCGCCGGCGGACGTCGCGCCCGTGATAAGCAGCGAATTCGCCATATTGAGCCCCACCCGCAGGACGCCGGCGGGGGCCAGTTGGGAGAGAATTTCCTGAGTCATATAGGAGGTCCGTTGATGGCTGGGTCGGGGAATACTAGGCCACGTGTCCAGCGCCCGGCAAGGGAACACGCCCGCCGGACTGGACCGCGCGGTCGCGGCGGGGCAAACTCCGCACCAGCCTAGCCGGAGAAGGGACAGCATGACCGACCAGAGAAACCGCGTTACGGCGGAGGCGCTGCAACGCTGCTCGTGCGAAATCCTGGAGCGCGCCGGCCTGAAGCCCGACGACGCCCAAAAAGTCGCCGAGGTCCTGGTCTGGGCAAATCTGCGGGGCACCGATTCGCATGGCGTCATCCGCCTGCCGCGCTATCTTCGGCTGATCGATTACGGGCTGATGAACGCGACCCCCGATATCCGCAAGATCCGCGAAACGCCGGCCTCGGTGATCATCGAGGCGGACCGCGCGGTCGGCGCGGTGGGGATGAGCGTCGGCATGGAGCACGCCATCGAGAAGGCGCGCAATGTGGGCATCGGCTGGGCGCTGGTCCGGGGCTCGACCCATTCCGGCGCGATCGGCTATTTCGCGCTGCAGGCGGCGCGCGAGAACATGATCGGCATGGCCATCAGCACCTCGCTGCCCAACATGGCCTATCACGGCGCGCGCGGCGCCGGCGTCGCAACCAGCCCCATCGCGATCGCCGCGCCGGGCGCCGAGCATGCGCCGCTGATGCTCGACATGTCGACCGGTATCGTCTCGTTCGGCAAGCTGGCGCACGCGCGCCATGCCGGCCAGCCGATCCCGGCGGGGTGGGCGCTCGACAATGACGGCAATCCGACCACCGACCCCGCCGAAGCCGCGATCCCCATGCCCATGGCCGGTCCCAAGGGCTCGGGGCTCGCCCTGATGTTCGAGTGCCTGACCAGCCTGCTGGTGGCGAACCCGCTGATTTCCCAGGACATCACCGCGCCGCCGCGCGGCCGCCGCCACAACCAGAACGGCCTGGCGGTGGCCATCGACATCGCCGCCTTCATGGATCCAGACGAATATAAGCACAGCGTGGACGAAACCGTCGCGGCCCTGAAAACGCTGACGCCCGCCGAGGGCTTCGATGAAATCCTGGTGCCGGGCGAACGCGGCGACCGGGTGATGGTCGAACGGTCAAATGACGGCATCCCGCTGGCGCCAGGCACCTGGGACGCCCTGTCCGAAGCCGCCACCCAGCACGGTATCGACATGCCAGAGCCGCTCTGAAGACGGTTGCTCAGCGAAGGTTTTCGAGTCACGCTTGACTGCAACTAAAAATTGTACATAGGGCGGGTAAGACCCGCGACAGTTCTCAGGGAGGTACAGCATGATTAATCCAAAGAGCGGGATCCGTACGTTTCTGTTCGGTGTTCTTGGCGCGGCGGCGTTCGTGGTCCCGGCAAGCGCGGACAGCGTTACCGACTTTTACAAGGGCAGGACGCTCACATTGACCATGGGGACGCGCCCCGGCGGCAGCTTCCAGGTTTATGGACAGATGTTCGCCGCGCACATGCCCAAATATATTCCCGGCAATCCCAAGATCGTTCCGGGGTTCATGCCGGGCGCGGGCGGCACGAAGGCCGCGAATTATATCTATTCCGCGGCGGCGAAGGACGGCAGCCAATTACTGTTGTCGCACGCGCTCCCGCTGGCGGAAAAGCTGCGGTCCAAGGGCCTCAAATTCAAGTCGGACAAGTTCCAGTGGCTCGGCTCGTTCAGCGCGATCACGCAATTACTGACGCTGTGGCACGGCGCGCCGGTCAAGTCGCTGGACGAAGCCAAACAGAAGCAGGCGATCCTAAGCTCGTTCGCGAAGAACCATCTGACCTATCAGTGGGCCTCGATGGTCAACACCACGCTGGGCACGAAGTTCAAGATCATCACCGGCTATCGCGGCGGCGCGAAGAACAATCTGGCGATGCAGCAGGGCGAGACACACGGCTGGACGCCGTCGTGGGGTAATTTGAACGGCACCAAGCCGGACTGGCTGCGCGACAAGAAGGTGAACCTTCTGCTTCTGTTCGCCTTCAACCGGCTGCCGGAGATCCCGAATGTGCCGACGTTGGGCGAGCTGGTGGATCCCAAATACAAGGATGTGGTCGATTTCATCGTGGCCGGCACGCCGATCGCGCGCTCGATCGCGGTGGCGCCTGGCGTTCCGGCCGCCCGGGTCGCGGCGCTGCGCACGGCCTTCGCCAAGACGGTTGCCGATCCCGCTTTCCTGGCTGAAGCCAAGAAGCGCAAGATGTTGATCCAGCCGCGCAAGTGGCAGGAGACGACGGCGCTGGTGAAGAAGATCGTCAATGCCTCGCCCGAACTGGTCGCGCGGGTCAAAAAGGCGTCGGGTCTCTCGAAATAGGCCTGTAGCCTGAGTGGTGTCCGGTCGGGGCGTTAAACCCTGACCGGACCGCCGCTTATCGCCGAGCGCGCCATGGCTTCGACCGCCGCCACGCCGTCGATGGCATTTTGCGCCGATACGTTAAATTTAGCCTCGCCCAGCGCCGCCGCCGCGAAGCTTTCCAGCTGGCATTTCAAGGTATCGAAGGCGGCGAATTCGATTACCTCGCGGTCGCCCTTCAAAGGTGCGAATTCGAACCGCGCCGCGCCGCGAATTTCGGCCCAGCCCTCGGTTCCGAAAAAATGCAGCCGGGCGAACTCCGGCGTCACCCCGATCGCGCAAAGCTGGCCACTGACCCCGCCCGTGAAACGCAAGGTGGCCGAAGACGTATCGAAGACGTCGAGATCGGTCGCCATGTGGGATCCGCCGGCCGTGAGCTCCTCCACCGGGCCGATCAGTTCGATCATCATGTACAGCATATGATCGGCAAGCGCGCCGGGCGGCACTATCGCGGAATCGGTCTTCCAGTTGTCGCGCGTCATATTGTGATAGCGGCCGACGCAGTAATTTCCTTCGGCATGGATGATCTTGCCGAGCGCGCCTTCCCTGACGCGCCGGCGCAACTCATCGGCCGCCGGCAGGAAACACCGCTCGTACCCCATGCCCACGAAGACGCCCTTCCCGTCCGCCGCCTTGTAAATTTCCTCGGCGTCCGCCCGGCGCAGGGCCAGCGGCTTTATCACCAGAACATGCTTGCCGGCGTCAATCGCCGCCAGGGTTTGCTCCACGTGGACATGCGCCGGTGAACAGACGACGACGCCGTTGATGTCGGGATCATCCAAAATAGCCCGAAAGTCGTCGCCAAGCTCGATGCCGTGCCCGGCGGTGAAATCGACCACCTTCGACGGCGTGCGGGTCACCGCCTTCCTGAATGTCACGGTCTCGCTGTTTTCCTGAACCGAATTAATCAGCCGCTTGCCCCAAGCGCCAAGCCCCATAATCGCCAGATTGAACATTTTATTCTCCCCGATTACGCGAATTACCGTGGTTGTGATTTACCCGATAACCGAGCAGCCGTAAAATCGTTCCGACGCGGTGGGTTCACAGTTCAAGGATCGAACGATGGCAACGATCAACGGCAACGGCGCCTCGGTCGCGCGCAACACCCGGCGGCTCGCCCATCTCGATCTGGGCGGCGCGGGCCAGGTATATGTCAATGGGGATCACGCCTATATCGGACACCTGCCGAACAAGGACGGGCTGGGGACCAGCATCGTCGATGTCGCCGATCCGGCGAATCCGAAATTGGTATCCACCATCACCCTCGACGACCCGACGTCCCACAGCCACAAGGCGCGCGTCGTCGGCGATATCATGATCGTCAACCACGAACGGAATAGCCAGGGCATCGGACGCAAGGCCGAGCAGCTTCCGCCCATGCGTCAACGGCTTCGCGAACTGCTGGGTCGCGAGCCCAGCCACGCCGAACTGGCGGAAAAACTGGGGCTGAAGGAAAACGATATTCCGAGGCTCGAAAAAGCCAACACGGCGCCATACGAAAATGGCGGCTTCAAGATTTACGACGTCTCCAACCCCGCCCGGCCCGAACAAATATCCTATGTGAAAACCGGTGGCATCGGCGTGCATCGTTTCGATATGGACGAACGCTACGCCTATATCTCCACCGAGATGGACGGGTTCGTCGGCAACATCCTGGTGATTTACGATATCGGCGAGCCGGCCAGACCGACGGAGGTCTCGCGCTGGTGGATGCCAGGCCAGCATCTGGCGGGCGGCGAGACGCCGGACTGGGCGGGCCACGATCACCGGCTGCATCACGCCATGCGCCAGGGCGATCGGCTTTGGGCCGGCTGTTGGCACGCGGGCCTGCGGATCATCGATATCTCGAACATCACAGCGCCACGGACGCTCGGCGCCTACGACTACCACCCGCCGTTTCCGGAACCGAGCCACACGTTCATGGGTCTGCCGTTCCAAATCGGTGGCCGCGACATCGCCATCGCCATCGACGAGGAAGACCAGTATTACAGCGATGCGGAAGCGGATGTGCGGCGCGGCCGGCCGCACGCTAATCTCTGGGTGTTCGACGTCACCGACCCCGCCGACATCAAGCCCCTTTCCATCTATCAGGTCAGCGAAGCCGACAGCCCGTGGAGCCAGGTGCCGGGTACCCGTTTCGGCGGACACCAGTTCCAGGAACACATGACCGACACGCTGGTCTATTGCGCCTGGTTCAGCGGCGGGCTGCGGATCGTCGATATCGCGGACCCCCGCGCGCCCAGCGAGGTCGGGTATTTCGTCCCCGAACCGGTGAGCGGCCACGCCGCGCCCCAGACCAACGACGTGGATGTGGATTCGCGCGGGCTGGTGTATCTGGTCGACCGTTTCACCGGCTTCGATATCGTCGAATTTTCCGGACCTTAAGGGAGGTTGAGCGATGCGCGCCATCACGCTTGAACAGGCCAATACAATTATTGAGGCCGCGCTGAACCGCGCCAAGGACCTCGATCTGAAACCGCTGAGCGTTATTGTCCTGGATGCGGGCGGGCGCGTGAAGGCGTTTCAAAAACAGGACGGATCGGCCCTGCTACGTTTCGAAATCGCCCACGGCAAGGCGTTCGCGGCGCTCGGCCTCGGCAGGTCGTCCAAACTGGTGCTGCAGAAATACCGCGAAAAGCCGTATTTCATGGCGAACCTGGAACAACTGTCGGACGGACCGCTGTTCTATGAAGGCGGCGCGCAACTCATCCAGGACGAGCACGGCGAGGTGGTCGGCGCGGTGGGCATCACGGGAGATGTCAACGAAATGGACGATGACTGCGCCATGGCGGGCATCCGAGCCGCCGGGTTTCACGTGGATCCCAACCAATTCGAGGGATAAAATGGGACCTGGAGGTGACCACGGATGGACCGACGGACGAAAGAATTTTCCTTCACTCGTTTTGGTCGGACGTGTCGTTCTCCGGCAGCGTGCGCGGCAGGAGGATGGGCACCAGCAGGAGGATGGGCACCAGCAGGGTGGTGATAACGCCCATCAGGATGAGGCACGAATAAAGATGTGACGGCTTCGAGTCGTTGCGGCCGCCGAGGGCGAACAGGCCGGCCTCGTAGGCGATGCTCACGATCACCAGTTCGACCGCGCCGCGCGCGCTCATGCCGACCCCGACGGACAGGGCCTCGCGGCGGTCCAGCCCGAAACAAAGGGCCGGAAGACCGGCGCCAAGCAATTTACCGAAGAACGCCACCAGAAGAAGGGTCAAAAGGAAAACCGGCACCTCGGTGATTGCGCTGAGATCGACCCGCAGGCCGATATATGCAAAGAATATCGGGCCCAGAAATCCGTTGGTCAACGCGCCGCAGACCAGCTTTATCTCGTTATAGGCCTTGACGCCCACGCGCGCGGGTTCGAAGTACAGCCCGGCCATGAACGCGCCCAATATCCAGTGCATGCTGAGCGCTTCCGCGAGCCACCCATAGGCGAGGGCCACCACCGCGAGCGCGCTGACCTCGATGGCGGCGATCTGCATCGCCCTGAGGCCCTTTCGGACGCGGGGATAGACATGCGCGCCGAGCGCAATCGTGACCACAAAGAAAAAGACGACTTTCGCCAGCAGCCAGGCCATGGATGAAATGTCGGGCGCGTGACCCGAATCGATCATAGCGAGGAGAACGGCGAGCAGAAACAGACCAAACACATTGTCGAAAACCGCCGCGGAAACGATGATCTCTCCGACTTTCGTGTGCAGCAACCCAAGATCGCCGAGAACCTTCACCGTCGCCGGAATCGCCGATATCGACAACGCGACACCGGCCAGGAACGCCTGAACCGGTCTGAGATCGGTATCCGGCAGGTACGCCCACACAAGCGCGATGCCGCCCACCAGAGGCAACACCATGCCGCCAAGGGCGACCGCTAGGGAAACCACGGATTTCCCATAATTTCATTGGGTTGCATCTCGACGCCGGCCACCAGCACCAGGAAGAAGATGCCGAGATTGGCCACCACCACTAGCGCTTCGCTGGAGGCCACTTGAGCGACGAACGGGACGCTCTGGCCGAACCAGACGGCCATGGCCGCGAGCACGATGCCGGCAATAATCTCGCCAACCGACGCCGGCTGACCGGCGCGCTCGGCAATCTCACCGAAGAGCCTGACCAGGACCAGGATCACAAACAATTCCGCCAGGATGTCCAATTCAACTTCTCTGAATTGCCGTCGGCCGGTTGTCCGATGCTACCACCATCGTGAACCGCCTCGCTGGAAAGATTGCGGCGCAGGCGAGCCCGATGGACTCCCCCATCAACCGTCCCTAGACTTTCACCCTGGCGCGAATTCGGGAAATATCGCCCCATGGCCGAGACTCCCATTCAACGCAGGCTGATCGCGATCCTGGCGGCAGACGTGGTCGATTACTCGCGGCTGATGGGCGCCGACGAAGAGGGAACCTTCGCTGCTCTCGCCGCCCACCGTAAAGAGCTGATCGAACCATGCACCGCCGAGTATCGCGGCCGCATCGTGAAGATCACCGGGGACGGGTTTCTCGCGGAATTTCCGGATGTCGTCGACGCCGTGCGTTGCGCCATCGCGGTGCAGCAGGCCAGGGCGGCGCGTCAGACGGACGTGCCGGACGACAGACGCATGGTGTTCCGCATCGGCGTCAATTTCGGCGACGTCATATTCGAAGACGGCGACATATTCGGCGATGGGGTCAATGTCGCGGCGCGGCTGGAGGGGATGGCCGAGCCCGGCGGCGTGCTCATTGCGCAAGCGGTGCGGGCAAGCGCCACGGAAGGTCTTGACCACGAATTCTTCGACAACGGCGAAAGAAAGTTCAAGAACATCGCCCGCCCGATCCGGGTCTGGTCCTGGCCGCGCCTTCTTCCCTCTCTGCGCGGCCATTCGAAGCCTCGTGTTTTCCTCGCGGATTTCGAGGGGAGCCGCGATGACGAAGCGCGCCTCGCCGACGATCTTCACGCCGAGCTTCAGGCCCATCTGGCGCGCCTCACCGGCCTCGAAATCGCCGCCGACCGGGACAAGGCCCATTACGTCGTCGAAGGCGGTGTGCGGCTCGCGTCGGGCCGTTCCCGCCTCTTCGCGCGGCTGACCGCCGTCGACGACGCCCGCCAGATCTGGTCGGACCGGTATGAGGAAGACACCGACGATTCCTTCGATATTCTCGATCGCTGCGCCCACCGCATGGCGATGAGCGTGCGCCGACGCATCGCCGACGACGACGCGGACCGGCTGGCGAACCGAAATCTGGACGAGCTGTCGCTGGAGGAACTTCTCGCGCTCGCCGGCGCCAGTTTCTTCACGCCGACCAAAGCGGGCTGGGCGGGAGGGGGCAGGATCGCCGAACAGGCGCTCGAACTCGCCCCGGAGAACTTCATGGCGCTGGCCATGGCCGCCGCCGGGTTGGGGCTCGACGAATATTTCTATGGTTTTCGGAAACCCGCGGAGCAAGCGACGACGATCGCATTCGACCGGGCCGAAGAAGCGCTCCGCCTCAACAATCAGAGCGACATGCCGCATATGGTGCGCGCCGGGCTTCTTTTATTTGCGCGGCGTCGCTATCGGGACGCGACGGCCGTCTGTCAGCGGGCGCTGGATCTCAACCCCGAATACAATATGGGTCTTTGGATACTCGGCGCGGCCCAGGTCTTTGCGGGAGAATATGACGCCGGAGCAGTGAGCGCGACGCGGGCGGTGAACATCGATATCCGGGACCCTTACGTCCACCTCTATAGCCGGATCGTCGCCTATGGCCATCTCGGCGCCGAACGGTATGGCGACGCAACGGACTGGTTCCAGAGGGCGGACCAGCTCGCGCCGGGCCTGCCCCACAATCTGATTGGCCTCGCCGTCGGCCGCTGGCGCGAAGGAGACGAGGACGGCGCGCACGACGCTGTCACCCGCCTCATGGACAACGAACCGGAATTCCGACTTTCCGAAGTCGAGCCGCTGCCCTATCACGACGACGGGACGTGGGCGCGGTTTCTCGAAACCCTGCGCATGGCCGGCGCGCCGGAGTGAACCTCCGCGCTCGATCGATAATTTGTCCCGAACGCGGCGCGATGTAGACTGTTCGAAGAAAATAAAAGAGGGGACGGCGAATGGCTTCGAAATCTGATCGTCTGATGAAGCGCTGGCAGGAACAGCGCTGGCTGCTGGACGCGGTGATCCGCACCATCGGCATGGAATGGGATCAGGCGCGGTTGGCCTATATGGGCGCGCCGGGCGGCGGCGAGGCGTTGATGGAGATGCGCATGGTGGGCGCGCGGGTGAAGAAGGCCGCCGACATCGACCGCGAATTCATCCGCGCCGCGAAGCGCCGCCAGGCGCGCGCCGAAGCCTATGAGGCAGAGGGCCGCAATATCGCGGCCGGCGAGAACTATTTCATCGCGATGCTGCTGTGGGCGTCGGCGCGCTGGCCGATCTTCGAGGCCAATGAGCGCCTGATCTGGCTCGAAGAGCAGATGAACCATTGCTTCGAGAAATATATCCCGCACGCCGCGCACCCGATCGAGATCGTGAAGGTGCCGATGATCTGCAAGGACGGCGTCGAACGCGCCATGCCCGCCTATCTGCATCTGCCGCGCGAACCCGAGCCGGGCGAACGCTTCCCCTGCGTGCTGTCGATCGACGGCATGGACGCGTGCAAGGAAAACATGGTGTCCATGTATGGCGACCCGCTGTTGAACCGCGACATCGCGGTGCTGGCCATCGACGGGCCCGGCCAGGGCGAATGCTGCACCATCCCGATCCACGTCACCGAAACCAACCACATGGACGGAGCCGTGGCCGCGGTCGACTTCCTGTGCGAGCACCCGCATATCGATGCCGAAAATATCTGCGTGAAGGGTGTCAGCTTCGGCACCTATTTCGGCACATTGGCGGCGGCGGCGCTGGGTGATCGCATCAAGGGCGTGGCGGTCACCGGCGTCTGCCAGGAGCCGGGCTGCAACACCATTTTCAACATGGCCTCGCCGTCGTTCAAACTGCGCTTCATGTTCATGTCGGATTACGAGGACGAGGACGAATTCGACGAGTTCATCACGTCATTCGATCTGCGCAAGCATGTGGGCAACATCTCCGCGCCCTATCTGGTGCTGGCCGGCGAGGACGACCAGCTCAGCCCGATCGAACATACATACGAGATGTTCGAGCACATCACCGCGCCCAAATCGCTGGTGGTCTATGAAGGCGCCAATCACGGCATCAACGAAGGCATGTCGGTGGCGCTCGGCGAAAACCGCAATACCATGATGGCCGACTGGTATCTCGACCGCTTCGCCGGCAAGGAGATGAAGTCGGAAAAATCGTTGATCGATTCGACGGGACGCATGACCAGCGAGCCGTTCTGACGGCCAACGCGATCTAGATCGGCTGCGCGAGCATCCTGATGGTTTCTCCGAACAGACCGGTCGGGTCGGCGTCAGGCGCGTCCGGGGTCTTTTCCCATTCGCCGAGCTGGTGGGAACTTTCCACCGTCGTCCGGCAGCGATCGAAGCGGCGCGTCATGAAAGCCTGAAGCGCGTCCGGCACGGGCTGGCCCGTCGCCAGAATTTCCGCCAGCACCACCGCATCCTCGATGGCCAGCCCGGCGCCCGACGCCATCTGCGGCGTCATGGTGTGGGCCGCGTCGCCGATCAGAACCACGCGGCCGCGATACCAGGGCGCGGGCAGGATCATGGAGACGATCGGGCGGTAGACGATCTGCTCGGGATCCGTAACCGCATCGCGCGCCGCGGCCAGATGGCCGCCGAAATCGGCGAGCAACCCGCGCATCACGCCGGGCAATTCCGCATCCGCCAACCGCGCCCATCGCGGCAGGTTCTGGACCAGATAGATATACATCCGGTCCTCCGAGACGGGGTTGAACCCCGCTTTGTTGCGCGGTCCGAAATAGGAATGCCGGGTGCACACGTCCACGGGGCGGGGAACGGTGGCCCGCCACACCGCCTGACCGGTATATTCCGGCTTGACGATATCGGCGAACAAGCGTTGGCGCAGTGGCGAGTTGACGCCGTCGGCGCCGACGACGAGGTCGTAGGAACCCTCCGAACCGTCGCTGAAAGTGACGGCGACCCCATCATCGCTGTCGCTGAAATCCGACACCGTGACACCGAGCCGGACCGGCGCGCCGGCCTCGAGGACGGCGTCTTTCAGGACATCGTGCAGGGCCTGGCGCATGATGCCCATGGTCGCCGGATAGTCCGGTCCGTTGATGGACGGCAGCGTGACCGTATCGACGATGTTGCCGGCGGCGTCGCAGGAATTGAAATGGGAATAACCGAACCCGTGCGCGACCACCGCATCGAGCACGCCCAGCGTCCTGAGCGCCCGCAGCGCCGGTCCCTGCATGGAAATACCGACACCCAGCACCGACCACTCGGGATTGAGCTCGACGATCTCCGAGCCAATCCCGGCGCGCCGCAACGCGGTCGCCAGCGTCATTCCCGCGATGCCGCCGCCGACGATGAGAACATTACGAACAGCCATCGTCTCAGGCCGCGAGGTCCCACCCGATCCACTCGCACAGCGCGCGGCCCATGATCCATTCCTTGTCCTCGGGCGAGAGCCAGGACAGCTCCTCGGTAAACAGCGTCACGCATTGCGCCCAGGAACACGGCATGCGGGTGATATCGGTGCCCCAGAACATGCGTTGCGGCCCGAACGCGTCGTAGACCGCATGCAGATAGTCGTGGACGTTGCGAAACGGGTAGGGCTGGGTCGAGGTGCCCGGCGCGGCGGTGGCCTTGAGCGCCACGTTGGGATATTTCGCCAGCGCCACCAGTTGCGCCAGATTAACCAGCGCTTCGTCATCGGTTTTGCGGAGCGGCGTCCCCAGATGGTCGACCAGCAGGCGAAGCCCGGGATGCCGCGCCGCGATCTCGCCCACCACGGGCAGGAAATTCCCGGCCGCCAGCGCCACCGGCAGACCGGCCTTCTCGGCGGCCGGCCACAACCAGTCGAGCGAGCCGTCGGTGAGCCAGGCTTCCATATGGGGCTGGGGAAATGTAAAGCGCAGCCCCAGCATGCCCGGGCGTTCCTTCCAGCCGTCGATCAGCGACGGGCTCGCGGGATCGTCCAGCGGGAAGCATCCGAGCACCGCGAAACGCCCGGGCGTCCGGCGCGCGGCCTCGACCGCGACCTCGTTGGAGGTGGGGTCCCAGGCCGGCGGCTGGATGACGGCGGCGTCGACGCCCGCCGCATCCATCTCAAGCAGCAATTCATCGCCCGTCAGCGCGGGCACCTGGCGATGGGCCGGGTTGGGCGTGCTGTCCGCCCAGATATGGACGTGGGCATCGACGATCAACATGGGTTCGCTCCGCGTTTCAAGACGTAAGAGTGTGCGGACGGCGGTCGCGATTGACAAGCCGCGAAACATTCGCCCTTTCCCCGGACGGCCATCGAGACTACTTAATCAGGCATGACTCTCCCGAAATTCTCTTCCATCGAATGGCGCGGTCCGACGATGCTGCTGTTCCTGCTGTCGGCGGGAATGGCAATTTCGCTCGCGACCTATATGGCGCTGCTGAACAATTTCGTGTTCGAGCGTAGCGGCTTTACCGGGGTCGAGCTCGGCTTCCTGCATACGCTGCGCGAGGTGCCGGGCCTGCTGGCCTTCACGGTGATCTTCGCGCTGCTGCTGGTGCGCGAGCAACGGCTTTCGTTTATCTCGCTGATCCTGCTGGGCGTCGGCACCGGGGTGATCGGCTTCTTTCCAAGCGTCACCGGCATCTATCTCGCCGCGCTGATCGGCTCGGTCGGGTTTCATTATTTCGAGGCGTTGCGCCAGTCGCTGACCCTGCAATGGGTGGAGAAGGAACACGCGCCGCATGTGATGGGCCAGATCGTCGCGGTCGGTTCCTTCGCGTCGCTGGCGACGTTCGGCGTGGTCTATTTCATGCTCGAATTCGGCGGCTTCGACATGCGTGACGTGTTTCTGCTGGGCGGCGGCGTGACCGCCGTGATCGCGGCCGCCGCCTGGATCATCTATCCCCACTTCAAGCCGGTGGTAACCCAACGCAAGCAGATCGTGCTGCGGCGGCGATACTGGCTTTACTACGCGCTGACCTTCCTGTCGGGCACGCGCCGCCAGATCATGACCGTGTTCGCCGCCTTCCTGATGGTCGAGAAATTCGGCTTCGCGGTGTCCGAGGTCACGCTGATGCTGCTCGCGAACTATGCGATCAACGTCTTCGTCGCGCCCAAAATCGGCCGGCTGATCGGCAAGTGGGGCGAACGCCGCGCGCTGATCCTCGAATATTCCGGGCTGATCTGCGTGTTCACCGCATACGCCTTTGTCGAGGTTGCGTGGATCGCGGTCGCCCTGTTCATCATCGATCACGTGTTCTTCGCCATGGCGATCGCCATCAAGACCTATTTTCAGAAGATCGCCGACCCCGCCGACATGGCGAACACAGCGGGCGTAAGCTCGACCATCAACCATATCGCGGCGGTGTTCATGCCGGCGATCCTGGGCATAATCTGGGTGACCTCGCCGTCGACGGTGTTCCTGATCGGCACGGTGTTCGCCACCGCCTCGCTGCTGTGTTCGACCCTGATCCCGGCCCGCCCCGCGCCCGGCAACGAAGTGGCCATCAGAAGCCTCCGCGCGCAAGCAGCGGCGGGGGAATAGCGGACAAGTATCAGACCAGGCCGTCATTGCCGGGCTTGACCCGGCAATCCCCAGAAACCACGCGTGATCGAACAGATTCGCGGATCAAGTCCGCGAATGACCCAGGAGAGGTTTATTCTTAAGCGTCGACGACAGCGATGGCTTCGATCTCGATCATCGCGTCGGGGACCGCGAGGCGCGAGACCTCGACGGTGGTCGAGCATGGAAAGCCCGGCCCGAAATACTCGCCCCTGATGTCGACGCACTCGAAAAACGCGTCCATGTCGGTGACATAGGTGTTGGTCTTCACCAGATCCTCGAGCCCCGCCCCGGCGGCGATAAGCGCGTTCTTGATGTTCTCGCCGACCTGACGAAACTGGGCCCGCATGTCGCCGGGCCCGACCGTGTTGCCGTCGACATCCCAGGCGAGCTGGCCCGAAAGGCAGATCAGACGCTTGCCTTCAATCGAAACGGCGTGCGGGAACATCGCCTTGCCATCCATCACGCGTGCGTAAACGGTATCCGTAACGATGTTTTCGCGTTTTGCCATCAGTCTTCTCCCCCTTGTTTTCGTGTGTGATTTTTACTTGCCCTTGTAATTCGCCTTGCGTTTTTCCGAGAAGGCCGCGATGCCCTCGGCATAATCCTCGGTGTAGCGAATCTTCTCGTAGGAATTTCCTTCGACATCCAACCCGACCTTCAGGCTGGTGTCATAGGCCGAGTTAAGAACGCGCTTCAACGACCTTAGCGCAATGGGCGCCAGCGCATTCAGCTTGGCGGCATAGTCCGCGACCAGCGCGTCCAACCCGTCGCCATCCTCGGCGGTCTCGGTTACCAGCCCCCAGTCCTTGGCCTGATCGGCCGGGATGCGCTTGCCCAGCATGACCATGTCCTTGGCGCGGGTCAGCCCGGCGATGCGCGCGACCCGCACGCTGCCGCCGGAGCCCGGCATCTGGCCGATGGCGCTTTCGGGCAGCGCCACCACGCAATCCCGGGTCGCGAGGCGGAAATCGCACGCCATGGCGAGTTCGAACCCGACCCCCATGCAGTATTTCTCAAGCGCCGCGATCACCGGCTTGGCGGCGCGTTCCGGCGCGCCGATATTGTCGGCGAGGTCGGACATGCCGTTCTTCGGAATATCGGGAAAGGATTTCACGTCGCCGCCCGAGGTGAAGATGCCGTTCGCGCCACGGATCACGATCACCCCCACATCGTCATCCTCATCCATCGCCTCGATGATGGCGCGGATCTGGAAGCGCGCGCGATAGGAGACGATATTCAGCGGCACCCTGTCGAGGATCAACGTCCCGATTTTCTTTTCGGGATCGATCTCGACCCGCAGCCCGTCGAGATCCCGCAGAATCTCGGCGCGCGCCTCGGCGTAATTTCGTTCCATTTTATTACTCCTCACAAAGTGTTCTTGAAACCGGGTAAGGTCGTGTATTCGCCGTCCCGCAGGAAACGGCGCAGCAGCTTGCCCGAGGCCGATTGCGGCACGCGTTCGACGAAGACATAGGCGCGCGGTCGCTTGAACCGCGCCAGCCCGCTCGACAGGCAATGGGCGTCGAGCGCCTCGGCGGACGCTTCTTCGGACGCCGGTTCTATGAAAGCCACCACCTTCTGGCCCATACGGTCGTCGGGCAACCCGACCACCGCCGCGTGACCCACCAGCGGCGACGCGTCGAGCACGTCCTCGACCTCCTCGGGGTGGATGTTCTCACCGCCCGAGATCACCATGTCGTCGACGCGGCCGACGATATAAAGCTCGCCGTCCTCGTCGAAATGGCCGAGGTCGCCGGTGAAATACCAGCCGTCGCGGATCGCCTTAGCGTCGGCGTCGGGGCGTTTCCAGTATCCCTTGAACGCCTCCATCCCGGCCATGGGCGCGATGATTTCGCCGTTCTCGCCGGGCGCCACCATATCGTTCGGCCCGGCGGTGGCCTCGGCGTCGGCGCGCACAATGCGGATTTCCTGGCCCAGCCCGGCGCGTCCGGCGCAGCCCGGCTTGTCGATGATGTGATCGCAGATGGCGAAGGTGAATATCTCGGACGAGCCGTAGAAGTTCACGAAATCGAGCGGCTTGAACAATTCCGCGCATTTGCGGGTCAGCGCCGTGGTCATGGACATGCCGGCATAGCCGAGCTTGCGCGCCGACGACACGTCATAGTCGGCGAAGCGGGGATGGCCGACCATGTCGTGGAACATGGTGGGCACCAGGAACAGCGCCTCAATCGCCTCGTCCTGGACCAGCCGCAGCGCGTCTTCGGCGTCGAATGTCGGCATGCAGACGAACTTGCCGTTGAGAGCCGTGCACATGATCAGCGAGCGCACGCCCATGGTGTGGAAAAGCGGCATCACGCCAAGCGTGGCGTCGCCGTAGTCATAGCCAAGCTGCAGCGCGCAATGGGTGGTGCCCATGCGCTCGGCGTTGTGGCTGCGCGGCACGCCCTTGGGCCGCCCGGTGGTGCCCGACGTGTAAAGCATCAGGCAAATTTCTTCCGGATCGCGCGGGCCGGGCGTCTCTATCGGCGCGGCGGCGGCGAGTTCCGCATATCCGGTCCCGTCGATATCGATCAGCCGGTCGGCCGGGACCCCCGCCGCCTCTGCGCCGGCGCGCGACGTTTCCGCCGAACGGTCCTCGAAGACCACCGCGCGCGCTTCGGCGTCGTCCAGCACGTAGGCGATGTCGGCGGCGGTGGCGCGCCAGTTGAACGGGGTGAACACCACGCCGGCCATGTGGCACGCCCAATAGAGCGTCGCCATCTCGCGCCGGTTGGAAAGCACCACCACCAGATGATCGCCGGGCGCGAGCCCAAACGCGCGCAGCCCGCCGGCCACCGATGCGATCTCCGCATACCATTCGGCGTAGCTCGCGCGCGCATCGCCGTCGACGATCGCGATCGCATGCGGGTCGCGGGCGACGGTGCGGGCGAACAGGGTGGCGAGATCCATGGTGCGCGTTCCGTCGTTCAGCGACTATCCGGCGCGGTAGTGCGATTAATTTTCATCTTGTCTCGTCATCTCCCGTGGGGCGCGGTAATTTGCGCGGCCGTTTCCGGCGGTTGGGCGAGAAAATAGCCCGCCGCCCGCGCGCGGTCCATGATGCGATGCCGCCTATGACCGACCTTGAAATAATTACCGCCAACGGCGAGCGCGACATGAAGGACGCCTTCGCGATCCGGGTCAATGTGTTCTGCCGCGAACAAGGCGTGAGCGAGGACATCGAAATCGATGGTCTCGACGATCAATGCCGCCATTATTTGGCCCGGCGCGGCGGCGCGGCGCTGGGGACCGCGCGCGTCCGCCCTTACGGCGCGCGGGCGGCGAAGATTGAGCGCGTCGCGGTGCTGGCGATCGAGCGGGAGAACGGCGTGGGCCGCGCGCTGATGGAGTGCATGATCGCCGATCTCGGGGCCGACGGCGTCGCGACCGTCGTCCTGAACGCCCAGACCGCCGTCGAGGCGTTCTACGCCAGACTCGGCTTTATTTCCGAAGGCGATATCTTCATGGAGGCCGGCATTCCGCACGTCCGCATGACCATGAAGCCGGCCGTCCGCTAATCTCCTATGTCTCGTCGGATGCCTTGGAGGCGGCGGCGGCGCCGACGGCGGCGCCTTGGATTTCCCATTCGGCGGCGCGGGTCTGGGCGGCGTGCGACATGAACGACCGCGCCGCGCGCGCAGCCTCCGGTTTCGCCGCCTCGCGAAGCTCCTGGATCGACAGCCGGTCGCGCTCGAACTGGCGGAAGGCCGCGAACTTGGCCGAGGCGTACTGGTCGGGCCACTTCATTTCGTCATAGCCGTAATAGGCGGCCGCCTGTTCGGTGAAATAAGGATTGTAGAGATGAGCGCGGGCCAGCGCGACGATGTCCGACCGCCCCGAGGCGACCACGGTATTCACCTGGTCCCAGGTAAAGATGTTGCCCGCGACGATGGTCGGTATCTCCGCCTCGATACGGATCCGTTCCGAGAACGGCGTCTGAAACATGCGGCCATAGATCGGCTGCTCGCGGGCGTCGGTCTGTCCGGTCGAAACATTGATCACGTCACAGCCATGCGCTTTGAAGGCGCGGGATATTTCGGCCGCCTCGGCGCCTTCATTGCCGCCCGCCATCCAGTCATGGGCCGAAATGCGCACCGACATCGGGCGCTCGTCCGGCCACGCGGCGCGGCAGGCGTCGAATACTTCGAGCGGATAGCGCAGCCGGTTTTCGATCGCCCCGCCATATTCGTCTTGCCGCAGGTTGGTCACCGGCGAGAGAAAGCTCGCCAGCAAATAGCCGTGCGCGCAATGCAGTTCGGCCATGTCGACACCAATACGCGCGGCGCGGCCAAAGGCCGCCACCAGGTCGGCCTTGATCCGGTCCATGTCGTCGCGGGTGAGCTCGCGAGGCGTCTGTGAGGTCTCGAGATACGGCAGCGGCGAGGCCGAGACGATCTCCCAGGCGCCCGCCTCAAGCGGCTGGTCGATACCGTCCCAGGCGAGCTTGGTCGCGCCCTTGCGCCCGGCATGGCCGATCTGCATGGCGAAACGCGCGCCGGAAAACTCATGCACATAATCGACGGTGCGTTTCCAGGCCGCCTCTTGCTCGTCGTTCCAGATGCCGACGCAACCCGGCGTGATACGCGCATCCGGCGACGGGCAGACCATTTCGGTCATCACCAGTCCGGCACCGCCCGTGGCGCGGCTGCCCAAATGGACATGATGCCACTCGGTCGGCATGCCGTCCTCGGCGCAGTACTGGCACATGGGCGCGACCGCGACGCGGTTCTCCAGCGCCATGTCGCGCAGCTGGAACGGTGCGAACATTGGTGGGGCCGGCTTGCCGGCGGGGGGCGGCGCCGGCTTGCCCTGCACCGCGGGCGCGCCGAAACGTTCAGCGGCGTCGGCGGCGAACCATGCATCGACCTCGTCCACGAAAGTCTCGTCGCGCAAGCGGAGATTGTCATAGGTGATCGCCTTGGACCGCGACATCAGACTGAAGGCGAACTGGGTGGGATCCATGTCCCAATAACGATCGAGCTGTTCGAACCAGACCAGCGAGGTCTCGGCGGCGTGCACGATGCGGCCAACCTCGTCGTGGCGGTTCGCATCGTAGCCGGCCAGGGCGTCCTTTACGTTGCCATGGACGACGAATTCCTCGTAAAGCGCGATCGCGTCCTCCATGGCGAGCTTGGTGCCCGATCCGATGGAAAAATGCGCGGTGTGCGCCGCATCGCCCATGATCACCATGTTTTCATGGACATAGCTCTCCAGCATGATGGTCGGGAAGTTGCGCCACAGCGAGCGGTTCTTGATCACCGAATGGCCGTCGAGAATATCGCGGTACAATTCCGCGCAATAAGCGACGGTATCGTCTTCGGAAGCGTCCGCCATCCCCGCCTTTTCCCAGGTCTCGCCCGTGGTCTCGACGATCCAGGTGCTCATCTCCGTGTTGTACTGATAGGCGTGCAAATTCCAGATGCCACACTCGTTCTCGCGGAAATCGAAGGTGAAGGCATCGAGCGGTTTGGTCGAGCCGAGCCACACGAATTTGTTGGGCCGCCAGTCGTAGCTGGGCCGGAAGCTGGCGGCGTATTCCTCGCGGATCCAGCTATTGATTCCGTTGGCGGCGAGGATCAGATCGGCGTCCGGCGCAATCTGGTCGAGCGAGGAAATCTCGCGCTCGAAATGCATCGTCACGCCGAGCTCGCGGCAGCGTTCCTGGAGGAGCAGCAACAATTCCATGCGCGACATGCCGCAGAAACCATGTCCGCGTGACAAAATCTTGCGGCCCTTGAAATAGGTCTCGATATCGTCCCAATAGGCGAAGGTCTCGCGCATGCGGTCGTAGGTGACGTCGTCGTAATCGCGGAAATGGCCGAGAGTCTCGGCGGAAAACACCACGCCGAACCCGAACGTGTCGTCGGGCTGGTTGAGCTCGTAGACCGTGATTTCGTGCGACGGATCGCGCTTTTTCATCAATAGCGCGAAATACAGTCCGGCGGGGCCGCCGCCGATAATTTCGATTTTCATGGTGCCGCCTCCCATCGGAAATTACTTTAAGCCTAAACAAATTGTGGAGAACGGTCAAATTATTTTAAGCCTAAACAAATTTCAGCTCTACCGCGCCTTGCCGTGGACAAATTGTATCCACAGGTGTCGAATAACGGGGAGCGATGGGTATAAATGTGGTTTCTCATCCTCTTGAAGCGAGGCGCCTTGTGTATGCAACTGGGGATAAACCAACTGAAAATAGCCATTCAAGATATTGAGAACTAATGATTTTTTCTGATATGCTTGTCTTGGTGACCAGCATCCCGCGGTGCCAATGGAAGGCCGCATGACCAGCGTGAACAGCCCACTCCCGTCGGAAAACGCCGGCCCCACCGAGGCGCAGGCCCATACCGGCATATTTCCGTCCCAGACGATTCGGGCGCTTATCGCCGATGGCGAAATCGTCGCGCCGGACCGGATCGACGATGCGCTGGTGCAACCGGCGAGCCTCGATCTCCGGCTCGGCGATGCCGCCTATCGGGTGCAGGCAAGCTTCCTGCCGGGGCCCGACGCCACGGTGGAGGAAAAGGTGCGCCAGTTCGGCATGCACCGGATCGATCTGAGCGAGGGCGCGGTCCTGGAAAAAGGCTGCGTCTATATCGTGCCGCTGATGGAAAGCCTGGCGCTGTCGAGCCGGATCTCGGCGTTCGCCAACCCGAAATCATCGACCGGCCGGCTCGATGTGTTTACCCGGCTGATTACAGATCGCGGCACCCGCTTCGATCTGGTCCGCGCTGGCTATCGCGGCCCGCTTTATGCCGAGGTCTCGCCGCGCACCTTCTCGATCCTGGTGCGCGCCGGCACGCGCCTGACCCAACTTCGCTTGCGGCGCGGATCGGCGGCGGTCGGCGCGGAAGGGCTGTGGCGGCTGCACGAACAGGTCGGGCTGGTGGACTCGGAGCTCGACCGGGGCGAGGTGCGCGAACACGGCTCGATCAGCCTGCGGCTCGACCTCGGCGGCGACCCGGCGAGCGGTCTGGTCGGCTACCGCGCGAAGAAGCACACCGGCGTGATCGATCTCGACCGTGTCGCGCAGTATGAAGCCGCCGATTTCTGGGACCTGGTGCATACAAGGCCCGGCAACGGCATCATCCTAAACCCGGATGATTTTTATATTCTGGCGACCCGCGAAGCGATCACCGTGCCGCCCGGTCACGCCGCCGAGATGGTCGCTTACGACACGCTGGTCGGCGAATTCCGGGTCCATTACGCGGGCTTCTTCGATCCCGGTTTCGGATATGACCCGGAGGGACGCACGGGCGGCAGCCGCGCGGTGCTGGAAGTGCGCTCCCATGACGTGCCATTCCTGCTGGAACACGAACAGATCGTCGGCCGGCTGCGCTACGAACGGTTGACCGACACCCCCGACCGGCTTTACGGGCGCGGCATCGGATCGTCCTATCAGGGACAGGGGCTCGCCCTCGCCAAGCAGTTCAAGCCGCCTTCGTGAGACGCTTACTCATCGCATTTCTGCTTTTGGCGGGGACCGCGCAGGCCCAGCCGGTGCCTGGCTCGGGCCGCCTCGATTATGTAATCAGCCGCGACGGCGACCAGATCGGCACCCATGTCATCACCTTCCAGCGCACGGGCGACCAATTGCACGTGGACACGCGGGTCGAGATCGCGGTCCAGATCGCCTTCATCACCGTCTATCGCTTCACCAAAACCACGCGCGAAACCTGGCGGAACGGCCGGGTCGTCGGCTACCGGGCCGAGACCGACGTCAACGGCGCGCTGATCAAGGCCAGCGTCGGCGCCGGGCCCGAGGGTCTCATCGCCATTGGCCCCCGGGGACGCATAATCGCAACACCTGACACCATGATTTCGGGCTATTGGAACATCGCGACGGTAAAGCAAAAGGCGCTGCTTGATTCCGAGGATGTGCGCCTGATCCCGATCGCGGTCGAGAATTTAGGCGAAACCGAACTTCGCGCCGGCGTGAAGGCCAGGCATTACCGCATCACCGGCGAGCTGGCGCGCGAGCTATGGTATGGCGCAAATGGGTTGTTGCTGAAAATGCGCGCCACCGCGTCGGACGGCTCGGTGATCGATACGGTGTCGCGTCAACTCTTGGCGGCCGGCGACAGGAACACCGGCAAATAGAGCACGACGAACAAACCGAACCCCGCAATCCACAGCACGCCGGACGCCATGATCACCCAGGGTTCGGAAACGACCGGCGCGGCCAGCCGCGCCAGCGCGGCGGCGGTCACCAGCAGGAAAGCCGAAACATCGCCGGGCCCGGCGCGCAATTCGCGCCCGGCGTGACCCAGGCTCGCCCGCGTCATCACCGCGAGGATCATGGTGCTGAACGCGCCCGCGGTCAGCGCGTGAAGCGCCGCGCTCAGCGGCAATTCGGGCCACAGCACCGCGCCGCCCAGCAACAGGAAACCGGCCGCGAGCCATAAATAGGCGAGATGCAGCACCCAGAGCAGCGGATCGCTCAGCGTCCGGTGCCCCTGCCAGCGGCCGAGCCGGACGAGGTGCAACAAGCCCGCGAGGAGCGCGAGCCAGCCGCTTTCGGCGCGCTCCGGAAACACCGCCCAGACGAGTCCGGCAAGGAGGGTCGCGACAAGCGTCGCATGATCGAGGCGCCCGACCGCCGCCGGCAATGAAGCGCTCTCGCGCGCGACAAGCCAGTTGCGGGTAAAGGCCGGCACGATACGCCCGCCGATCAGCGACACCAGCAACGCAATGCAGACGATCGCGAGACGGGTGCCGAAGGCGGCGCTTTCCGGCCCGCCGATCACTTCGAGATGCACCAGCGCGTTGGCGATCGCGATGACGCCCACCACGCCGGCAATGGGCAGATTGCGCGGATTGCCGCCGGCGACGATCTCGCGCGCCGCCAACGCCACCAGGGCCGTCAGATAGAGAAGATCCACCACCGCCGCCGCGGGCGCGCCGATGATCTCGGAAAACATCATCGCGAGGCGGCCGGCGAGCCATGCCAGCGCCAGCAGGCCGAGCGTCCAGCCCCGCACCGGCGGACGCGTGGTCCAGTTGGGAATCGCGGTCAGCAGGAATCCGCCGATGGCGGCGGCGGCGAACCCGAAGATCATCTCGTGCGCGTGCCACAAGGTGGCGTCGAAAACGCTCGGGATTTCCCAAAGTCCAGCCAGCGCCGACAGCCACACCGCCAGCGCCAACGCCGCCCACGCCCCGGCGGCCAGGAACAACGGCCGGAAACCCATTTCGAGGAATGCGTTCATGATCCTCCGAACAGGTTGAGCTGGCGGTCGTCGCCGGTTTTCGCGTCGCGTCGCGCGAGGTTCTTCTCCGGTTCGATGCGGCCATCGCCCCTTATGTGCAGAATTTTGACCCCGCGCGCCGTCAATGGCGGCGTCAACAGGGAGCGCCGGTGACAGCGCATGGGATCCTCTTCGGCGCAGACCAGCGCCACGCGCAACTCACCGGCGTGATGCAACACCTGTTCGAGACCGGATTGCAGCGCCGGCCATTCCTGGAGCCGCGCCCATATCACCTTGCCGTCGGGGCCATAGAAATTCGGATCCTTGGGACGGCCCGACAGGCTGTCGCCCAGCCACTGATAGGCCATCCCGGCGGCAATCAAGGAGTCGCGGAAACGCTCGCGGTTGAATTGCGGGTTATAGCGGGAGAAGGGTTGGCCGCGCACATCGACGACCAGTTCGATGCCAGCGCCATGGGCGAGCTCGATGAACCTCTCGATGGAATGGCGCGAATGGCCAAGCGTGTATATCTCGATGGAAGGTATCAGACCCTCCCCGCTTATCGTGGCAGATCGAGCACCAGGATATCGCTGTCCTCCAGCGCCTCGATGGTCAGCGCCTCCACGTCGCCGGGCTCGGCGCCCTGACGTTCGCGCAGCTCCGCGCCGTTGACCGTGACACGGCCATGCGCGGCCAGCACATATGCCTGTCTGTCCGGCGCAACGGCGTGGTTGATCGTCGCGCCGCGATCGAGGTCGGCGCCGAGTATGGCCGCGTTTACGTTGATGCGCGCACCGCCCGGATGGTCGTCCATGCCCGAGGCCAGCACGCACAGGCTGCCGCGCACGCCGCCCTTGGGCTGCTTCACATCGACATAGCGCGGCTGAAGACCGTTGACGTCGGGTTCGATCCAGATCTGATAGAGCCGCACCGGCGCGTCGCCGCCATTTGCCTCGGAATGACGCAGCCCGGTGCCCGTGGTCATCGCCTGCACGTCGCCGGGTCCGAGCCGCCCGGACTCGCCCAGCGTATCGTCATGGACCAGTTCGCCCTCGCAGACATAGGTCACGATCTCCATCTCCGCATGGGCGTGCATTGGGAAACCCATGCGCCCATCGATCGTGGTGTCGGCCAGCGTGCGCAACGGTCCGAGGCCGTAATTCGGACCGCCGAAATTTTCCGGCACCTTGCGGAAATGATCACGGATATCGATGCCGGGCATCTGATAGCCGCCGAGATCGTCCAGCGATACCACGCGGGTCATGGCGTACCTCCCGTTCCCGATTGTGGCCGCGCCGGTTCGCGATGTCGAGGGACTAGCTAAACGCGGCGGGCGGGGAGCCAGGCGCGGAGGCGATAGATCAGGCCGCTGACGATGATCACGTTGCCGATGTTGAAGGCCACCCCGATCAGAAACGGTAGGGTGTATGACCCGGTCAGGTCGAAAAGATATCCGCCCATCCAGCTTCCGAACCCCATCGCCACCGCGCCGAACAGGAAAATCACGCCGGTGCGGCGCCCGATTTCGGTAATCGGCAGATGATCGCGTATCGCGACCGAATAGACCGGAAACAAGGCACCGAACCCGAGCCCGAAAGCCACGGCCAGCGTATAGAGCGCCCACAGATCGGTGATTACCGTGAAAGCGCCGAGCGTGACCGCCTGGACCACTGAAAAGACGATCAAGGCGCGCAGCCCACCGAGCCGGTCGGAGACCAGCCCGAGCAGCACCGCGCGGCTGATGAACGCGGCCATCAATAGGGTGGACAGAACCTGCACCCCGCTTTGGAGCGGATAACCAAGATCGGTCACGAAGGCGACGAGATGACCGAGAGGCAACGACATCGCAACGCAACACCCGAAGATCGCGCAACATAAAGACGTCTGGATTTTGAAGGAGGAAAGCGGCGGAGTTTCCGGCCGGGCCGGGACGGGACCCGGCGCCGGCGCAGACGTAAGCGCCGGCGGGGCGTGCGGCGGCGGTCGGTGGCGCACCACGTAGCAGATCGGCAGCATCACGCAGAATGCGAAGACGCCAAACCAGAAGAACATTTCGCGCCAGCCGACCGCGGCCATCGCAAAGCCGAAAATCATCGGCCAGATAATCCCGGCCAGCGTTTGGCCGCTTGAAACGATGCCCACCGCCATGCCGCGCCGCCGGTCGAACCAGCGCGCAATATTAGACAGCGCCGGCACCGAGAGGCTGCCCTGTCCGGAAAGGCCGAACATGACTCCGTAGATCACATAAAGCTGCCATGCCGCGTCGATCTGGCTGGCGAGCACGCCGCCGAGCCCGATCATGATCGTGCCGACCAGCGCCGGAATCCCGAACCCGAACCGATCGACCACGTAGCCCATCAGGACGCCGCCGAAACCGGAGCCGATAAACTGGAGGGAAAAAGCGAAAGACGGCACCGCGCGCGGCCAGCCGAATTCGGTCGCGACTTCCTTCAGCGCCACCACGATCAGATACATGCCGCCGCCGCTGACCAGCAGCATCGCCGTGGAACCGAGCAGAATTATGATGGGACGGTAATCGGTGGCGGAAGTCGGGGTGTCGTCTGGTGACGGCGGGCGGCTGTTCACCTGAATATCGGTCTAGGCGGCGCGGGCGCGGGCGCCGTCAGACTCCGAGATAGCGGTGCTGGACATCCTCGTCGGCGCGCAGTTCGTCGGAATTCCCCCGCCACACCACCTGGCCGCGTTCGATGATGTAATGGCGATCACCGATGCGGGTCAGCGCGTCGATATTCTTGTCGATCACCAGGATCGACTGCCCGTCCGCCTTGAGATTTTCGAGGCATTTCCAGATCTCGGCCCGGATCAACGGCGCCAGGCCTTCCGTCGCCTCGTCGAGGATCAGCAGTTTCGGATTGGTCACCAGCGCGCGGCCGATCGCCAGCATCTGCTGTTCGCCGCCCGAAAGCTGATTTCCCATATTGGTGGCGCGTTCGGCAAGGCCGGGAAACAGCTCGTAGATCCGCTCCAGGGTCCACGGCCGGTCGACCCCGCCATAGTTCGCCGCGGTCGCGATCAGATTTTCACGCACCGTGAGATTGGGAAATATCTGGCGGCCTTCCGGCACCAGCCCGAGACCCGCCTGCGCGACCTTATAGGACGGCAGCACGCGGATGTCGGACCCCTCGAATTTTATGATCCCGGCGCGCGTCGGCGTCAGCCCCATGATCGAGCGCACCGTGGTGGTCTTGCCCATGCCGTTGCGACCCATCAGGGTCACCACTTCGCCGGCGTTCACGTCGAGCGCCATGCCGAACAGCACCTGGCTTTCGCCATAGGCGGTCTCAAGACCGTTGATTTCAAGCATCAGCCGCCTCCTCGCCGAGATAGGCGGCGCGCACCTCGTCGTTGCCCCTGATCTCCTCGGGCGACCCGGTTGCGATGGCCCGGCCATAGACCAGCACCGTGATGCGATCGGCGAGCGCGAATACGGCGTCCATGTCGTGCTCGATCAGCAACATGGAGTAATCGCCCTTCAACCCTTGCAGAAACGCCGTCATGCGCTGCGAATCCTCGAGGCCCATCCCGGCTGTGGGCTCGTCGAGCAGCAACAGCTTGGGTCCGGTCGCCAGCGCCATGGCGATCTCGAGCTGGCGCTGTTCGCCATGGGCGAGGTTGGTGGCCAGAACATCGGCGCGCTCGCCCAGCCCGACGCGCTCGAGCATCTCGCGCGCCGGATTGGCGAGGCGCGGGTCGCCATGGGCGGGACGCCAGAAGCGGAAACTGTGGCCGTCTTGCGCCTGAATGGACATGGCGACGTTTTCAAGCGCGCTGAAATCCTTGAAGATCGAGGTGATCTGGAATGAGCGCGCGAGTCCGAGTTGCGAGCGCGCCGGCGCCTTCAGCTTGGTAATATCGCGACCGTCGAAGACAATG
>CAZPMO010000019.1:254-43432 GCA_964587515.1 uncultured Rhodospirillaceae bacterium | reverse complement strand
CTCGCCTTCCTGCGCCAGCCCGAACCGCCGGGCGGCTGGCGCGAGGCGGTCGGAATGCTGCCACTGCTGAAGACGGTGATGGCGATGAAGCCACGCACGGTAAGCCGCGCGCCGTGCCAGGAAGTCGTCCTCCAGGGCGCGGACGTCGATCTCGCCATGCTGCCGATCCAGGGCTGCTGGCCGGGCGAGCCCGCGCCGCTGATCACTTGGCCGCTGGTGGTCACCCAGGGCAAGGATGGCGCTTTCAACCTCGGCATCTATCGCATGCAGGTGACGGGCCGCAATACCACGCTGATGCGCTGGCTGCGCCATCGCGGCGGCGCGCAGCACCATGCCGGCCAGGCGGAACGCGCCGCGCTTCCCGCCGCCGTGGTGATCGGGGCCGATCCCGGCACCATCATCGCCGCCGTCGCGCCGGTGCCGGACACCATGTCGGAATATCAGTTCGCCGGGCTGCTGCGCGGCGCGAAGGTCGAGCTGGTCGACTGCAAGACGGTGCCGCTGAAGGTGCCGGCCCAGGCGGAGATCGTGCTCGAAGGCCATGTCTCGTTGAGCGAGTACGGCGATGAAGGCCCCTATGGCGATCACACCGGGTACTACAACGCGGTCGATCAATATCCCGTCTTCACCATCGACGCGATCACCATGCGCCGCGAGCCGATCTATCTCTCGACCTTCACCGGCCGGCCGCCGGACGAACCCTCGGTGCTGGGCGAAGCGCTGAACGAGGTTTTCGCGCCGCTGCTTATTCAGCAGTTCCCGGAGATCGTGGATTTCTGGCTGCCGCCCGAGGCATGCTCCTACCGTGTGGCGGTGGTTTCGATCTGTAAATCATATCCCGGACACGCGCGGCGCATGATGATGGGGGTATGGTCCTATTTGCGTCAGTTCACCTATACGAAGTTCGTGATCGTGGTCGATCACGACATCGACGCGCGCAGCTGGAAGGACGTGATCTGGGCCATCTCGACCAACGTCGATCCGGCGCGCGATATCCTCACCATAGAAAACACGCCGATCGACACGCTCGATTTCGCCAGCGCGGAGGCGGGCCTCGGGTCAAAAATGGGCATCGACGCGACCACCAAGATCCCGCCCGAGATCACGCGCGAATGGGGCCGCCGCGTCCGCATGTCCGACGATGTGATCGAAAAGGTGGACGCCATGTGGTCGGAGCTCGGCCTGCCCGGGTCCGGCAAACCGATCTGGAAATAGCGCGCGGTCGCAACGCCGCGCTCCACACCCTATATAAAGTCGGGCAACCCCAAGGAGCCGCCATGACCACCGTCACCGAACCGCTCGATCTGTTGGATGATCTGCTCGCGCGCGCCAGGAAAGCCGGCGCCGACACGGCGGATTCGGTGTTTTTCGAGGGCGCCTCGCTGGCCATTGCCCAGCGGCTGGGTCAGTCCGAGAAGCTGGAGCGCGCCGAGGGCCGCGACCTGGGTCTGCGGGTCTTCATCGGCAAGCGCCAGGCCATCGTATCCTCGACCGATTTCGATCCCGCCACGCTGGACGAGCTTGTGGAGCGCGCCGTCGCGATGGCGCGCATCGCGCCCGAGGACCCGTTCTGCGGCATCGCCGACCCCGAACAGATCATCACCGGCGACGCGCCCGACCTCGATATTTGCGATCCCGCCGAGCCCACGGCGGAGGCGCTGGTCGACATGGCGCGGCGCGCCGAGGACGCGGCGCGCGCGGTCGAGGGCGTGACCAATTCCGAAGGCGCCGAAGCGGGATGGAGCACATCGACCGTGGCGATGGCCGCCACCAACGGCTTCGCGCGCAGCTATTCCATGTCCTCGCAGAGCGTCTCGGCCTCGGTGCTGGCCGGCGAAGGCACCGAGATGGAGCGCGACTATGACTACGACACCGCTGTCTATGGCGCGGATTTGAGATCGGCCGAGGAAATCGGCCGCGGCGCCGGCGAACGCGCGGTGCGCCGCCTGAACGCGCGCAAGGTCGAGACCGCCCAGATCCCGGTGGTTTATGACCCGCGCATCTCGAGCGGGATGGTGCGTCATCTCTCGGGCGCCATCAACGGCTCGGCGATCGGGCGCGGCACATCGTTCCTGAAGGATTCCATGGGCGAACAGATCTTCGCGTCGGGCATCACCATCGTCGACGACCCGCACCGCCGCCGCGGATTGCGCTCCAAACCGTTCGACGGAGAAGGAATTCCGAACGCGCGCCGCAACCTTATCGAGGACGGCAAGCTCACCACCTGGATCCTCGATCTTTCCTCGGCCCGCCAGCTCGGCCTGAAAACCACCGGCAACGCTTCGCGCGGCACCGCGTCGCCGCCCGGCCCGGCGACCACCAATCTCTATATGGAGGCCGGCAAGGTATCGCCCGCCGAACTGATGGCCGATATCAAGAGCGGGCTCTACATCACCGAGTTGATCGGCATGGGGGTCAGCACGGTGACCGGCGATTACAGCCGGGGGGCGACCGGCTTCTGGATCGAGAACGGCGAGATCGCCTATCCGGTCAGCGAACTGACCGTCGCCGGCAATCTCAAGGACATGTTCGCGAACCTCACGCCCGCCGACGACCTGGAATTCCGGTTCGGCGTCGACGCGCCCACGTTGCGCATCGACGGCATGACCATCGCCGGGCTGTGATCGGCGGGCTTGGGGTTCCCGTCGCCACGCCTGGATAGACACGCCCGACCTCGAAACATAGACTTCTCCCGAATCATCGAGCGGGGCGGCGAGGAATGACGAAGGCCATTGTCGAAAGCGCGATCGACCTGGGCGTGCACCGCTTTTTGGCGGACGGCGTTCATTACCGCGATCTGATGGATATCCGGGCCGAAGCGGCGGACTGGAAATCATGGCCGGAGACATGGTCGCGGCATGGAGACGCGGCGGAGCAGCGCGCCGAAGCGGCGCTGTCACAAGGCGCGACCGCGACCGCCGCCGGTGAATTCGCGCGCGCCGCCCTTTATCACCATTACGGTCAGTACCTGCTTTACGACGATCTCGCGCTCAAGAAAAAAATTCACGACAAAAAAGTCGCGGCCTTCGCGCGCGCGGCCCCGTTGTTCGAGGAACCGTTCGAGCGCGTCGAGATCCCGTTTGAGAATATCCGGATGGGCGCCTATTTCCGGGCGCCGCGCGGTGTGGTGCGCCCGCCCTGCGTGATCCTCATGGGCGGGCTCGACACCACCAAGGAGGACTACCTCACCGTCAACGAGCACTGCATCCGGCGCGGCCTCGCGACGCTCGCCTTCGACGGGCCGGGACAGGGCGAGACGGTGTTCGAAATGTTGTGGCGCCCGGATTTCGAACGGGCGGTGATCACGGTCGTCGACTATCTGGAATCCCGGTCCGATATCGACCACGGCCGGATCGGCCTGATCGGGCGCAGCATGGGCGGCTTTTATGGTCCGAAGACCGCCGCGATGGACGACCGCATCAAGGCGCTAGTGGCCTGGGGCGTGATGTATCATCTGCGCAATCTGGCCGATGTGCCGTCGCACACGCTGGAAGGATTTATGTTTGTCTCCGGCAGCCGCACGCTGGACGAGGCCCGCGCGTTTTACGCGCATATCGATCTCGACGATTACGCGCCTAAGGTCCGATGCCCGACCCTGGTCGTCCACGGCGGCCGCGACGGCATTACCCCGGCCGAGAACGCGACCATGTTGCTGGAGAAGCTGGACACCGAGGTCGAGACCCTGATCTGGGACGACAGCATCCATTGTTGCCACGACCGCGCGCACATCGTCCGCCCGGCGATGGCCGATTTCATGGCTCGCCGACTTTAGGATAGTCTCAAAAAAAAAATGGGAGGTGGGGCCGGGATGAGTTTCGATCTGATCGTCGTCGGCGGCGGATTCGCCGGACTGACGGCTGCGGTCCGCGCCGTCGAGCTGGGCCTCGATACGGCCGTCCTCGAACGTGGCGCGGGCGAGCATTACATGTGCAACTCGCGGGTCTGCACCGGAGTCACGCACGTGGCCTATCTGGATCCGGAAACGCCGCCGGACACCCTCTACGATGCGATCCAGACCGCCGCCGGCGGCACCGCGCGCGAGGATCTTGCGCGAAGTTTCGCGGACAACGCCGCGGCCACACTCGCCTGGATGAGAGCGCACGGCGCCGAGTTCACCGACGCGCCGCATCGCTTCGAGGGACCGCCCATGCTGGCGCCGGGCCGCGAGATGCGCGCCGGGCTGGACTGGGAGAACAGCGGGCCGAACCTGTTCCTGAAAGAGTTGCGCCGCCGCTTTGAAGCGGCCGGCGGCACCATGATGACGGGCACCGAAGCCGTATCGCTGGTGATGGAGGATGGGGCGTGCATAGGCGTGGACGCCGTCGGGTCGCCGGGCGATGAGCGGCTTGATACCCATGGGGTTGTATTGGCCGACGGCGGGTTTCAGGCGGGGCGCGAACCGGTCGGCCGCCACATCACGCGGCATCCCGACCGCATTCGCCAACGCAATGTGGAGACCGGCATCGGCGACGGGCTGCGCATGGCCGAACAGGCCGGCGCGGCGTTGGTCGGGCTCGACATGTTCTACGGCCACATCCTGTCGCGCGACGCGATGACCGATGAAGGCCTGTGGCCTTATCCGCAACTCGATGCGCTGTGCGCGGGCGCGGTCGTTGTCGACGCCGGGGCGCGCCGTTTCGCCGACGAGGGACTCGGCGGTATCTTCATGGCCAATGAAATCGCCAGGCTCGACGATCCGCTGGGCGCGGTCGCGGTATTCGATGCGCCGGCCTGGGAGGACGCGAAGGATGCCGACATCGTGCCGCCCAACCCGAACCTCGCCGAGGCGGGCGGAACGATTCTGGAGGCGGAAAGTCTCGAGGAACTCGCGGTGCTGGCCGGTCTCGACGGCGCGGCGCTCGCCCATACGGTCGCGGCATACAACACGGCCGTGGAAAACGGCGCACTCGACGGGTTGGACCCACACCGCTCCAATGCGCCTATGGAGGCGAAGCCCATCCTGCGTCCGCCATTCCGGGCAATTCCGCTCTGCGCCGGCATCACGGTGACCATGGGCGGCGTCGCCGTCGACGGCGCGGCGCGCGTCTTGAATTCCGACGACGCGCCAATCCCCGGCCTTTACGCCGCCGGTTCGACAGCGGGCGGGATGGAGGGCGGGCCGCGCGCCGGCTATGTGGGGGGGCTGATCAAGGCGTTCCTGCTCGGCCTCGTCGCCGCCGAGACCGCCGCCGGAGTGATTGGCCGCGCATGACGCGCGTGTTATTTTCGTGTAATTCGCAAGGCGCCTGAACAAAACATGGGGAAAGCCGTGACCGGCGAGCAGGTCACCGAAGCCGTCATCGGCCATCAGCCGACCGGCACGCTGGTGCGCCGGCTGGTGCGCGATTATGTCCGCCCGCATTTCTCGCGGCTGGCGGTTGCCGTGGTCTGCATGGCGATCGTCGCGGCGGCAAGCGCGGCCAACGCCTGGCTGGTGAAACCGGTGCTGGACGAGGTGTTCATCAACAAGGACACCTCATTGCTTTATGTGATTCCGGCGGCGGTGCTGGTGCTGGCGCTCCTCAAGGGTGGCGCGGGCTATTTAGAGGCCGTGCAGATGGAGTTCGTCGGCCAGCGCATCGTCGCCCTTCTGCAAAGCGGCATGTTCTCGAAGCTGATTCACGCCGATCTCGCCTTCTTCGGCCGTAACTCCACCGGCAAGCTGATCTCGCGTTTTACCAACGACGCGAATTTGCTGCGCCATACGGTTGCGCGATCGCTGACCGGTCTGGTGAAGGACGCGCTGACGCTCACCTTCCTGGTCGCACTTATGTTCTATCAGGACTGGCCGCTGGCGCTGGTCGCGTTCGTGGTGTTCCCGCTCGCGATTTGGCCGATCGTGCGAATCGGCAAGCGCATGCGCCGCGTCTCCGCCGACACGCAGGTCCAGATGGCGGAGCTCACGACCCTGCTCGACGAGACCTTTCAGGGCGCCCGCGTGGTCAAGGCTTACGGCATGGAGGGCTATGAGACGACGCGCGCCGACCGCATCATCGAGAGCATCTTCGCCCTGATCTGGAAGGCCGCCAAGGTGCGTTCGATCAACCGGCCGGTGATGGAGACGCTGGGCGGCATCGCGGTCGCGGCGGTGATCTTCTACGGCGGCTCGCAGGTGGTTGCGGGCGCGACCACGGCGGGCACCTTCTTCTCCTTCATCACCGCGATGCTGCTGGCCTATCAGCCACTGAAGAACATCGCCAATCTCAACGCCAATCTCCAGGAAGGCCTGGCCGCGGCGCAGCGCGTATTCTTCATGCTGGACGTGAATCCCGAGATCGTCGACCGGCCGGACGCGCGGCCGCTGGCCGTCTCCGGCGGCGCCATTTCGCTCGACGCGGTGCGGTTCGGCTATGTCGACGATATTTCGGCGCTCGACGGCATCGCACTCGACATTCCGGCGGGAGAGACGGTGGCGCTGGTGGGTCCATCGGGCGCCGGCAAATCGACCGTCCTGAACCTGATCCCGCGCTTCTATGACGTGGACGAAGGCGCGATACGCATCGACGGCGTCGATGTGCGCGATGTCACGACCCCCTCGCTGCGGGCCGCGATCGCGCTGGTCAGCCAGGAAATCACCCTGTTCGACGACACCGTGCGGGCCAATATCGCCTATGGACGGCCCGGCGCGAGCGAGGACGAGATCGTCGAGGCGGCGCGCAATGCCGGCGCCCATGATTTTATCGAGGCGCTGCCCCAGGGCTACGATACCCATGTCGGCGGGCGCGGACTCAATCTTTCGGGCGGCCAGCGTCAGCGTCTCGCGATCGCGCGCGCCATGCTGAAGGACGCGCCTATCCTGCTGCTCGATGAAGCGACCTCGGCGCTCGACACCGAATCCGAACGGCATGTCCAGGCGGCGCTGGCCCGTCTCAAGCAAGGGCGCACGACGCTGGTCATCGCGCACCGCCTGTCGACGGTTGTCGATGCCGACCGCATTTGCGTGATGGATGGCGGGCGTATCGTCGAATCGGGCAGCCATGCAGAGCTGATCGCCGGCAAGGGCGCCTATGCGCGGCTCTACGCCTTGCAATTCGCGGATACCGACGACGCGCCGGCCCGCGCCGCGAGCGGAGCGGGCTGAGCATGGCCACGGTCAGCGACATGATGCGCAAGCCGGTGGTCCGCGCCGTGGTGACATGGTGCGCCGCGCGCTATATCCGCCTGGTCTGGCGCACGGGTCGCTGGTCGGTGGAAAACACCGCGGCGGTGGAAGACTTCGTGCGCGCGCGCAAACCGTTCATCGCATGCTTCTGGCACGGTCGGTTGCTGATGATTCCCCAGGCATGGCCCTATGACGCGCCCATGAGCATCCTTATTTCGCGCCATCGCGACGGTCGCCTGATCGCCGAGACCATCGCGCGGCTGGGAATCGGCACCATCACCGGTTCGTCGTCGAAGGGCGGGCGCGCGGCGTTGCGCGGCATGCTGCGGGCGCTGGAGGCCGGCGAATATATCGGCATTACGCCCGATGGGCCGCGCGGACCACGTATGCGGGTGGGCGCGGGCGTCATCCGGGCGGCGAGCCTGGCGCGCGTTCCCATCGTGCCAGTGACCTACTCGGCGTCGCGGCGGCGGGTATTCCGAAGCTGGGACCGGTTCATCCTCGCGCTTCCCTTCTCGCGCGGCATTATCCGCGTTGGCGACATGATTGAGCCGCCGGACGACAACGACGAAATCGCCGTTGAACGCGCCCGTCACAAGCTGGAAACCAGCCTCAACGAGATGACGCGCGAACTCGATGTCGGTTTCGGACTGCCTCCCATCGAGGCGGCGCCGGTCGCGGGCGACTCCCCGAACGACAAGACCCGGGATACAAGCGGCATGCGACCCCTGGAGGACCGTTCGTGAGCCTGCTGCTCTATCGGGCGCTAAGCACGGTTCTGGGGCCGTTCGCGAATCGTTATCTCATGCGCCGCGCGCGCAGCGGCAAGGAAGACGCCGCCCGGCTGGGCGAGCGACACGGCGAGACATCGCGACCGCGACCGTCGGGCCGGCTTGTCTGGATTCACGCGGCCAGCGTCGGTGAATCGCTGTCGGTCATGGAACTGGTGCGACGGATCATCGCGAGGGATCCGGAAATCAGCGTGTTGATGACCACCGGAACCGTGACCTCGGCGCGCATCCTGGACGCGCGCCTGCCGGATCGCGCGTTTCATCAATATGTGCCGCTCGACCGCGCCACCTGGGTTCGGCGTTTCCTCGACCATTGGCGCCCCGATTCGGTGTTGTGGATCGAGTCGGAATTCTGGCCCAACATGCTGCTCGAGATCGGCCGCCGAAAAATCCCTGCGGTGCTGGTGAACGCCCGCATTTCGCCGAAATCCTTCGCCGGCTGGCGGCGCGCACCGGGCACGATCAGGCGATTGCTGGGCAATTTCGGGCTTTGTCTCGCGCAATCCCAGATCGATGCCGAGAGACTTTCGGGACTCGGCGCGACACAGGTCAAGTGTCTGGGAAACCTGAAATTCTCATCTTCTCCGCTGCCCGCCGACGATGACGCCCTGTCGATGCTGAACGAGATCATCAACGGCCGTCCGACGTGGCTCGCTGCCAGCACCCATCCCGGCGAGGAACCGGTGATCGCGGCGGCCCACCGCATCGTCGAAAAGACCCATCCCGACGCGCTGGCGATTATCGTGCCGCGCCATCCGGTGCGCGGCCCCGAAATCGCGACCGAACTGCGCCAACAGGGATCGGCGGTGGGTCTCCGCTCGGCCGGCGAGACGCCGGCCTCGTCGACCGAATTCTATGTCGCCGACAGCATGGGCGAGCTTGGCCTGTTCTACCGCCTGGCCCGCGTCGCGTTCGTCGGCGGATCGCTGGTGCCGCATGGCGGACAGAACCTGCTGGAAGCCGCCAACCTGGGCTGCCCGGTGATCCACGGCCCACACATGCACAATTTCTCCGCGATCGTCGACGAGATGACGGCCGCAGGCGCCACCGCCGAAGTCGCGGGCGCCGATGCGATCGCCGCCGAGGTCGGACGGCTGCTCGACGACGCCCACGAACATGACAGCCGGGCCAGCGCGGCGCGGCGCATCGCCACCACCAAGGCCGCGATCCTCGACGCGATCGTCGGTGAAATCACTCCTTATATAGACGCCTCGACCGGCTCCGACGCCCGGCGCGAACATGCGCGCCCCTGAATTCTGGCAACGCGACGGCGGGACGGCGCAATTGCTGGCCCCCCTGGGCTGCGCCTATTCCCGGATGGGGCGACTGCGACGGCGACGCGCGCGGCCCGAAAAATCCTCAGCGCCGGTGATCTGCGTGGGCAATCTCGTGGCGGGCGGCGCGGGTAAGACGCCGGTGGTGATGTCGCTCGCCGATATCCTGACCGCGCGAGGCGCATCGCCCCATCTTCTCAGCCGCGGCTATGGGGGAAACCTCAAAGGGCCGGTCCGCGTCGATCCCGATCGGCATAGCGCCGCGCAAATCGGTGACGAGGCGTTGCTGCTGGCCCGCCACGCACCGACCTGGATAGCGCGGGACCGCGCCGCCGGAGCGCGCGCCGCGACAGCCGGCGGCGCGGACATTGTCGTCATGGATGACGGTTTCCAGAACCCGACGCTCGCCAAGGACCTGTCGTTGATCGTGATCGATGGCGGCTATGGTTTTGGAAACCGGCGGGTGATGCCGGCGGGCCCGTTGCGCGAGACGCTCGACGACGGGTGCGCGCGCGCCGACGCGGCGGTGCTGATCGGCGACGACGAGACGGGCGTCGCGGACCGGCTGGCCGGGCGTCTACCGATCCTCCAGGCGCGGCTGGCGCCCGGTGAGACCGCCCAATCACTGGCCGGGCGCGATGTGGTGGCCTTCGCCGGCATCGGGCGGCCGGAGAAGTTTTTTCGCACGTTGACGGAAATGGGATGCCGGCTGGTCGGTGCCCATGGCCTGCCCGACCATCACCGCTTCCAAGCCCACGAAGTTGGGGCCATCATCGAGGAAGCCGCGGCTGCCGGAGCCATCCCGGTCACCACGGAAAAAGACGCCGTGCGTCTGCCCCCCGAGGCGCGAGCCCTGGTCCAAATCGTGGAGGTGGCGCTGGTATGGGGCGACCCGGACCTGCTCGATGAATTTCTTGACCGGCTTCCGGTGACGCATCGCCGGGAAAGCGCGACAAATGAGTAGGCTGATACGAGATTATGTCCGCTATCCGCTGGAAGCGCTGGGCGCATTTCTGTTTCTGGGGATATTCGCCGTCCTGCCGGTCAACGCCGCTTCCGCCCTTGGCGGATGGCTGGGCCGAACGATCGGGCCACGCTTGGCGATCTCGCGGCGCGCACTGTCCAACATCGCCCGCGCCATGCCCGAAACCACTCCGCAACGTCGCCGCGAAATCGTCCACGCCATGTGGGAAAACCTTGGCCGGGTCGCCGGTGAATATCCGCATATCGGACGCATTACGCGTGATGCCGGCAAGGGCGGGCGGGTCGAGATCGTCGGCGCGGAACATCTCGATGCGGTACGGCCCGACAGCGTGCCGGGCATTCTGTTTTCCGGCCACTTCGCCAACTGGGAAGTGTTCGCGCTCAGCGTCGGCGCCTGCGGCGTACGCTACGCCCAAGTCTATCGCGCGCCCAGCAACCCGCTGGTGGATCGCGTGCTGTTCCGCCTGCGCCGGTTGCCCACCGAAAAACAAATTCCCAAGGGCACGCAAGGCGCGCGCATGGCGATCGACATTCTCAAACATGGCGGCGAGGTCGGCATGCTGGTGGACCAGAAGATGAACGACGGCATCGCGGTGCCGTTCTTCGGCCGCGACGCCATGACCGCTCCGGCGGTGGCGCAACTCGGCCTGAAGTTCGGTTGCGTCGTGATCCCGACCCGACTGGAGCGGCTCCGGGGCTGTCGCTTCCGGGTCACGTTCCTGCCGCCGATGGAACTCCCCGCGAGCGGCGATCGCGCCCGCGACGTGCACACCGCGATGGAACGCATCAATACCTTGCTCGAGGGCTGGATTCGCGAACGGCCCGAGCAATGGCTCTGGCTTCACCGCCGCTGGCCGGACTGAATCACCGTCGTTTCGTCTTCGGCATTGGGCCGGTCAGCAGCGCCGGGTCGAGCTGGAGACCGAACAGGGTCAGCCCATAATGCAGATGAGGCCCGGTCACGCGGCCGGTGGCACCGATACGCCCGATTTGCTGACCCTTGGCGACGCGCTGGCCCGATTTCACGTCGATCGCGCTGAGATGGGCATAGATGGACGCAACGCCCTGGCCGTGATCGATCATTATCGTCTTGCCGGTAAAGAACATATCGCCATGGGCCAGCGTGATCACACCCGCCGCCATCGCGTTGACCGGCGTACCTTTGGGCGCGGCCACGTCGACGCCGAAATGCGGCCGCCGGGGTGCGCCGTTAAGAACGCGGCGGCTGCCGTAGACACCGGAGATGCGCCCATGGACCGGCCAGACGAAGCCGCCGCGATAGTCCGACCGCGCACTGTCGCGCAGCCGCGCGGTGCGGATCATCTTGGACTCCTTGCGGATGCGGACGAGGTCGGCCTTGCCCGGCGAGACCTTGGCCTTGGGCAGCCCGTCGATGCGCGAAACCTTGTATTTACGCTTCCCGAGGGTGAGCTTGCGCACTTCTTGGCGCCCATCGCGATAGCGCGCCACGAGTTCGATATTTCCAGCCGCGTCGCGTCCGAAGCCAAACACGAAATAACCTTTATCGGTGACTCGGATTTCCTTGCCGGCGACCTTTATTCGCGTGCCGGGTTCGGTGGTGCCAACAATCAGCGCGCCCTGGGTCATGGTTCCTTCGAGACGCAGGCGCTCCTTCGCCGACGCCGGCGATACCGCCAGGAAGACGATCGTAAACAGTATCGCGATTCTCACAACAGGCTACCCTGCGGATTATCCCCGCCGTCCTTGGGCGTCTTGCGCCGGGCGGGTTTCATAGGCTTTTCGCCATGGACAGTCGCGCCGATCTCTCCGTCGGTAAACTCGATGGCAATATCCGCGCCGGGCGCGGCGGCGGCGGCCTTGGTCAGCGGCGACCCGGCCGCGTCGCGCACCACGGCGTAGCCGCGTTCCAGCACGTTTTTGTAGGACAGGCTGTTGAGCAGGTTTGCCGTCGCCGCCAATCGCGCTTCCGCATCGGCGAATTTCCGCGTCATGCCGCGCGCCAACCGCTCGGCCGCGGCGAGGCCTTCATACTGCTGGCGGCGGGCGCGCAGAATTGTCTCGCCGCCCTGGCGAAGGCGTGCGCCGATCTGTTCGAGGTTCTGCGCCTCGGCCGCGATCAGTTGACGGGGATCACGCAACCCCGCGCCGAGGCGCGCGACATCGGCCTGACGGGAGTCAAACAGAATTCGGCAGGCATTGATCAGTCGTTCCGTCGCATTATCGAGACTCTGGTTCGCGACCTCCAATAGCCGGTTTGGTTCGGGCAGGCCGCGCGCCAGCCCTTCGAGCCGCGTCCCGTTGTCGGCCAGCAGACGCGACATGGCCGCCACCATGCGGCGCTCGTCGTCGATCACCTGCGCGTGCAGATCGCTACGCACCGGCACCGCCATCTCGGCCGCCGCCGTCGGCGTCGGGGCGCGCAGATCGGCGGCGTAATCGATCAGGGTGGTGTCGGTCTCATGACCCACCGCCGAGATCAGCGGAATGTCGGAGGCCTCCGCCGCGCGCACCACGATTTCCTCGTTGAAACCCCACAGATCTTCCAGGCTGCCGCCGCCACGCGCGACGATCAGCACGTCGGGTCGCGGTACCGCGCCGCCGGGCTCGATACGATTGAAACCCTCGATGGCGGCCGCGACTTCCGCCGCCGCGCTTTCACCCTGCACGCGCACCGGCCACATCAGCACATGGCGGGGAAACCGGTCGGCGAGGCGATGCAGGATATCGCGGATCACCGCCCCGGTCGGCGAGGTGATCACGCCGATCACGTCGGGCAGGAACGGAATTTCCTGTTTGCGTTCGGCCTCGAACAACCCCTCGGCGGCGAGCTTCTTGCGGCGATCCTCCAACAGCTTCAGCAGCGCGCCGGCGCCGGCCAGTTCCGCGGATTCGATGACGATCTGATAGCGCGAGCTTTTCGGGTAGGACGAGACCCGCCCGGTGCAGATGATTTCCATCCCTTCTTCGAGGCGCAGCCCCAGCCGGCCTACCGCGCCGCGCCAGCACACGCCGTCGAGCACCGCGCCCTCGTCCTTCAGGGTGAAATAGAGATGGCCGGAGGAATGGTAGTTGGGACGGCCGACCTCGCCGCGCACGCGGACATGGCCGAACTCGCCTTCCAGCGTTCGCTTGACCGCCTGGGAGATTTCGCTCACCGAATATTCGGCGACGTTGGCCCCGGCGAGAAGATCGGTCGAATTGTCCGTCATCGCGACTCACATTCTATGCTAAAGGTTGATTCTGGAGGGAGGCTAAAAACATGAAAATTCTGGTGGTCGGATCGGGCGGGCGCGAGCATGCGCTGTGCTGGGCGATCGCGGCGTCTCCCCTGGTGGAAAAGCTTTACTGCGCGCCCGGCAACGCAGGGATAGCGGCCGAGGCCGAATGCGTCGCCATCGGGGCCGAGGACGTCGACGGGCTGGTAAAATTCGCCGCCGATAACGCCATCGACTTCGCGGTGGTGGGACCGGAAGCGCCGCTGGTGGCCGGGCTGGTCGACCGGCTGGAGGCCGACGGCATCGCCGCGTTCGGCCCCTCCGCGGCGGCCGCCGAAATCGAGGGCTCAAAGGGCTATATGAAGGATCTCTGCGCGCGGCATGATATCCCGACGGCCCGCTATGGCCGGTTCACGGCGCCCGACGCCGCCAAATCCTTCATCCGCGACAGCGGCGCGCCGATCGTCGTCAAGGCCGACGGGCTCGCCGCCGGCAAGGGGGTGATCATCGCCGAGACCGTCGCCGAGGCCGAGGCCGCGGTCGACGACATGCTGAGCGGTGGGCGCTTCGGCGAGGCCAGCGCCGAGGTGGTGATCGAGGAATTCCTGGGCGGCGAGGAAGCCAGCTTTTTCGCGCTGGTCGATGGCGAGAACGCGCTGCCGCTAGCCTCGGCCCAGGACCATAAGCGCGTCGGCGACGGCGACACCGGCCCCAACACCGGCGGCATGGGGGCCTATTCGCCGGCGCCCATCGTGACCGAGAACATGGCCCAAAAGATCATGTCCCGGATCATCGAGCCCACCGTGCGCGGCATGCGCGAGGAAGGCCGGCCCTATAAGGGCGTGCTCTATGCCGGCGTGATGATCGAGGACGGCGAGCCGAAACTGCTGGAATACAACGCGCGGTTCGGCGATCCGGAATGCCAGGCGCTGATGATGCGGCTGCGCTCGGATATACTTCCCGCCCTGATCGCATCGCGCGACGGGGTGCTGGATTCGTTCGACCTGCGCTGGCGCGACGAGGCGACCATGTGCGTGGTGATGGCCACCGAAGGCTATCCCGGCGATTACGCCAAGGGCTCGGAAATACGCGGGCTCGAGGCGGCCGGCGCGCTCGACGATGTCACCGTATTTCACGCCGGCACCACCGCGACCGATGGCCGCATCCTGGCCAGCGGCGGCCGCGTCCTCGGCGTCACCGCCCTGGGCGAGACCATCGGAGACGCCCGGAAACAGGCCTATCGCGCGGTCGACGTAATCGACTGGCCCGAAGGCTTCTGTCGCCGCGACATCGGTTGGCGCGCGGTTTAAGGGGTATCGCTCCTTCCCTCCCTTGACTAATCCGGCGCGGTTAGTAGCTTCGGGTTAAATGCAAAACTCGGAGAACGAGACATGACCGAAATTACCGCTGAATCGAAGCTGCGCGCCCCCAACGAGGCGACCGGCGAATATCGCGATTTGCTGGTCCGCCTGTTGACCCGCCAACTCTATGCCGAAACCGCCACAGCGGAGGTGTTCGGCAAGGCGGTCACGGCCGCGCCCAGCTGGTCCGAGAAATATCTCGCCGCCGAATTCACGGCCGAGGAGGCGCGCCACAGCCAGGGTCTTTGCGATTTGCTGGCCGAGCTTGGCGAGGACCCGGAGGCGATCATCGCCGGGCGCCCCGACGCCGGCGAGTTCTGGCAACTCGACCTCGACAACTGGCTCGATATCGCGGTGTTCAACTTCACCGTCGACCGCGCCGGCAGTCACCAGATCATGGAATACCGCCAGTCGAGCTACCTGCCCTGGGCCGACAGCCAGGAAGAGGTGCTGGCCGACGAGGAAGATCATTACGACAACGGCGTCGAGAATCTGAAGCAATTCTCCAAGGACCCGGAGAAACTCGCGAAGTTCCAGGAGGCCTTCAACAAGGTGCTGCCAAATTGCGTCAAGCGCGCCTTCGGCCGGCTGGAAGGACCCGATAACGAGACCTGTCTCCAGACCGGGCTGAAGCGCAATCCGACCGAGGTGATCGTCAACCGCTATCTCACCGAGATGCGGGGCCACATGGACGGCACCGGGCTGAAATTCCCGCCTTTATCGGCCTTCGAGTCCATCAAGTGCGAGCTTGCCGACAGTTCCAAGGAAATCCTCGCCTCCTTGCAGGCCGCATAGAGAGACGACGGCCGCGCTTTCGCCGCTTCTCCTCCCATTGGATGGGCTGCGGGGCGCCGTTTTATGGTTAATGTGACGGTCGTCACACATCGGTCTTTTCGTGTTGCTGGGCCGGCGAGCGCGTCACCAGCGTCCTTGCCCGTTGGGCTCGCGCGGGATATTTTGGCGGCAACGAAGCAAAATATCGGATACGGGGGAGGCGGCATGACTGGTGCGGCGACAGGCCGGAAGACAGGCGCGGAAAGCGTCTCGGGGGCGCGATGAAGCCGCCGCCGTTCACCTATCACGATCCATCGACCACGGCGGAAGCGCTGACGCTGCTGGCGTCCAAGGACAATGCGCGGCTGCTGGCCGGCGGTCAGTCGCTGATGCCGATGCTGAATATGCGCTACGTACTGCCCGACGATGTGATCGACATCAACGGCATCACCGCTTTGTCGGGAATCGAAGAGACCGGCGACGGACTCCGGATCGGCGCCATGACCCGCCAGCGTGATATCGAGTTCTCGGATATCGTCGCCTCGCGCTGCCCGCTGATGCGCGAGGCGATCCTGCAGGTCGGCCACCGCCAGACCCGCAACCGGGGCACGCTGGGCGGCAGCCTGGCCCATCTCGATCCCTCCGCCGAGTTGCCGACGGTGGCGATGGCGGTCGACGCGGTGGTTCATGTGGAAAGCAGTCGGGGGGCGCGCGAGATTGCGATGGCCGATTACCCGGCCGGCTATATGACCCCGTCCATCGAACTCGACGAAATGGTGACCGGCGCGAGTTTCCCGTCCTGGCCCGAGGGTCACGGGTACGGCTTCGTGGAATTCTCGCGCCGCCACGGCGACATCGCCATCGTGTCGGCGGCGGCGCTGCTGACGCGCGACGGCGGCGGCGCGATTACGCGCGCCTCGTTGACCGTTTCCGGCGTCGGGCCGTCGCCGCTGCGCTGCGCCGAAGCCGAGGCGATGCTGACCGGTCAGTCGCCCAGCGACGAGCTGTTCCGCGCGGCGGCCGAGACCAACCGGGGCATCGATGCGCTGGAGGACATACACGGCTCGTCCGCCTACCGCCAGCATCTCGCCACCGTCATGACGCGGCGCGCGCTGGAAAGGGCCCAGGCGCGCATGGAGGGACGCGATGTCTGACCGGCGCACAATTACCGTCACCGTCAACGGCGAAAGCTACACCCGCGAAGTCGAGACCCGCCTGACGCTGGCCGATTTCATCCGCCACGAAATCGAGCTTACCGGCACGCATCTGGGGTGCGAGCACGGGGTGTGCGGCGCCTGCACCATTCTGCTGGAGGGCCAGACCGCGCGCAGTTGCCTGATGCTGGCGGTTCAGGCCAACGGAAGCGAGATCACCACCGTCGAGGGCATCGCCCCCAACGATGAGGATCTGCACCCGTTGCAGCAGGCGTTCATCGACAATCACGGGCTGCAATGCGGTTTCTGCACGCCCGGCATGCTGACCACGTTGCTGGAGTTCCTGCGCGACAACCCGGATCCGTCGGAGCGTGAGGTGCGCGAGGCGATTTCCGGCAATCTGTGCCGCTGCACCGGCTATCAAGGCATCGTCGCGGCCGCGCTCGACGCCGCGAAGAGGCTGCGCGAGGGAGCCTAGGAGCCTATCCGGAGAGTGGTTATGCATTGCGTTGACTTGGGAGACCCGAGCGTTAGCAACGGATGCGCGGGCGGACGGCTGACCGGGCAAGATCCACGCCATGCCGCACCCCCACCCGTCACCCCGGACTTGATCCGGGGCCTAGCGATCCATCCAGAAGAAAACCGATCGTTTGAACAGGGCCCTTCCGGAAAGCGAGAGGCCCGCGAGAAATCATTTTCAAGCAGATTTGATCGCGCCACCGCTGGGCCCCGGATCAAGTCCGGGGTGACATCATTTGCTTGGGGCGACGTGGAAGCTACTCCCCGGACAGGCTCCTAATAATGGGTGCGAAGATGTTCGGGGCGCGCGTGGCGCGGCTCGAAGACCCGGCGCTGCTGCGCGGCGCGGGCGCCTTCACCGACGATATCCACCTGGCCGGCATGGTCGAGGCGGCATTCGTCCGCAGCCCCCATGCCCACGCCCGGATCAACGCCATCGACACCGCGCGGGCGCGCGCCCATCCGGGCGTACACGCGATATTCACCGCCGCGGACCTGCCCGAAGACTTACGCGACGTGCGGGTGCCCTTCCAGGTGCCCAACCCGGCGATCACGCAACCTTTCCAGCAACGAATTCTGGAAGACCGGGAGACCTGCTTCGTCGGCGAACCGATCGCGCTGGTGATCGCGGACGACCGCTATATCGCCGAGGACGCGGCCGCTCTCGTCGAGATCGACTTCGAAATCCTGCCGGCGATCGAGGATTTCCGCGCCGCGCTCGACGATGGCGCGGCATGCGCGCATCTGGAGTCGGAAAATAACGAGGCCGCCCGCTTCAAGGTCGGGTATGGCGACGTCGCCGGCGCGTTCGCGGCCACGCCGCACGTGTTTCAAGAATCGTTCTGGACCCACCGCGGCGGCGGCTGCGCCATCGAGAACCGCGCCGTGCTGGCCAGCCATGATCCGATCAACGATGTGGTCACCATGTGGTCGGCGACCCAGTCGCCGTTCCTGGTGAAGCAGAACGTCGCCGACATGCTGGGCTGGTCGCGTGAAGCCCTGCGCGTGATCGCGCCGGACGTGGGCGGCGGCTTCGGCCCCAAGACGGTGTATTACGTCGAGGAAGCGCTGATCGCGCTGGTCGCGAAGCTGATGGGCCGGCCCGTGAAATGGGCCGAGGACCGGCGCGAGAACTTCATCGCCACCAACCAGGAACGCGACCAGTATTGGGACGTGGAACTGGCGGTCGACGGCGACGGCAAGATCCTGGGCTTGCGCGGCGACATGATCCACGATTCCGGCGCCTTCATGCCGTGGGGCATCATCTCGCCCTATATCTCGGCGACCACGGTGCCGGGACCCTATGTGCTGCCCAGTTTCGAACTGACCACCCGCGTCGCGCTGACCAACAAGGTCGCGGTCACGCCGGTGCGCGGCGCGGGCCGGCCGCAGGCGGTATTCGCCATCGAACGTCTGCTCGATCGCGCCGCCGAGGCGCTGGGTCTGGATCGGGCGGAGATCCGCCGGCGCAACTTCATCCAGCCCGAACAGATGCCGTTCGAGATGGGGTTGATCGCGCGCGACGGCAACAAGGCCACCTACGATTCCGGTGATTACCCGAAATGCCAGGAAGAAGCGTTGAAGCTGGCCGATTGGGATGGGTTCGCGGCGCGCCAGCGCACCGCGCGCGCCGAGGGCCGCCATGTGGGAATCGGCATCGCCAACTATGTGGAAAGCACCGGGCTCGGCCCGTTCGAGGGCGCGACGGTGCGCATCCACGCCGACGGCGAAATCACCATTTCCACCGGCGGCGGCGATTCCGGCATGGCGCACTGGACCACGCTGGCCCAGGTGTGCGCCGACAAGTTCGGGGTCGACATTTCCGCCATCAAGGCCGATATCGGCGACACCGGCAAGATCGCCAACGGGGTCGGTTCCTTCGCGAGCCGCATCGCTGTGAATGCCGGAAACTCCGTCCATCTCGCCGCGACCGAGGTGCGCGAGAAAGCGATCCGCGTCGCGTCGCACATGCTGGAAGCGGCCGAAGAGGACCTCGACATCGAAGACGGGCGGGTGATCGTCAAGGGGGTTCCCGACATGTCGCTGTCGCTCGCCGAGATCGCGCGCGCGGTGCAGGGCATGCCCGGTTTCTCGCTGCCGGGCGGCGTGGATCCGGGGCTCGAATCGACCAAATATTTTTCGCCGCCGCAGGCCGCCTACTGTAACGGCACCGCCATCGTCGAGCTCGAGGTCGATATGGAGACCGGCGGGGTGAGCATTCTCAATTATTCCATGGCGCACGATTCCGGCCGTCTAATCAATCCCATGGTGATCGACGGCCAAGTCCAGGGTGCGACGGCGCACGGTATCGGCAACGCGCTATACGAACAGCTGGTTTATGACACCGACGCCCAGCCGCTGACGGTGACCTTCGCCGATTATTTGTTGCCGACGGCGCACGAAATTCCCGATGTGGGGGTGGTTCATATCGAATCGCCGACCCCCATGAACCCGTTGGGGGTGAAGGGCGCGGGCGAAGGCGGCACCATACCGGCGCTGGCCGCGATCGCGGCGGCAATCGAGGACGCCCTGTCGCCGATCGGCGTGCGCCTGACCGAGACCCCGGTGACTCCGTCCCGCCTGCTGGACCTCATCGCGGGGGCCCGCGCTAAGGACCGATAAACAGATTATACGTTGCGCGATGCCGGGAAATTGGCGGTGTCGTCGGTTCCCCTGCCCAGGGTGCTGCGCAGTTCCAGCGTGCCGCCATGCAGTTCGACCAATGATTTCGCGAGCGGCAGCCCGAGCCCCGTACCCTCGGTGCGGGTCGCGTCGTCGGCGCCGACCTGCACAAATGGCGTCAGCGCCTTCGGGATATTTTCCTCCGCGATGCCGACGCCCGTGTCTGAAACCTCGAGCGTAATGCCGCCGTCCTCACGTTGCCGGCCGCGAACGCTGACGGTTCCGCCTGTTTCGGTGAATTTGACCGCGTTTGTCAGAAGATTGAGCAGCACCTGGCGGACCAGGCGCGAATCGGCGCGCAAACGCGGCAAATTCTCGGCAATTTCGACGTTCAGACGCAGCGATTCCGTCGCCGCGCGGCCTTCGATCAGACGGATCGAGGAGCGCACCGTCTCTTCGATGTCGATCGCCTCTTCCGAAAGCTCCGTCTGACCGGCTTCGACCTTCGACAGGTCGAGCACGTCATTGATCAAATCGAGCAGGTGGCGGCTGGCGACATGAACGTCGGAGGCGTACTCCATCGATTTTTCCGGCGACAGGGGCCCGAGATAACCGTCCTTGATAGCCTCCGAAAACCCGATGATCGCGTTCAGCGGCGTGCGCAATTCATGGCTCAGATGGGCCAGGAAATCGGTCTTGGCGCGGTTGGCGAACTCGGCGGCCTCGGTCGCCGCGCGCATCCTGTCCTCGGCGTCGCGCCATTCGGTGATATCGTTGCAGGCGCCGACGATCCTGAGCGGCGTTCCGGACGCGTCCCGGATGGCGCGGCCTCGGATCACCAGCCAGCGTGTCGCGCCGCCGGCGTCGAGCATGCGGTTCTCGACTTCCAGCTCATCGGTCCGACCCTCGAGGTGATCGTCGAACGCTATACGGACGGCGTCGTGATCGTCCGGATGAATCAGCCGCCGCCAGTTTTCGATAGTGTCGCCGATACCGCCCGGCGCATATCCCAGCATCGCATCCACGCCGGGCGCGACATGGAGCGCGCCGGTACGCACGTTCCACTCCCAGAGACCGACGCGCCCGGCATCGAGGGCTTCGGCGTAGGCGCGGTCTTCATCTTGCTCGTCGGGGTGGGCGCGGCGCGAGAGATCGATCCCCGTCCCCCTGTAGCCGGTGAAATTTCCCGACTCCTCGTCGAAGGCGGGAACGCCGGAGAGCAGCACCTTGCGCGTCTCGCCGTCGCCCGAAACCAGCCCGAGTTCGACATTGCGGAAGGGACGACGCTCCTGGATCGTATCGACCAGGCCCAGCAGAGTTTCATCGACCTGCCGAAAATGGTTCAGGGAAAATAGATACTGGCCTTCCATGACTTGTCCCGGCACCGCGAACACGCGGGCGACGCCTTCGGACAGGAAGGTGTAATTCAGGTTGGCGTCCGTCTCCCAGACCCAGTCGGTCGCCGATCGCACGAAATCCGCATAGCGTTCGGACGCGACAGAGCGCCTGAGAACGCCACTTACGTGGTGCTCGAGTTCGAAGAGGGATTTCCTCAGCGCCTCAATGCGCTCGATAACGTCTTCCGACACCGACGGTCCGTTCGGCTCGCCAAATCAATCGTTACGCCAATCCCTCCTAGATAGTGTCGCAGAAATGACCGGCCAAAGCCAGTAATGATGGTCAATTCCCATCGATTTCGAAAAAAAACCGTTCGATTTCAGTGGTTTTTGAAAATCAGTTGGAAAGTTCGATAACCACGCGCCGGTTGGCCTGCGAACGCACCCCATCCTTGGTGGCGACCGCGGGAATAGATTCCCCGAACGATCCGAAGCTCACCAGCCGCGACGACACGCCGCCGCCAACGATGACGCCCACCACCGCCTCGCTGCGCTTCTCGCTGAGGGTGATGTTATAGGATTGATCACCGGCCCGGTCGGTGTGGCCCGAAACATAGAGCCGTTTCACGCCAATGGTCTTGGTCGTCGCGACAACGTCGCCAATGATATTTTTTGCCTTGGCGGAGAGTTGCGCGCTGTCGAACGGGAAATGAACCACGAACGTGCGCTCGATCCGGGGCGGGGCGGGTTTGGCGGTCATGGGCTTGGGCGTCGGTCGGAGCGAGGCTTCGAGTTTCGCAAGCGCGGTGAAGAAATCAGCCCTGCACCGCGCGATGTCCTTGGGCTGGAAATTCTCTTCCTGCTCCTGCATCCAGCATTCGAACATCAATTGGGCATGGGCCGCCGCCGCCCAGCCCCTTCACCAGGCGCGCCCTCGCGTCGGACAGCGCACCGACTTTATTGGCCGGCAGTTTCCGCGCCGCAATCTCCTCCGGCCCGGCCTCACCGCCACCGGCGGCCGCCTTGGCGCGTAGCGCGAAAGTATCGGAATCGACATAATCCGATTCGCCGAATTCAGCCCGAGACAGCTTCAGGTAACCGCCATAAAGCGCCTTGGAGAAATTCGAGCCTTTGGGAGAGAGACCCTCCGCTTCGCCGAGTTCCATGCCGCTACACCCGGCAAGCGTCAGCACGCAGACCGCCACAAATGCATACCGCAAAGTATTTTTCATGAGTTCCCCCCTGTCCCTTTGGCCCGGACTATTTTTGCTTCCTATCCTGGCACCTTGCCCGGCACTCTATGTCAATTGATCGGAAGCGTCGACACGAGTGATGGGAACGCCCCGACGGGCGCCGGGAATGGGTCTATACTGCCGGGCGATGACCGACACCTCGCCGATACCCCGCCGCACACGCTACACGTTATATGTAGCCGGATTTTTCGGGCTTGGAATCGTGCCCATGTCAACGGTGGTGGTGCCGTTGTGGGCCCTTGAAATCGGGACCGCGCCGTTCCTGATCGGTATCGCGCTCGGCGCCCGCGCGGCGCTTTCGATCCCTTTTTCGATCCATGGCGGCGCGCTGATGGACCGTCTGGGACCGCGCCGGATCATGATCGCGAGCGGTGCCGGGGTTGCGCTTCTGACCCCTCTTTATCCGATATTGCCGTGGATCGAAGCGCTGATCGTCCTGCAACTCGCGGTCGGATTCTTCCAGGGTTTCGCCTGGATGGGGGCCCAGACCCAGATTTCCCTGATGACGCGGTCCGATCCGTCGGTGATCGGCAGGTTTACCTTCGTCGCCACGCTCGGAAATTTCATCGGACCGCTGGCGACTGGGATCGCCTGGGACCGGTTGGGTCCGGCGGGCGCGTTCGCGCTGATCGCGATCGCCGGTGTCGGCATCGTCATCGCGGGACTTCTCCTGCCGCGCGATCGAGGCGCCGCCGCCGAGGGCGACACGGCGGTCAGGCCTCGCGACTTGTTGCCGAGACTGCGCGATTACACGGAAGCCTTTCGCATGACGATGATCCCGGCGGTCGGGTTCGTGGTCGTGGCCTCGTTCCTGATGACCAGTATCTACGGCGCGCGGCATTCATTTTACACGGTGTATCTTGAGGGAATTGGATTTTCGGGAACGCTGATCGGCGTGCTGTTCGCGGGCGGATCGTTGGCGGCCAGCAGCGCCGGGCTCCTGACCGGTCCGGCGCGGCGTCTTTTTCCGGCGAATTGGGTGCTGCTGATCGTGATCACCATCGCGGCATTAGGCATCGCGGTAACGCCTTTGTTCACCGAGTTCGGCTCGCTGTTCGCCCTGGCGCTTTTCTGGGGCGTCGGCGGCGGGCTCGCCTTTCCGCTGACACTCTATGTGTTGTCGCGCACGGTCGGACCCGAACAACAGGGGATGAGCATCGGTATCCGCACCACGGTCAACCGCACGGCCGGGTTCCTGACGCCGGTGATCATGGGCGCCCTGGCCCAGGCCGCCGGCCTGATGACCAGCCTTTTCGTGGTCGGCGGGGTGCTTCTGGTCTGTCTCGGCCTGATGGCGCTATGGCTCATGCGCGCGCCGCATTTGAGAGTGCGCGATTAAATGCGCGGCCTCGACGTTTTTAGGGAACATCCGGCAAGGAAATAACATGACCATACGCATCGGCACCTCGGAACAAGGCGGCACGTTTCATACCCAGGGCGCGGCTATCGCCGAGTTGCTGAACGGTCAGGACGGCGAGGCGGTCGAAGCGCTGACCAGCGACACCGCGAGCGTCGGCAACGCCAATAAGCTGGCGACGGGAGACATCGAATTCGGCTGCATGGCGTCCAACTGGATCGGCCGCGCCAAGGCCGGCGAAGCGCCGTTCACGAAACCGATCGATCTCCGCATGGTGGCGCCGCTGAACGCGGGGCCGATGTTTTTCGTGACGCGGGCGGAGTCGGACGTGCGCGATGTCGCCGACCTCGCCGGGCGCAGGCTCGCCGTCGGGCTCGAACACAGCGGCATGACCCAGCATGTGCGCACCATTTTCGCGGTGCTCGGAATCCCGTTTGACGGGATCGAGGCCAACTGGCTGGGTTTCGCCGACGGCGCCGACGCGCTTGTCGCCGGCGACGTCGATGGGCAGTTCCAATGCCCGATCCCCAACCAGGTGATGACCGACCTCAGCGAACGCGCCGATGTGCGGGTTCTGCCGATCGCCGGGGCACAGATCGAAAAGCTGCTGGGCGAGGTTCCCTATTACCGCCGCGTTACCATGAAACAGGGCGCGTTCCGGGGCCTCGATGCCGACACCGATCAGATCGGCGTGCTCAACGTACTGGTGACCCATTCGAGCGCCGACGACGCGATGGTCACCCGTCTTGCGCGGCTGATGTGCGCCGAGGCCGCCGGTCTCGAACGGCTCAACCCGTTGTTCCGGGGCCTCGGCCAATTGTTCGAGCCGCTGCGCACGGAAGGCGTAGGTGCGTTGGAGCCCGGCGGCGTCGCGCTGCATCCCGGCGCGATCGCGGCCTATCGCGAGCTGGGATATCTCGACTGACCCGGGCGGCTCAGCGCCCCGAGAACTCGCGCACCAGATCGAGAGCCAAAGCGCGGTTCTCCGGGGTGCCGCTGACCTGAAGGATGGGCTCGTCGAGCCCGGCGGCGACGTAAGCCGCATAGGAATCGCGGCATTGCGCCGGCGTGCCGGCGACGCCGAAGGCTTCGACCGCGTCATCCGACACCAGCGCGGCCGCCGCATCGAGGTCGCGGCGTTCGACGGCCGCGATGATCGCCTCGTGATCGATGGGCAGGCCGGCCGATGCGATATTGCCGGCCTGGAGTTTGTTGCGGAAGACATAGGCGAGCTTGCGGCGCACCTCGTCAATGGCGTCTTTTCCGTTTTCCGACACCGCGAAAAAGATAAAGCTGGCGCGCGAGAAATCTTCCGCGGCGTGCGCCGCGGACTTGCGCCCTTCTTCGGTATGCTCAAGGCATTGGCGGGTATAGGCGAGCGATATCCCGCCGGAGAGCAGGACGCCGTCGGCGATGCGCCCGGCCAACCCCAATACTTGCGGACCGGTCGAGGCGATATAGACCGGGATCTGCCCGGGTGGTTCAAAATGCAGCCGCGCGCCGTCGAGGCGATAGGAGACCGCTTCACGGCTCACCGCTTCGCCCCGCCACAGGGCGCGCAGGTCTTCCACGAATTCGCGGATCGCGCGGACCGGCTTTTCCGGTTGCCAGCCCGATTCCCGGAGGTTCAGGAGATTGCCGATCGAGACCGCGACGGCGGCGCGGCCGGGCGCGAGTTCCGCCAGGGTCGCGAACGACATCGCCGTCGCCACCGGATGCCAGAGATAGGGGCTGATGGCGGTCGGCACCAGCATGGCGCGCTCGGTGGTGACCGCGAAGGCGCCGCACGCCGCAACCGCTTCGCGCCAGCCCATATGCTGCGCCATCCAGATGCTGGCCGCGCCGGCCTGCTCCGCCGCGCGCGCGGTCTCCACCATCTCGCGCGCATTGTCGAAACCGTCGAACATGATCCCGGGCCGTGCCGCCATAACCGCCTCCTTATTAATTGAGCGGCATGATATACCAAGCGCCATGGCGACGGTTCATGAATCAATCCTCGCGCCCGCGACGGGGATCGCGCTGACCGTGACGGCGGGGCAGCGTCTGCGGGTTACCGATGTGGAAGGCCGCCAGGTCGTCGACATGGCGGTGTTCAATACCGCGAACCCGCGCGAGAAACTCTCCTGCGCCTATTCACGCTCGCGCGCCGGCGTGGTGGAGGACGGAAATTTTTACCCGCGCGATCATCTGCTGGTGGGCGATTGCCTGATGTCGACGATCAATAACGAAATGATGCGCATCACCGCCGACACGCCGGCCATCAAGGGCATGCACGACGTTCATGGGCGCATGTGCAACCAGCGTCTCTATGCCGCCATGGGCCAGGGGGAAAAGGACGGCTGCCACGAGATCATCGCCGGCGTGATCGCGGCGCACGGACTGCTCCCCGAGGACGTGCCGGACACCATGGATCTGTTCATGAACTACCATCACGACTGCGATCACCGGCGCTGGGTGCTCGAGGACGGCGTCTCGAAGCCGGGCGATTACATCGAGTTCGAGGCGATCATGGATTGTCTGGTGGCGCTGTCGAACTGCCCGTTCTATCGCGGCACACCAATGAAAATCGAAATCTTCGAGTCCTAATTCGGTTCGAGGTCGATCTCGATGCCGCGCCCGTCTTCCTTGGCGAGCAGGTACGCGCGCATCGCCAGAGCAAGATCGGAAACTCCGGTGCCACTATTGTTCTTGTGATAGGTGATTTGGTCGTCCGATGTACGACCCGCGCATTTACCGGCTGACAACTCGCCGAGCTCGTAAATGTCCTCAAGCCGGATCAGCCCCTTCTCCATGGGCTCGAACAGATCGCCCTGCTCTTCGGAGACCACCGCCTCGCGCAGGTTGGTGACGATCACGTCGGCGCGCGCGGCGGTCCTGTCGTCAAGCTCGCGCCGGCGCTTCTTCAGGAACCCGCCCTTCACGAGCTGGATATTGCTGCCAATGATGCCCGTGACGTGCTGGCCCGGTTCCAGCTCCTCGCCGTCGAACAGGGCGACATTGGTGCTGGTGGCGCAGGCGATCACGTCGGCGCCGCGGATCGCGTCTTCGATCGAGTCCACCGGCGTGATGTCGAGCTCCAGCTTGGGCCCATATGTTTCGGCGAAACGGCGGCGGTTTTCTGGGTCGCGGCTATAGACCCGGACGCGCCGGATGGGGCGTTCGCATTTCAGGGCCAGCAGTTGATTGGCTGCCTGCCCGCCCGAGCCCAGCAATCCGACGGTTTCCACGTCGCGGCGCGGCAAATGGCGGAACCCCACGCCGCTGGTCGCCGCCGTCCTGAGCGCCATCAGGCTGGTCGGTCCCAGCGTCTTCTCGTCGATCTCCCCGAACAGCACCGCCAGCAGATGGCCGTTATTGGAATCGTGCAGCACATAGACCGGGTGCTCCCGGTGGGAATAGCGCTGATTGGTCTCGGTCTGGGCGACGAATTCGGCGCGCGTCAATGACCCGATCACACCGAGGCCGTGCACGCCGCCCGGGAAGTTTGAAACGCGCGCGCCGGCAGGCGAATGGACACGGCGGCGCGGCGCGTTGATGACCGGGAAATCATTGGCCTCGCGATAGCCCTGCTCAATGGCGTCAATCGCATCCTTCATGGTTACCAGGCCCTGCAACTCGTGCGGCCGCAAAATCAATACGCTCATGGGGGGTCCTCTGCTGGTCGAAATTCGCGGCGTAGCATAACCCAACCGGCCAGACAGCGCGAATACCGCCAATCCAGGACTATATTAATAAAAGTTAATACAGATTTATAAACTATAAATAATATTTGACATTTTACGAAGTTTACACTATAGTTCACAACGTATTAATTAAGGTTTTGTTAATCATGGTCATCCGCTCCCTCTGCTACGGTTATCTCGGCGCGATCCTCGCCGGGCTTGTGATCGGCGTGGCCGCCGGCCTGCCGCAGGACACCATCGTCACCGCCGCGCCGCCGGTGGGGATCGTCATGGGCCTGACCGGCCTGAGCCTCCCCTGGCTGCGCCCCGCCCTGACCCGCGCCCGACGGCGTTAAAGCCACAAATTCCAGTTCAAATGCCGGCTTGCGCCGGTACGCCCGACTTCCATACAATTTCCGCGATCTTCGGGGAGCGGGAGAAACCATATGAAAATGATCGATGTGGGCATCATCGGGACCGGCTGGTGCGGCGGGATCCGCGCCGATGCATGCGCGGGTAGTCCGCTGGTCGAGAATTTGCACATTGCCGAGATCGATCTGGAACGGCTCGACGAGGTGGCGACCAATACCCGGGCGGCGTCGGCGACGACGGATTATCAGGAGTTGCTGAAGATCAACGAGATCGAGGCGATCATGATCTCCGCAACGCCGGAGACCACCCATTTTCCCATGGCGCGCGACTGCCTCGCCGCCGGCAAGCACGTCTTTCTCGAAAAGCCCATTGCGCTGACCCTGGAAGAGGCCGACGAGCTTCTGGCGCTGGCCGAAAAGATGGATGTGAAATTCACCATCGGCTATTCGCAGCGCTTCAATCCCAAATACGCCTATGTGAAGCAGTGCCTGGAAGACGGCACGCTGGGCCATTTCGTCAGCGCCATGGTGAGCCGCCACCTGTCACGCAGCCTGGGCGTCCGGATCGGGTCTACGCGGTTCGAAAAATGCCGAAAGCCATTGTCCCAGAAGGCGAGCACCCGAAACCCGGTGGCCGCCGCGAGCTTCTCCATCAAAAGCGCGCCGAGCGGGCCGTCCAGCGCCGCATAGGCCTGATCCCGCGAGGTGATCACGAAGGGCAGGTCCAGGAGCGCGAATTCGGGCGCCCGGTCCGCCAGATAGCTGGTCGAGAAATAGCACATGGTCGTCTCGCCGGCCTCGACCATGGCCAGAAGATCGGCGGCGTTGCGGCCCTGCTGGACGATGTCGCCGTCGAGCTGGAAGTCGACTTCGTCCCCGAGACGTTCGATGAGCGCCGCGCCCAGCACGGACGCCGCCCGGCTGTGAACCGATGCGGGCGGTTGATAGCCGCTGAATCGGATGGCGACGGGGGACATTGGTATTCCCTTCGTGGATCGGCCAGGTGCGCCATTGCGCGCTCAAAAGACGGCGGACGGCTTATTGAAAAACCGCGATAAACCAGCGCCTGAACAAAAAAATGGTGCCCAGGGGCTGAATCGAACAGCCGACACCGTGATTTTCAGTCACGTGCTCTACCAACTGAGCTACCTGGGCACTGGTCTGAACTTGTAGGAAAATTGCCGGGCGGTGTCCAGCCCGGCCGGGAACCGTGATCAAAGAAATTCATCGTCGTCGTTGGCCGCCTCGCGCGGAATTTCGGTGTCCTCGAAACCGTCCGGCTCCTCGACCACCGGCACCGCGTAGGTCCCGGAAAACCAGCGTCCGAGATCGAGGTCGGCGCAGCGCCGAGAACAGAACGGCCGGAAGCGCGTCTCCCGGGCGCCGCCGCAAATCGGACATTTCGCATTCCCGGCCATAATTTACTCCACGGTGATATCGAAATGATCGCGCCCGTAGCCGGGCTCGCGGCGCAGCAAGATCTTGCGCCCAAGCGACGCCGATAGTTCCTCGAACGCCGTCGCCGCCTCGTCTTCCATTGCATCGATCACATCGGCCGCCGCGCCGACGGCCAGCGTTCCGGGACGCCCCGCGCGCGCCTCGCGGCGCAGCGCCCGCATGACCTCATGGGCGACCGTCTCGCCGGTCGAGACGCGGCCGGTGCCGGCGCAGGGCACGCACCACTCGGATAGTGCCTGATCGAGCGATTCGCGGCGGCGGCGGCGAGTCACCTCGACCAGCCCCGCTTCCGTCAGCCCCATCACCCGGCTGGGATTGCGATCCAGCGCCAGCGCGTCCTCGAGCGCCACAATGACCCGTTCCCAGTCATCGTCGTCGTCGAGATGAATGAAATCTATGATGATCAGCCCACCGATATTGCGCAGCCTGATCTCACGCGCGATTTCCTCGGCGGCTTCGAGGTTTGTGTAGAGCGCGGTCTCGGCGAGGCGGGAGGCGCCGGTGAAACTGCCCGAATTGGTGTCGATGGCGGTCAGCGCCTCGGTTGATTCGATCACGATGCCGCCACCGGACGGCAGGCCAAGCCGGGGTTCTCGGGCGCGCGCGATCTCGTCTTCCACATCGTAAAGCTCGAACACCGGTTCGGGACCATCGTGAAATTCGATCCGGTCCTCCATGTGCGGCATGAAGCGGGCGCAGAAGCCGCGCGCTTCATTGCAGCCCGCCCGATCATCGATGCGGATCGCCGACATGTCGTCATGCACGTGGTCGCGGAAGATGCGCAGCAGCGGGTCAAGCTCACCGTGCAACAGCGCCGGCGCGCTCGCCTGATCCAGGATCGCCTCGATATCGATCCACAACTCGCGCAGATATTCCGCGTCGTCTTCAAGCTCGTCCGCGTCCGCGCCGGCCGACGCGGTACGCAGGATAAAACCCTCGCCGGGTTCGGCGATTCCGGCCATCAGGTCCGACAGCCGTTCCTGCTCGTTCTCGTCTTCGATCTGGCGCGACACCGCGACCCGCGACTGGGTCGGCGTGTAGACCAGATAGCGGCCCGGCAGCGTGATCCGACGGGCAAGCTGAGGGCCCTTGCCGCCGATTGAATCCTTGACGACCTGCACCGTGATCGCCTCGCCTTCGGTCAGATAATCGGCGATCCGGCCCCGGTCGCCGCCCGCCTCGGCACGGCCCACCCCATCGCGGGCGGCGTCGAGGCCGATGAACCCCGAGCGCCCGGTGCCTATATCGACGAAGGCCGCGTCCATACCGGGCACCACGCGCTCGACCCGGCCGAGACAGATGTTACCGACCATGCTGGCGCGACGGTCGCGCTCGATGAACAGCTCGACCAGTGCGGACTCAGACACCACCGCCGCGCGAATCTCGCCCGGCATGACGTTGACGAGCAATTCGTCACTCACGCGATTTTCCCCCGTCGCGGCGAAAGCCGAGACCCTCCAGAAGCGTCAGGGTCTCATACAAGGGTAACCCGACGACATTGAAATAGGAACCGGTGACGCCGGTGACGAATGCGCCGGCCAGACCCTGGATCGCATAGGCGCCGGCCTTGCCGCGCCATTCCCCGGACGAAATGTAGTCGTCGATTTCGACCTGGCTCAGCCGTTTGAACCCAACCGCCGTCATCGTACGGCGGAGATGGCCACCGCCTTGCGCGTCGATTACGCAGACGCCGCCAAATACGCGGTGGCGCCGCCCGGACAGCAGCGCGAGACAGCACCGCGCCGCCGCCTCATCATCGGGCTTGGGCAGAATGCGCCGGCCGCAGGCGACCACCGTGTCGGCACCCAAAATCCAGGCCCCTTCGTTCATAGTCGCCACCGCGCGGGCCTTCGCTTCGGCGAGACGGAGGACGAGCGCGGCGGGCAGTTCACCACGGCGCGGCGTCTCGTCGATTTCGGCCGGCAGTACCTGGTCGGGAACGATCCCGACCTGACGCAGCAGATCAAGCCGCCGGGGCGAGGCGGAGGCGAGGATCAGACGCTGTGAGGACACCGCATTCAAAGTAACCGATTGATGCGGCGTAGGCTTCGGACCGTCAAGAGGTTTCGGGGTCCGGCGCGTCACCCAACCGATCGATAATGCGTTTGTTCAGCACATCGCGCAGTTCGCGGTAGGCGGCGAGGCGGCGTTCGCGATTACCCTCGAACACCGAGGGGTCCGGCATCGGCCAATATTCGAGTTCGACCGATGACGACCGCGTCAACTCGACCGCCTTGTGCTGCGCCTCCGGGGTCAGGGAAATCACCAGGTCGAACGAGGAACCCATCAGATCATCGAGCCGTTTCGACTTGTGGTTCGACAGATCGATGCCGTCCTCGGCCAGCACCGCGATGGCCAGCGCATCGATCTCACCCGCCCGTACGCCCGCAGAATCGATATAAATGCGATTGCCGAAATGGTGCTTGCCGATCGCTTCGGCCATGGGCGAACGCAACGCATTTTCGCCGCACAGGAACAGGACGCTCGACGGCACCGCCTTCTAACCCCTCACGTGCAGCACGCAGACCAGGGTGAATAGACGCCTGGCGGTGTTGTCATCGACGGAAATATTGGGCGCGAGGCGCTGGCGCAGGATATCCGCCCCCTCGTCGTGCAGCCCGCGTCGCCCCATGTCGATAGCCTCGATGCGGGCGCGGGTGGCGGACTTGATGGCTTCGTAATAGGCCTCGCACACGGTGAAATAGTCGCGGATTACCGATCGGAACGGCGCCAAGGGCACGCGCACATGCGCCAATTCACCGTCGTCGCCATCGCGCACGTTCAAGCTCAGGCGGTTTTCCTCGATCCCGATACTGAGTCGATACGGCCCGGCTGCGCCGCCGGTGAGCGCGAAATCATTATCCTCGAGGATGTCGAAGATCGCCACCGCACGCTCATGCTCGACCTCGGCGCTGCGTCGGACCACCGAAGTTTCATCCAGCACGACATCGACCAGCCGTCGGCTATCGTCGACCATGCGCGCCTACCCGTCGGCGTCGCGGCCGAGCCGGATCGACACCGACAAGGCGTGGGCATCGAGCCCTTCTGCCTCGGCCAGCGTCGCCGCCGACGGCCCGATCGCAGCGAGCGAATCCGCGTCGCATCCGACGATGGTGGTGCGCTTCATGAAATCAAGCACGCCGAGACCCGATGAGAACCGCGCGCTGCGCGATGTTGGCAGCACGTGATTTGGTCCGGCCACATAATCTCCGACCGCTTCGGGCGTGTATCGGCCGAGGAAAATCGCGCCCGCGTTCCGCACCCCGGCCGCAAGGGGATCGGGCTCGGCGACCGCGAGTTCCAGATGCTCGGGCGCGATGCGGTCGATCAAGGGCATCGCGTCGGCAAGACCGGGTACGACCATAACGGCGCCGTTCGCCTCCCAGCTCTCGCGCGCGATGGCGGCGCGCGGCAGGCGCGACAGACAATCCTCGACCGCCGAGACGACCTTGTCGGCGAACGCGGCGTCATCGGTGATCAGCACCGCCTGGGCGCTGGTGTCGTGTTCCGCCTGTGACAGCAGGTCGGCGGCGATCCAGGCGGGATCGTTGGCGGAATCGGCGACGACCAGGATTTCCGACGGTCCGGCGATCATGTCGATGCCGACGACGCCGAATACCTGGCGCTTGGCCTCGGCGACCCAGGCGTTGCCGGGGCCGGTGATTTTGTCGACCGGGGCGATCGCGTCCGTGCCATGGGCCAGCGCCGCGATCGCCTGCGCGCCGCCGATGCGCCATATCTCCTCGACCCCGGCAATCGCGGCGGCGGCAAGCACCAGCGGATTCAGGTTGCCATCGGGTGCGGGAACCACCATGGCGATGCGCTCCACCCCGGCGACGCGCGCGGGCGCGGCATTCATCAGAACCGAGGACGGATAGGCGGCGGTGCCGCCCGGCACGTAGAGCCCGACCGCGCCGATCGGCGTCCAGCGCGCGCCCAGCCGCACCCCGGCCTGGTCGGTGTATTCGAGCGCTTCGGGCATTTGCCGGCGGTGAAACCCGACGATGCGATCATGGGCGAATTCAAGGGCGGCCAGCGCGTCGCCATCGCACGAATTTCGCGCTGCCGAGATTTCCCCGGCCCCGACCCGCAGCATGGATGCGTCCGCGACGGCGAGCCGGTCGAACCGCGCGGTATAATCGAGCAGCGCCGCGTCGCCACGCGCGCGCACGTCGATGATGATCGCCGCGACATCGGCGCGGATTTCGCTTGCCGCCTCCCGCGTCCGGGTCAGGAAGTCGTCGAAGGCGGCCTCGAAGCCGCTATGCGTTGTATCAAGCCTGAGGACCATCGACCGCCTCGCGGAAGCGTTCGATCCAGCCGCTGATCTGGGGCGACCGGGTTTTCAGGGCCGCCCGGTTGACGATCAGACGGGAGCTTATTTCGGCGATATTCTCCACCTCGACCAACCCGTTTGCCTTCAACGTCGCGCCCGACGAAACCAGGTCGACGATACGCCGGCACAGGCCAAGATTGGGCGCGAGTTCCATGGCGCCGTTGAGCTTGATGCATTCCGCCTGTACGCCGCGCGCCGCGAAGTGGCGCCGCGTGATGCGTGGATATTTGGTGGCGACGCGAACGTGGCTCCAGGTCTGCGGCCGCTCGGCCTCGATTAACGCCGGTGGCGCTGCGACCGCCATGCGGCACCGGCCGATGCCCAGATCCAGCGGCGCATAGATTTCCGGGTAATCGAATTCCAAAAGCACGTCGTTGCCGGCAACGCCGATCTGCGCCGCGCCGAAAGCAACGAAAGTGGCCACATCGAAACTGCGCACGCGGATGATGGAAAGACCCGGGATGTTGGTGGCGAATTCGAGCTGACGCGCGCTATCGTCGGCGAAGGCGGCCTCGGGCACGATCCCGGCGCGCGCCAGGACCGGCTGCAACTCATCGAGAATGCGGCCCCTCGGCAGCGCCAAAACCAGCGCATCGCTTTTGTTTTGCGTCGACGTCAAAATTTTTCTCCGTGGCACCCGGGCCACGTTCAACCCTCCGGCGCTTCCGCGTCGGGGTGGTTCGGCCGCCACATGGTCGGCCAGGGTTCATCGAAGTCGTCTAAATGGCACAGGATCCCCTCGATCTCCAGCCGAATTACGCCGCCGCCGGCGAAGATCAGGTCGATCGTCGCGTCCTCGTTCGCGGTCACGGTCAACAGCGACAGGATTTCACCCGCCCGCGTCCGGTCGATGCCGCGCACCCGCGCCGTCCTCACCCCATCGAAACTCAGCCCGCAAAGCTGGCGTTCGTAGATGCGACCGTCTTCGTGGGTATCGCCGGCGTCTTCCCACCTGAACCGGGTCGCGGCGATCACGAAACGGGCCTCGGCGGGCTGAAACGACATTTCCTGGATGGGCACGATCGCGTCCTGCAGGAACGAAGCGATCACCGCGAGATCCTCGGGATCGGTTGCCTTGAGCCTTAATCGTCCGGCCATCCGTTCCTCAGTCGGGCAAGCGCTCGATGTCGGCGCCACAGGCGGCAAGCTTTTCCTCCAGCCGCTCATAACCGCGATCGAGATGATAGACCCGCCGCACCACCGTCTCGCCTTCGGCGGCGAGGCCCGCCAGCACCAGCGACGACGAGGCGCGAAGATCAGTCGCCATCACCTCGGCCCCGGTCAGCGCGGGCACGCCGCGCACCATCGCGGTCGCGCCGTGCACGTTGATGTTGGCGCCCATGCGGGCGAGTTCGGGCACGTGCATGAAGCGGTTTTCAAATATGGTCTCGGTGATCATCGCGGCGCCCTCGGCGACGGTCATCAAGGTCATCATCTGGGCCTGCATGTCGGTCGCGAAACCGGGGAACGGCTCGGTCATCACATCGACGCCCGTAAGCCGCGCATTACCGGCCGAGATCCGTATGCCGTCGTCGGAATCGGTGACGGTGACCCCGGCCTCGGATAGCTTCTCCAACAGCGCTTCCATGAGATCGGCGCGCGCGCCTTTCAGGACGACGTCGCCGCCGGTAATCGCCGCCGCGATGGCATAGGTCCCCGCCTCGATGCGGTCGGCGAGGACCGCGTGGCTGGCCCCGGAAAGCCGGTCAACCCCCTGGATACGAAGCGTATCGGTGCCGATCCCCTCAATCTCCGCCCCCATGGCGACGAGACATTGGGCGAGGTCGGCGACCTCCGGTTCGCGGGCCGCGTTGGACAATACCGTCTCGCCTTTCGCGAGGCACGCGCCCATCAGAATGTTTTCGGTGGCCCCGACGGAGACCGACGGGAAAACGATATTCGCGCCGGTGAGACCGCGCGGCGCCGCCGCGCGGATATAGCCTTCTTCGAGCTCTATCTCGGCGCCGAGCTGGGCGAGCGCCTTGAGGTGCAGATCGACCGGCCGGGTGCCGATCGCACAACCGCCGGGCAGCGACACGCGGGCCTCGCCGAAGCGGGCGACCAGCGGCGCCAGCACCAGCACGGATGCGCGCATCTTGCGGACCAGATCGTAGGGCGCGGTGGTGTCGGACACCGAACCGCCGTTGAGGGACAGCGTATGCCCTGCATGGCCGTTCTTGGCCGCTCCGTTCTCGCTCACCGTGACGCCATGGCGTTCGAGCAGGCTCACCATGGTCCGGATGTCGACCACGCCGGGCAGGTTCGCGAGCGTTAGCGTCTCGTCCGTCAGCAGACTGGCGGTCAGCAGCGGCAACGCCGCGTTTTTCGCGCCCACGATGGGCACCGCGCCCGCCAGCCGGTTGCCGCCCCGTATCCTGATCTTATCCATGCAAATACGCGAAAATAACCATTGGCGGCCCCCGAAAGGCCGCCTTGCCGCTGATATATAAGGAGAGCTGGCGCGTGGCGCTACCCCGGGACGATTTTAGCGGGCTTGTCCTGGGCGGGTTCCGAGTTGACCGCGTCTTGCGGAGTCTCGCGGCCGCGTTGCTGGGCCTTGCGGCGTTTCAGGTTTTCGCGTAGCGCTTCCGCCTCACGCGCATGCCGGTCTTCGGAACGGCCGGACTTTTCGCCTTTTCCGACCGAATCACCGGTCATTTGCCGGCCCGGTCGGCGAGAGTGTAATCACGCAGCACGTCGGTCACCGAAATACGGAAATCCTCGAAGATTTCGGCCTTACCGCGCGCCTGGGCCAGTTGATGGCCGGCATGGGCGCGCCATGCCTCGACCGCCTGCTCGTCGCGCCAGAACGACAGCGAGACGAATTTGCCGGGGTTGGTGACGCTTTCGAACCGTTCGACCGAAATGAACCCGTCGATGGCCTCGACTTCCGGGCGAAGTTCGCCCGCGAGATCGAAATAATCGCCGGATTTCCCGTCTTTCGCCTTCACCTGAAATATCACCACAATCATCGCCTGCCCTTATCCCATGCCTGACTGGCGGCGAGTATATACGAGCAGGGGAAACGCGGGCTAGACCGTGGTCTCTTCCTTGAGCGCTTCGGGGTGCCAGGCGAGCAGCCGGCGGCGAACAATTTCCATCGTCCGGATGACGCAGAAACCGAGCACGCCGATCTCGACGATGCCGGCGAACACGCCGGGCGAATCCACGTAGCGCGCGCTCCTCAGCATCGAATCACCGAGCCCCTGTCCGCCCATCACCATCTCGGTGACCAGCACCACGATCAGACACACCGGCATGGCGATCTGAAGTCCGGTGAGGATCTGCGGCATCGCGCCCGGGAGGATCACCTCCCACAGCACCTGGCGATTGGAGGCGCCGAGGCTGCGCGCCGACCAGATCAGCTCGCGCTCGACGTTCTGGGTCCCGGACCAGGTCGCGATGATGATCTGAAACGACGCCGAAAACGCCACCATCAGAATTTTCGACATATCGAACAGGCCGAACCACAGCATGAAGATCGGCAGCAGCGCGATCTTGGGCATGGGCAGGGCGATCGAAACGATGGGGTCGAAGAACCAGCGCACCGAGTTCACGCGCGGGATCAGTATCCCGAGCGTAACGCCGATCACAACGGCCAACGCGAAAGCCACCAGCGTGCGGTACAGAGTGATGCCGATATCGATCAGCAACGTCCCCGAGATCAGATCGACGCCGATGCGCGTCAGCACCACCGACAAGGGCGGCAGCAGAAATTCGATCACCAGCCCGAGGCGGGAGGCCGTTTCCCAGGCGATCAGGAAGAAGCCGATCGACACGAACGGGCCGAACGTGTTGAACATGCGACGCGCCCAATCGAGCAGCGTCGGTTCCCGAGCCGGAAGCGCGCGTGGAAGCCCCGCCATCACTCACTCCCGCCAAATCAGGATACGGCGCATCAGCGCCACATAGCCCCGATCGGCGAAGAATCCGACCGCCGAGATCGTAATCACGCCGGCGAACATGCCGGCGTAATCGCCACCCTCGCCCAGCAGATCGATCAGATAGCCGATGCCGTTATTGGCGATGATCAGTTCCGAACTCACCATCAGGATGAACGAAAGCGCCAGTGAAGTGCGAATCCCGTTGAGGATCTCGGGCAACGACGCGGGCACCACGATTTCCCACAGCACCTCGCGCTCCGACGCGCCGAGGCCGCGCGCCGACCAGATCAGCACCTGATCCACGCCGCGCGCCGCGTTGAACGAACTCATCACGATCGGCAGCAAGCAGCCGATGAAGATCAGCGTCATCTTGGATGCATCGCCGAGGCCGATCCACATGATTGTCAGCGGGATCAGCGCCGACTTCGGCATCGGATAGAAACACCGCATGACCGGATTCACCAGGATACGCACCGGACGGTACCAGGCCATCAACACCCCGGCGAGAACGCCGAAAATCACAGCGCAGAGGAATCCGATGCCGCCGCGCACGACCGAGCGCAAGGTGTTGGGCAGGAGTTCATCGACCAGCAAGCCGAGGAACGACGTAATGACGTTGCTCAGCGGCGGCAGCGCATACTCCGAAACAAGTCCGAGGCGCGTTATGGCTTCCCAGACCAACGCCAGGATCAGCAGCGGCGTGTAGCGCCACAGGGTCGCGACCGCCGTCACTGGCTCTTTTCCAGATCTGCCGCGATCGCTTCCTCGCGCACCAGCCCCCAGATGTAATCGACCTTGTCGAGGAATTCCGGCGACTTGGTGGTCTCGGTATCGGCGCCGCCGTCGAACTTGGTATCGACGATTTCCTTCAGCCGACCCGGCCTTGCGGTCATCACCGCGACCCGGTCGGCCAGCAGGACCGCCTCGCGCACGTCATGGGTCACGAATACCACGGTGGTCGGCGAACGGTTCCAGATGCCGATCAGCTCTTCCTGCATCAGGCTTCGCGTTTGCGCGTCGAGCGCGCCGAACGGCTCGTCCATCAGCAGGGTATTGGGGCTGATGGCCAGCGTGCGCGCGATGGCGACGCGTTGTTTCATGCCGCCGGAAAGCTGCGAGGGGAAGCTGTCCTCGAAGCCCGTAAGCCCGACGAGTTCGATATAATTCTGCGCGATCTCCAGCCTTTCGGCCTTTGCCACGCGCTGCTTTTCGAGACCGTAGAGCACGTTGTCGCGCACCGATTTCCAGGGGAACAGCGCGAAGTGCTGGAACACGATTCCGCGGTCGGGTCCGGGTCCGGAAACCGGCGCTCCGTTAACCGAAATGGCACCCTGCTGCAGCGGCATGAAGCCGCCCATCAGGTAAAGCAAAGTTGATTTGCCGCAACCCGAAGGCCCGAGCAGCGCAATGAATTCGCGGTCGGCAACCTCCAGCGACAGCCGGTCGATGGCGAGTACCGGCCGCCCGCGCGGCGGCCGGTACTCGTGTGCGACGCCATCGATGGTGATGCCGACGCCATTCGCGGATTGCGTCATCGGACGTGGCTCCACCGGTGTCCTGCGCGATGCGCCATCACATGTTCTTAAGGCGCTTCGCGGCCTCCTTGGCGAGGCTCATGTCGACATATTTCGAAATATCGAGGTTTTGATCGAGAACGCCCAACTTGTTGAGATCGTCGAGGTTCCTCTGCATACGCTTGACATTGGTCAGCGCCAGCGGATGGCGGAAGTTATCCTTCCTGGTGAAGGCCCAAGCCGCGTAGTTCTTGGCCGGGCGCTTGGTGACCTTGGAGATGATCGCTGTCAGCTTGTCGCGGTTCGCGGGATTGTAGGCCCACTGGCGGAAACGCAGATTGTCCTCCAGGAAGTCAACCAGCGCGGCGCGGTTCTTCTTCACGAAATCCGCCTTGCCGATCCACTGCAGCGTCTCGGTCGCGCCCAGCGCGTCGGACATGGTGAACAGTTTCTTGAAACCACCCTTCTTCTGGGCGATCAGGTTGAACGGCGTAACCAGGATCGTGAGATCGATCCGCTTGGACTGCAGCGCCGGCAGCATCGCGGGGAACCGGACCTCAACCACCTGAAAGTCCTTGGCGGGAGTCAGGCCGGCGCGCGAGGCCATGGCGCGAATCGAGGCGTCGACCGTGCCGCCGAACGCGTTGACCGCGACGATGCGTCCCTTCACGTCCTTGAAGGAATTTATTTTGTCGGACTTGCGGACATAGAATTCCGACGACGCCCAGCCTTCGACGCCGCCCGACATGATCTGGGCGATGACGCGCAGGTCGAGCTTCGCCCGCTTTATGCCGAGAGTCATCGCCTGGACGCTGATCCCGCCGAATTCGATCTCGCCGGCGGCGACCGCCTGCAAGGCGGGACCGCTGCCGCGCATGCGGACCGGCTCGACGATGTAGGACTTGCCCCAGTGCTTATAGATATTCTTCGGCGCGTGGGGGATCAGCGGCGTGAGGTGGGCCGGGGTTACAGACCATTGAATACGAATCTTCAGTGGCTCCGCCGAAACCATGCCGGCGCCCAGGCCGACCAAGAGACTGGCGGTCAGACCGAGTCGTGAGAGTTTCTTGAGCATGTCATCCTCCCGATGTTTTGCGGGCGTCATCGCGCCCATAGCGAATAATCGTATACCAACGCCGCTAAGAGTTCAGCGCTTTTTCGTAATAGCCGAGATCGATATATTTCGCCGCATCCGTCAGCTTTTTCCTGGGCTCGGCATATTGGCTCCTGAGCGCCAGTACGGTTTCGACGCCTGCCATGTCGAGCGCCGCCTTCGGCGTGAAGCCGGTGCGCGGCGAGGTCAGCCGGTCGATCGCCGCCGAGGCCGCGGAGTCACCGATCTCTGGCAGGTTGCGGGACATGATTTCCGCCGATTCATCGCGGTTGGCGGGATCGAGGAACCAATCGAGAATCCTGAGATGAGCGCCGATGAAAGCCACCAGCCGGCCCTCGTTTTCGGCCGCCCACCGACGGCGCACCGCGAAAATGCCGGCCTGGTAGTGGTCGAGCACATCGACGCTGGAGTCGAGCTGGCGGAACCCGGCATCGATCGCGAACTTCGAGAATGGGTCGTTGAGCAGCGCGCCGACATGCTCTCCCGCCTTCAGCGATTCCCAGCGCTTGTCGGTGCCGCCGACCGAAGCCAGGGCGTAATCGCCCGGTTTCAGCCCCGCATTCTCCAACATTCTGTATAGAATGAAGGCGAACCCGGTCGTCAACGCGTCGAGGGCGATGGAGCGGCCCTTGAGGTCGTCGTAGGTGTGAATATCGCCAGCGACGATGAAGGGTAATTCGATCTGCGCACCGCCCATGACCACGGCGAAGTCCGGCTCGCCGTCGAGTTCGGCCGGTCCCTGACCCTCGGTATAAGCCACGATATTGTCGATGGCGGTCGAGGCGATGTCGAACTTGCCGTCGTGGAAATTGGTGATCTGGTAGACCGAGTTCGGCGTCCCGGTGACGTTCACCTCGATCCCGGCATCGGCGTAGAAACCTTTTTCGTCGCCGATGAAGTGAACGATGCTTCCGGTGCCCGGGAAAGTGATGACTTCGAGCGGCGCCACCATGCCTCCGTCTCCCTGGTTCTTATATTTGGAGAAACATTATGCGGCGGGCGCATTGGTGGCAAGCGTCCCGGCTACTCGGCGGCGTCGCGCTTCGCCGCCGCCTCGGCCAGGCGCAGATGGCCGTCGCGGGTTTGCGGCAGCTTGCGGTCGAGAATGCGCGTCGCGATCAAGGTACGCAGAATTTGCGCGGTGCCGCCGGCGATCGCGAACATGCGCGCGTCGCGCACCATGCGCTCGAGCGGCCGCGACTGCGAATAACCCGCCGCGCCGAACACCTGCAGCGCGTCGTTGGTCACCTTGATGGCCATGTCGGCGGCCAGCACCTTGGCCTGGGCGGCCATCAGCACGTCGGGAAAGGCGTCTCCGGCGCTGGCGGCGGCCCGGTGGATCATCGTGCGGGACGCCTCGATCTGGACCGACATGTCGGCCAGAATCCATTGCAGCCCCTGGAACTCGGCGATCGGCCGGCCGAACTGCTCGCGCTCGCCGGCATAAGCGAGCGCGTGGCGATAGGCGCCCTCGGCGACGCCGAGCGCCACGGTCGCCGCGCCGACGCGCTGGCTGTTATAGGCGTTCATCAGATCGGCGAAGCCCTTGCGCAGGCCGCGCGGCGGCAGCACCAGCGCCGACGCCGCAACCTCCATGTCCTCGCAAATGACCTCGGCCTCGGGAATGCCGCGCAGGCCCATGGTGCGTTCGCGCGCGCCGATACGCAGTCCCGGCGTCTCGTCGCGCACCGCGATGAACCCGCCGATGCCTTGTTCCTCGCCGCGCTCGTCATAAACGCGCGCGAAAATCAGGTGCAGCCGCGAGACACCGCCGCCGGTGATCCAGTGCTTCTTGCCGTTGACCACATAGACATCACCGCGCTTGTCGGCGCGGGTGGTCATTTCGCTGGCGGCGGAACCGGCTTCGGGTTCGGTAATGCAGATCGCCGGTTTGTCGCCGGCCAGCACGCCATCGGCCCACTGGCGTTTCTGGTCCTCGGCGCCGTAGGCCATCACCGCCGAGATCGCGCCCATATTGGATTCCACCGCGATGCGCCCGGTGACCGCGCACGCCTTCGCCATTTCCTCGATCACCAGCGCCGCGTCGAGGAAGGTAAGCCCGCCGCCGCCATATTCGGTTGGGATCGTCATGCCCATGAAGCCGCCGTCGTTGAGCAGCTTCACATTGTCCCAGGGATAGTCGCGGCTTTCGTCCACGTCCGCCGCGCGCGCCGCCACGGGCCCCTCGGCCAACGCCCGCGCGCGCGCCTGCAGATCCTTTTGCGCCGCCGATAATTCGAAATCCATCGCCCGTCTCCCGCGTTCCACGCCAGCTTACGGCGCGGCCGCGCGGGTGTGCAAGATGCGGCGCGCTTGGGTATGATTTCCGTATGACCAACCGCACGACGCTAGAGAATATTTTAAAGCGCGACCGCCTGGTGGTGCTGGCCGCCTTGGTCGGCGTGACCGCGCTGGCCTGGGCCTATCTCGCGTGGATCGCCGCCGGCATGGGCGAGGGCGCGGCCGTGATGGGAGTGCGTCCCTGGACCGGCATTGATTTCGCGATGATGCTGGTGATGTGGGCGGTGATGATGGTCGGCATGATGGTGCCGTCCGCCGCGCCCATGATCCTGCTTTACGCCATGGTCAGCCGTCGCGGCCGCGAACGCGGCCAGCACTTCGCCCCGGTCGGCATATTTGTCGCGGGGGTATATCATCGTCTGGACCGGCTTCAGCGTCGTCGCGACCATGCTGCAATGGGCGCTGGACGCGGCGGCGCTGCTGTCGCCGATGATGGTGAGTTCAAGCCCGGCGCTGGGCGGCGCGCTGCTGATCGCGGCCGGCCTCTATCAGTGGACGCCGATAAAGGATGTCTGCCTTCGCCATTGCCGCTCGCCGCTCGCCTTCGTCACCACGGCGTGGCGCCCGGGCGCGTGGGGCGCGCTGCGCATGGGGCTGGAACATGGCGCGTTCTGCGTCGGCTGCTGCTGGGTGCTGATGGGGCTGCTGTTCGTGGGCGGCGTGATGAACCTGCTGTGGATCGCCGCCATCGCCGCCTTCGTCTTCATCGAAAAGATCACGCCCGTAAGCTTCGGCGGCGGCCGCATCGCGGGCATCCTGATGATCGCCGCCGGCGCCGCGGCCATCGCCTTAAAATCCTAAAAGCGGTCGGCG
>CAZPMO010000019.1:0-244 GCA_964587515.1 uncultured Rhodospirillaceae bacterium | reverse complement strand
ATGTCGAGGCCGGGATCGCGGCCGGCGGCGAGGTCCGCGATCAGCCGGCCGGTGATCGCGCCCAGGGTCAGCCCGAGATGGCCGTGGCCGAAGGCGAGGAAGACCGCGCGCGCGGTGGGCGCGGGGCCGATTACCGCCACGCTGTCGGGCAGCGCCGGCCGGTAGCCCATCCAGCGTTCTCCCCCCTCGATGCGCAAGCCCGGCACCAGCTGTTGCGCCATGGGTCCCAGCATGTCGGCGCGCC
>CAZPMO010000018.1:0-43794 GCA_964587515.1 uncultured Rhodospirillaceae bacterium | reverse complement strand
AACCGGCGCAGCGGCACGCGTTTTTTCAGTTTCTCGCCGCCTTGCCCTCTCAAATAGTCCCGGTTCAGATCGGTCTCGACATAGCCGGGCGCGATCGCGTTGACGCGGATTTTATCGCGGGCCAGCTCGACGGCTAGTGTCCGGGTCAACTGGATAAGCCCCGCTTTGGACGCGGCGTAGTCGTGCACGCGGGCGGTCGCGGTGATACCGAGGATGGACGCGATGTTGATGATCCGGCCGTCAACGCCGTCGCGGATCATCGCCTTGGCGGTCTCGCGCGCCATCAGCCACGCGCCTTTCAGGTTGGTATCAACGACAATGTCCCAATCGGATTCATCGGTGTCCATCAGCCTTTTATCGACCGCAAACCCCGCGTTGTTGACCAGGATCGTGATCGGGCCGAGTTCTTCCGTCGCCGCACCTACAGCCTGGGCGACGCTCTGGGCATCGGTAACGTCGAGCGAGACCGGGAGAGCGCAGCCTCCCGCGCTCTCGATCTCATCGGCCAGGGATGCAAGCAGATCGGTGCGTCGGGCCGCGATTGCGACCGTCGCGCCCGCCTTGGCAAGGGTTACCGCGAAATGCCGTCCGAGCCCGCTGGAGGCGCCGGTTACCAGCGCGACATCGCCGGCCAGCGAGAACATTCCGCTCGTCTTATCCACTAGAGCACCTGCTTGAGCGCATCGAGGGTCTCGTTGGGTCGCTCGCTCAGCATCATGTGGCCGCATTCGGCCAAGGTCACGATTTGAACGTCCTTCATGGCCTGCGCCAGCTCGTGCCCGCCCTTGGGCGGCGTCATCATATCACGCGACCCCAGCACGATAAGGCTCGGGCAGGTAACCCGTTGGGCCTGTTCCTTGGCGTCCTCGAAGGCGTCGCAGGCGGCAAGATCGTTGCCCAGCACACCATCAGGAATTTTTTCCAGAAGCCGCGTGCCGCCGCCCGTCATCCACAGGCCGGGCACCCGGTTGCCGCCGAGTTGCGAAGCGCCGCTGAATCCCCAAGAGGTAATGAGGTCGATGGCGAGATGGTCGTCGCGCCGCGCCGCCGCCAGCAAGTCCGGATGAACCGGGATTTTTGTCGCGACACCCAGCATCGCCAGCGCCACGATGCGCTCGCCCAGCGCCGCCGCGGCCGCCAGCGCGATCATGCCCCCCATGCTGTGCCCGACCAGCGCGACTTTTTCCAACCCGGCGGCATCCATAAGGCGGCCGATCCAGTCGGCGATTTCACCGAGGCTTTTAAGCGGCGCACCGCCCGACCGGCCATGACCGGGGAGGTCCACCGCGAGGACCGAGCGGCCATGATAAGCGAAATGGCGGGCGGGCATCTGCCACACCGAATGGTCATTGCCCGCCCCGTGAATGAAGATAATGACGGGCAACGCAGGATCGAACGCCCGCCCCCCTGTTGAAGCGAATACGGCCTGGCCGTCGACGGAGAGATCCATGTTCGCCTACTCCGCCGCGCGTGGCGTTGTATCGCGTACCGCGCCGCGTAGCGCCTGGTCGAGGTCGTCGGTCAGATCGCCGATATCCTCGAGCCCGACCGAGAGCCGCACCAGCCCTTCGCCGATTCCCGCCTGGGCCAGCGCGTCGGCGTCCATCTGTTGATGCGTCGTGCTGGCCGGATGGATCACCAGCGATTTCGCGTCGCCGACATTCGCGAGATGGGAAAACAGGCCGAGCCGTTCGATAAACCGGCGTCCGACCTCGCGGCCGCCCTTGATGCCGAAGCTGAACACCGCGCCGCAACCGCGCGGCAGCAGTTTCGCGGCCAGCGCGTGATCGGGATGGCTGGCAAGCTCCGGATAGCTCACCCATTCCACCGAATCGTGACCGTCGAGGTAACTGACGATGGCGCGCGCATTTTCCACATGGCGCGCCATGCGCACGGGCAGCGTCTCGACGCCCTGCAACAGGTAGAATGCGTTGGCGGGGCTCATGCAGGCGCCGAAATCGCGCAACCCCTCGGCCCGCGCCCGCATGATGAATGCCGCGGGTCCGAACTCCTCGACGAAATCGAGCCCGTGATAGCCGGCATAGGGCTCGGTCAGCGTCGGGAATTTGCCCGAGCCCTCCCAATCGAACGCGCCGCTGTCGATCAGCGCGCCGCCAATGGCGATCCCGTGTCCGCCAAGAAATTTTGTCACCGAATGCATCACGATATCGGCGCCGTGCTCGAAGGGTCGGAACAGAAAGGGCGTCGCGAAGGTGTTGTCGATCATCACTGGGATGCCCGCATCATGGGCGATCGCTGAAATGGCCGGCAAATCCATGATCTCCAGACCGGGATTGCCCAGCGTCTCGCCAAAAATCAGGCGTGTCTCCGGGCGGATCGCATCGCCGAACGCATTGGGATCGCGCGGATCGACGAAACTCGTCTCGATCCCGAAGCGCGGCAGGGTATGAGTGAACATGTTGTGGCTGCCGCCATAGATCGAGGCCGACGAAACGATGTGCCCGCCGGCGCCCATCAGCGTCGCGATCCCGAGGTGGAGCGCCGCCTGTCCGCTGGCCGTCGCGATCGCGCCGACGCCGCCCTCGAGCGCGGCGAGCCGTTCTTCCAGCACGCCGTTGGTCGGATTCGATATGCGCGAATAGATATGGCCCGCGCGCTCCAGATTGAACAGCGACGCCGCGAATTCGGTATCGGGAAACACGTAAGACGTCGACTGATAGATCGGCACCGCGCGGGCGCCGGTAACCGGGTCGGGCTGCTGCCCGGCATGCAGGCTCAGCGTGTCAAATTTCGGCAGCTTCGGCTCTACCATTTGCTTTCGGTCTCGCGATTGGGTCCCGGACGCAGATTACCCCGGAACGCCGCCCGCGAACATAACCAAGGCGCATTGTTGCCACGTCACCGCGCCAAAGATAATCTCCCTGGACGAATTCGGATAAGGGAGGACGCCCGATGGAAGGGCTGATGATGGGAACGCAGCTTCTGATCTCGTCCTTGATCAGGAATGCGGACGACAATCACGGCAAAACAGAGATCGTCACCAACGCGGTCGAGGGCGGGATTCATCGTTACACCTACAGTGACGCGCACAAACGCTCACGCCAACTGGCGCGGGCGCTGCTGGCGCTCGGCATCGGCGAAGGCGATCGCTGCGCGACACTCGCCTGGAATACATACCGCCATTTCGAGATTTATTACGCGGTGTCGGGCATGGGGGCGATCTGTCACACGGTGAACCCGCGCCTGTTCCCGGGACAGATCTCATACATCCTCGACCATGCCGAGGATCGCTGCATTTTTGCCGATCTGTCCTTCGTGCCGGTGCTTGAAGGAATCGCTGACAAGCTTGGCAAGGTCGGCTCCATCATCATCATGACCGATGAAGCCCATATGCCGGAGACCAGCCTGCCCAACGTGGTCTGTTACGAAACGCTGCTGGGGAAGGAATCCGACGATTACACATGGCCGGAATTCGACGAAGCCACCGCGTCCTCGCTTTGTTACAGCTCCGGCACCACGGGCAACCCCAAAGGCGTTCTTTACAGCCATCGCTCGACCCTTCTGCACACCTTTCGGGCCGCCCTGCCCGACTGTTTCAACTTGTCGGCGCGGGACGTGGTGCTTCCGGTGGTGCCCATGTTTCATGTGAACGCCTGGGGTATTCCCTATGCCGCCCCCATGACCGGCGCCAAACTGGTCTTTCCCGGACCGAACATGGACGGCGAAACCATTCAGAGCCTGATGGAGAATGAAGGCGTGACCGTCTCGGCCGGCGTTCCCACGGTGTGGCTGGGGCTGCTGCAATATCTGGACGGTTCAGGCAAACGCATCGATTCGATGAAGCGCATCGCCATCGGCGGATCGGCCACGCCGCGCTCGATGGTCGAGGAATTCAACGAGAAATACGATACAGAGATCCTGCATGCCTGGGGCATGACGGAGATGTCGCCGATCGGCACCACCAACACGGCGAAGGGCGGGATGGAAAATGAAACCACCCAGCAGAGCTATGACCGTCAGGTGAAACAGGGCGGCGCCATTTATGGCGTCGAGATGAAAATCGTCGATGACGACGACAATACCCTACCCAATGACGGCGTCGCATTCGGGACGCTGAAAGTGCGCGGGTCCTGCGTTTGCAACGCCTATTTCAACGAACCGGCTTCCGACGTCCATGATTCCGACGGCTGGTTCGCGACCGGCGACGTCGCGACCATCGACGCGGACGGCTACATGCAGGTCACCGATCGCAGTAAGGACGTCATCAAGTCGGGCGGCGAATGGATCAGTTCGATCGAGCTCGAGAATATTGCGGTCGGCCACCCGGAGGTTGCCGAAGCGGCTTCCATCGGCGTCGCCCACCCCAAATGGGACGAACGTCCCCTGCTGCTGATCATCCGCCGCGAGGGCAGCAACCTCACGCGCGAGGATATGCTCGCGTTTTACGAGGGCAAGGTCGCGAAATGGTGGGTGCCCGACGATGTGGTCTTCGTCGATGAACTGCCCCATACAGCGACCGGCAAATTACTGAAAATAAAGCTGCGCGACGATTTCAAGGACTACACGCTACCGACCGCCTGAAACCGATCAGGTTAGCCCGTATAAAACTTTCGCGTTGTCTTCTAGAATTTTCTGACGGACCGTATCGTCGATCCGCTCGTCCTTCCGCAGCATGCGGATCGCATTGAGTTCGGACGACGGGTCGTTATGGCCGTAATCCGTACCGATCATCAGATTGTCCTCGCCGGCATATTTCAGCACATAAGGAAGATCATCAGTGACCTCGCAGGCGACATACATGTTGTTGGTCTTGAGCGGGCTTTCGGCAAATTCCTCACCGAGCCGGCGGAACCGGTCGTGCAAATCAACCAGTACGTAGGGAATCCATTGCGCGCTGACCTCGACGAAGGCCCAGCGAACATCGGGGAATTTAGCCGGAACTTCCTTCTCGAGCAGTGAGTGAAAGGCGCCGACGGTGGCCAGCTTGAACATGGTGAAGGTCGTATCGCGAACGAAAAAACCGTGATGGGTGAAACTGCCGTTGGCGGAATGGACGCAAACCGCAAGGTCGAGTTCGCTGGCGATTTCATAGAGCGGGAAGAAATTCGCATCCGCCAAGGGTAATTCGCATTCGAGCCCACGCATGAAAATCCCGCAGGCGCCGTGCTCCTTCGCGAAGATCAACTCGTCCCTGATCTTATCCGCCGGCGACATCAACGGCGGCTTCGCGACCCAGCGCAGACGGCCATCGCCTTGGCGCCAGATATCGGCGAGCCAGCGGTTATAGCTGCGGCACAGCGCATACTCGCTTTCAATGGTCCGGGTGACCGGGCGCAGAAACAGGGTCGGATAGAGCACCTGTATATCGACGCCGAGTTCGTCCATATGGGCGAGCCGAGCGCCGACATCCTCCATTTCGCGCGACTCCCTGGGCGCGTCCTCGCCCACATTGGAATCCTTCAGATGCATGCCGCCGTCGACAGCCCAGAAGTCGCGCATCACGACGCCAGCCCGGTTCCGCCGTTCGTTGCCGAAACTCTGGCTCACGATCATCGGCAGAAGGTGCTTTTCCGAATCCTCCAGATAGGACCAGGTTTGCGGGCTTTCGAGGACGTGCGCGTCGGCGTCGATGTTTGGCATCGCGGTTACTCCCTTGTGGCTCATTTGCATCCGCGGTGGCGGCCGCCCGAATCCGGTCAGGTGAGCCCGTAGAAAACCTTTGCGTTTTCTTCGAGAATCTTATGGCGAACCGCTTCATTGATACGGTCATCCTTACGCAGCAAGCGGATTGCATCGAGCTCGGACGAGTGGTCGTCATGACCGTAATCGGTGCCGATCATCAGATTGTCCTCGCCCGCATATTTCAGCACGTAAGGAAGGTCATCCGTGACCTCGCAGGCCACATACATGTTGTTGGTCTTCAGCGGACTTTCGGCGAAGCCCTCACCGCGCCGTTGGAAACGGTCGCGCAAATCGATCAGTACATAGGGAACCCATTGCGCGCTGATCTCGACGAAGCCCCAGCGAACATCGGGGAATTTTGCCGGAATTTCCTTCTCGAGCAGCGAATGAAAGGCCCCGACAGTGGCCAGCTTGAACATCGTGAACGTCGTGTCTCTAGCGAAAAACCCGTGATGGGTAAAACTTCCGTTGGCGGAATGGACGCAGACCGCCAAGTCCAACTCGCTGGCAATTTCATAGAGCGGAAAGAATTTAGCATCGGCGATCGGCAATTCGCATTCCAACCCGCGCAAGAATATCCCGCAGGCTCCGTGATCCTTCGCGATCATCAATTCGTCCCTGATTTTGTCGGCCGGCGACATCAGGGGCGCCTTGGCGACCCAGCGCAGGCGGCCGTTGCCCTGCCGCCAGATATCGGCAAGCCAGCGATTGTAACTTCGGCTGAGCGCATACTCGCTTTGGAACGTGCGCGCCACGGGCCGCAGGAAGAGGGTCGGGTACAGCACCTGTATATCGACGTCGAGCTCGTCCATATGGGCGAGCCGCGCGCCGACATCCTCCATTTCGCGCGACTCCCGGGGCGCATCCTCGCCCACGTTTAAATCCTTCAGATGCATGCCGCCATCGACGGCCCAGAAATCGCGCATCACGACGCCCGACCGATTCCGGCGTTCATTGCCGAAACTCTGGCTTACGATCATCGGCAGAAGGTGCTTTTCCGATTCCTCCAGATAGGACCAGGTTTGCGGACTTTCGAGGACGTGCGCGTCGGCGTCGATGCTGGGCATGGTGGTTTCTTCCCTGTGGCTCTTTTGCAACGGATGATAACACATGACCTTGAGCGCGCGCCGTGGAATCCCCATTTCTTTATATTCGCCGCGGTCCGCCGCGGCGCGCGCGCTGGATATTGGCCGGGGGCTGGCACAATGCTGCGGAACGTTTATCCGAGCCTGGATTTCGATCTGGGCGAAACCGCCGACTTGCTGCGGGACTCGGTCGCCGATTTTTCCGAGGGCGAGATCGCGCCGCGCGCCGGCGATATCGATCGCGACAACGAATTCCCCGCCGATTTGTGGCGGAAGATGGGCGATCTCGGTGTGCTCGGCATCACCGTCGGCGAGGAATTCGGCGGCGCCGGCATGGGCTATCTCGAACACGTGATCGCGATGGAGGAAATAAGCCGCGCGTCGGCCTCGGTAGGCCTGAGCTATGGCGCGCATTCGAACCTTTGCGTGAACCAGATACACCGCAACGGCTCGGACGAACAAAAGGCGAAATATCTGGCCAAACTGATTTCCGGCGAGCATGTGGGCGCGCTGGCCATGAGCGAGCCCGGCGCCGGTTCCGATGTGGTCTCCATGCGCACGCGCGCCGATAAGAAGGGCGACCGGTATATCCTAAACGGCACCAAGATGTGGATCACCAACGGGCCCGACGCCGATACGCTGGTGGTTTACGCCAAGACCAACCCCGACGCCAATTCGCGCGGCATCACCGCCTTCCTGATCGAAAAGAGCTTTACGGGTTTTTCGACAGCGCAGAAGCTCGACAAGATGGGCATGCGCGGCTCCAACACCTGCGAACTGGTGTTCACCGATTGCGAAGTGCCGGCGGAAAATGTGCTGGGCCGCGTCGATGGCGGCGTCGAGGTGCTGATGAGCGGGCTCGATTACGAACGCGCGGTGCTCTCGGGCGGACCGCTCGGCATCATGCAGGCCTGCCTCGACGAGGTCGTGCCCTATGTTCATCAGCGCGAGCAGTTCGGCCAGCCGATCGGCGAATTCCAGCTTATCCAGGGCAAGCTCGCCGATATTTACACCACGATGAACGCCTGCAAATCATACGTCTACGCCGTCGCGAAGGCGTGCGACCGGGGCCAGACCACGCGCAAGGACGCCGCGGGCGCGATTCTCTATTCAGCCGAGAAGGCGACACAGATGGCGCTCGACGCCATTCAGATTCTCGGCGGCAACGGCTATATCAACGAATATTCCACCGGTCGGCTGCTACGCGACGCGAAGCTGTACGAAATCGGCGCCGGCACCAGTGAAATACGCCGCATGCTGATCGGCCGCGAACTGTTCAAGGAATCGGCCTGAGGCTATGCCGCCGATCAAATCCCAGATCGACACACGCGCCGACGAATTCAAGGCGAATGCCGAGGCGATGGCCGAGGCGGTAGCTGAACTGCGGACGCTCGGCGCGACGGTCCGCGAGGGCGGCGGCGAAAAAGCGCGCGAACGACACGTGGCGCGCGGCAAAATGCTGCCGCGCGCGCGCATCGACGGACTGATCGATCCCGGCGCGCCCTTCCTGGAGCTTTCCCAGCTTGCCGCCCACGGCGTCTATGACGACGACGTGCCGTCCGCCGGCATCATTACCGGCATCGGCCCGGTCGAAGGCCGCGAATGCGTGATCGTGGCCAACGACGCGACGGTGAAGGGCGGCAGCTATTATCCGTTGACCGTGAAGAAACATGTCCGCGCCCAGGAGATCGCGCGCGAAAACAACATGCCCTGCGTTTATCTGGTGGATTCCGGCGGCGCCAATCTACCCATGCAGGACCAGGTGTTTCCCGACCGCGACCATTTCGGGCGCATTTTCTATAACCAGGCGAACCTGTCGGCCGCCGGCATCCCGCAAATCGCGGCCGTGATGGGTTCCTGCACCGCGGGCGGCGCCTATGTGCCGGCGATGTCGGACGAAGCGGTCATCGTAAAGGAGCAGGGCACCATCTTCCTGGCCGGGCCGCCGCTGGTGAAGGCCGCGACCGGCGAGGTGGTGACCGCCGAGGATCTCGGCGGCGCCGACGTGCATTCCCGCGTCTCGGGCGTCACCGATCACTATGCCGAGGACGATGCCCATGCGCTCGCCACGGTACGGCGCATCGTCGCCAATCTGAACCGCGTCAAGCGCGTCGACCTCGATATTCGCGAGCCGGAGGCGCCGGCCTATGACACCGCGGAAATCAACGGCGTCGTTCCGGCCGATTACCGCAAACCCTATGATGCGCGCGAAGTGATCGCGCGCATTGTCGACGGCAGCGTCTTCGACGAGTTCAAATCCCTCTATGGGACCACGCTGGTCTGCGGTTTCGCGCGCATTTTCGGCTATCCGGTGGGCATTCTCGCCAATAACGGCATTCTGTTCTCGGAATCGGCGCAGAAGGGCGCGCATTTCGTCGAGCTCTGTTGCCAGCGCGGCATCCCGCTGGTGTTCCTGCAGAACATCACCGGCTTCATGGTCGGCCAGAAATACGAAGCGGGCGGCATCGCCAAGGACGGCGCGAAAATGGTGACCGCCGTTGCCTGCGCGCGCGTGCCCAAATTCACCGTGATCATCGGGGGCAGCTTCGGAGCCGGTAATTACGGCATGTGCGGGCGCGCCTACGCGCCACGATTTTTGTATATGTGGCCCAATGCGCGCATCTCGGTGATGGGCGGCGAACAGGCGGCCAATGTACTGGCCCAGATCCGCCGCGACGCCATCGAAGCCGGCGGCGGCAACTGGCCCACCGACGAAGAGGACGCCTTCAAGGCGCCGATCCGCGATCAGTACGAGACCCAGGGCCATCCGTTTTATGCGAGCGCGCGACTGTGGGACGACGGCGTGATCGAGCCAGGCGAGACCCGCAACGTGCTCGGTCTTTCGATCTCCGCCGCCCTCAACGCGCCGATCGAAAAGACCAAATTCGGCGTCTTCCGCATGTGACGGCACGGCCATGTTCAACAGCATCCTGATCGCCAATCGGGGCGAGATCGCCTGCCGCGTCGCGCGCACCTGCCGGCGCATGGGTATTCGCGCCATCGCGATCCATTCCGACGCCGATGCCGGTGCGCTGCACACCGTCAGCGCCGATTTCGCCGTCGGTATCGGCGGCGCGTCCGCCGCCGAAAGCTATCTGAACATCGAATCCGTACTGCGCGCCGCCAAAGACACCGGCGCCGACGCCGTCCATCCGGGATATGGGTTTCTGTCGGAAAACGCCGAGTTCGCGGAGGCTTGCGAAAATGCCGGCATCGTCTTTATCGGCCCGCCTCCCGAGGTCATTCGCGCCATGGGCTCCAAGAGCGCCGCGAAAGCATTGATGGCGAAGGCGGGCGTGCCGATCTTGCCGGGCTATCACGGAGACGCGCAAGATACGAATACGCTCCACGAAGCCGCGTCCGGCGTCGGCTATCCGGTGCTGCTGAAGCCTTCGGCCGGCGGCGGCGGGCGCGGCATGCGCCTGGTCGAGCGCGAAGACGAACTCGAATTCGCCATCGATGCGGCGCGGCGCGAGGCGTTGTCGTCGTTCGGCGACGACCATCTGCTTGTCGAAAAATACCTCGCCCGGCCGCGCCATATCGAGGTTCAGGTCTTCGCCGACACATCCGGCAATATCGTCCATCTGTTCGAGCGCGATTGTTCTGTGCAACGCCGCCATCAAAAAGTCGTCGAGGAGGCGCCCGCGCCGGGTCTTGCGAAGGCGCTTCGGGACAATTTGGGAAAGACGGCCGTCGCGGCGGTGAAGGCGGTCGGCTATGTCGGCGCCGGGACCGTCGAGTTCCTGCTGGACCTGGATGGCGGGTTCTACTTCATGGAAATGAACACGCGCCTTCAGGTCGAGCATCCGGTCACCGAGGAGATCACCGGCCAGGATTTGGTGGAATGGCAATTCCGGGTCGCGGCCGGCGAGAAGCTGCCGTTACCCCAGACCAAAATCCAAATTTCGGGCCACGCCATCGAGGTTCGTCTCTATGCCGAGGATCCGGCGCGCGACTTCCTGCCGGCGGCGGGACGGTTGACGCATTTGCGCTTGCCCGAGGACGGCAACGGCATTCGGGTCGACGGCGGCGTGCGCCAGGGCGACGAGGTTACCGCCCATTATGATCCGATGATCGCGAAGCTGATAGCATCGGGCAAGGACCGGACCGAAGCGCTGACCCGGCTCGACACTGCGCTTTCCGGGGTCCAGATCGCGGGACCAGCGACCAATACGGACTTCCTCGCCGCAATCGCCCGGGATCCGGAATTCGCGAGGGGTGGCGTCGATACCGGCTTCATCGAAGCCCGCGGTGAGGCGCTGTTGCCGGCATGGAGCCCCGCCTCGAAGCAGGTCCGTGCACTGGCCGCGCTTGCCGTTATCGAACGGCGCACGGCGGCCGCGCGTGAGATCGCGGCCCTCTCCACCGACCGCCATTCGCCGTGGTCTTCCGCGCGCGGTTGGCGTCTCAACGCGGCGTCATGCGAACTGCTGACACTGCTGGATGGCGAGGAGGTGGTGGAAATCACGGTGGACGACGAATTGCGGGCCATGAACGACAACGACCACAATACGGCGACCGTTATTTGCGACGGCAATGAAATTACGGTGTTCGGCGCGGGAGAAACCCGCCGTTTCACACTGATCGACTCGGTCGCCGACGCCGAAAGCGAGACGTCGGAAAGCGTTGGAACCCATGCCGCGCCCATGCCGGGCGTGGTGGTCGCGGTGCTGGTCGAGCCCGGCGCCACCGTCGAGAAAGGCGCGGCCCTGATCGCCATCGAAGCCATGAAGGTCGAACACACGATCCGCGCCATCGCGGACGGCGTCGTGGACGCGGTCCATTTCGCGGTCGGCGACCGCATCCAGGAAGGCGACGAGCTGGTCGCCTTCACCCCAACGACGGAATAAATTCAGCTTGGCGCAATTTTCGGGTTGCGCGATCGTGTCCAAGATGGGATCGACGATGCCGCAAGGAGGCGCGGCATGACGAAATATTATTTTGAAGATTTCCGCCTGGGCGACAAATGGCGGTTCGAAAGCTGGTCGCTGAGCCGCGAAGAATTGATTGCCTTCGCACGGGAACATGATCCCCTGCCGATCCATATCGACGAGGAAGCCGCCAGTGCCGGGCCCCATGGCGGACTTATCGCCAGCGGCTTTCAGACAATGATCAAATGCGTCCGGCCGTTCAATGCGACCTGTCTCGTCCATACCGCCACGTTGGGCTCACCGGGAATGGAGGACCTCCGTTGGTACAAACCGGTTCGCGCCGGTGATGTCATCACGCCGCGCGCGGAAATAAGCGAAATCGCCCCGTCGCGCAGCCGTCCGGATCGCGGTCGCGTCCATTTTGAATTCTCCGGTATCGATGCGGCGGGCGATCCGGTGATGGTTTGCCACAGCATATTTATATTCCTCCGCCGTCCGGAAGGTCATCCTGCCGCCGATCCGAGACCGGGCGAACTGCCGTCGGCCATATGACAACGGTCTGATTTGGGCTAGCATGGTCCCCGGCCTATGGGAGCGACAGCATGACCGAACCGGACCCTTGGTGGGTGAACGGCATCCTGTTCGAGAACTGCACATGTCAGCTTTTGTGCCCCGCCCATGTTTCTTTCAGGCAAAACTGTGACGGCGAGCGCTGTCTCGGATATTGGGGCGTGCACATCGACAAAGGCCGCTTCGGCCCGCTGACGCTTGGGGAGCAGAACGCGGTAGTTCTGTACGATTCACCGCCGTCGATGCATGACGGCGGCTGGAAGGTGGAGATATATCTCGACGCCGCGGCCGAGCCGGCTCAGCGCGAGGCGCTCGAACAAATTCTCACCGGAAAGGTCGGGGGGCCATGGGAAACACTGGCGAAATTCGTCGCCAAGCGCCTTGAGACCCGCACCGCACCCATCGAATTCACCGACACGGGAACCCGCAAGACCTTGGTTTTTGATGGCGTCCTCGAGGCCGAGATCGGCGCTGTCGAGAGCCGGCGCACTGGTCAGCCGGCGACGCTGGGAAATCTGTTCAACGTGGTCCACTCGACGATGCAGTTTCTCGCTCGCGGATCGTCGCGCATGAACGACGACGCCTTTCAATGGACCACCCAGGACAAGCACGCGCTATATTCGGAGTTCTCGTGGACCGGCCCCTGAACGGCTAGTCGCCGGCGATTTCGCGAAGGAACGACAAATCGCACAAATCGGCCGGTTTCAACCGCGCCGCTTGCGGGTAGCGGTCCTCGAACGCCGCGATCACGCGCGCGATCCCATCATCGGACGGAAACGGCATATCCTGGAATCGCGGGACATAAAATTCATAGGCCGCCGCGACGGCCTCGGGATCGTCGAATCCCAAATGATCACGCAACAGAGGCAGCACCCGCGCGCGGTCGGTCTTGAACAATCGTATGGCGGCCACATAGCCGCGCACCACGCGACCCACCAATTCGGGGTCGGCGGCGATCACGCGGCGCGTGGTCGCGACGACCGGCCCCTGAAAACCAAGCTCGTCGCCGAGATTGACGAGAGCGTTCATGCCGTGGGCGGCCTCACCCGCAAACCGGTAATCCGCGGTCAGCAGGCCGGCCTCGATTTCGCCGGCCGCGATGGCGTCATAGATGGCGGGATATTTCCCGAGCGGCGCGAGCCCGACGCGCCCTTCCAGGCCCCAGCGCCGCAGCATGGCGGTCGCGGACACGGCGGTCTGACCGGTTCCGGACAGCACGCCGATGCGGCCGCCGGCAAGCTTCGCGGGCGTGTCGATATCGGCGCGGGCAAGGACAAACATGGCGTTGACCGGTTCCGGCGCCAGCAGGATTACCGGGTCGTGCCCGTCGAGCACGCCGTTCGCCACCGGCACCGCGCCCATCTCGGCGAAATCCCAGGATCCATCCATCAGACCGGCGAAGGCGGCGGGCGCGGCGGTCTCGAACGCCGCGATGCGGAAATCGACGCCCTCCGCCGCGAACACCCCTGCCTCTGAGCCGACACGCCCGAGGCACTGGGCGGTCGAACGTAGCCCGAGCGCGACGTTGGCAATGCGTAGGCTCATCGGTCGCCCGTCGAGATATCACGGACGATCCGGCCACCAACCATCACCAGGTCTGCGGTGATCTCCTTGATACGGTCTTCCGGACACCCGAGATAATCATCGGAAAGCACCGCGAGATCCGCCAGTTTACCCGGCTCAAGCGAGCCCAGCTCGCCCTCGCGTCCGATCAGATAGGCGCCGCCATTGGTCGCGAGCCGCAAAGCCTCCTCGCGCGACAGTTTCTGGTCGGCCGATCCCACCGGGTGTCCGAGCCGATCGATACGGGCGACGGTCTGCCAGATGACGTGAAACAGCGTCGGCGGCACGTTGTCGGTCTCAAGCGCGACCGGCACCCCGGCATCCACCAGGGATTTCAAAGGCATGTGGGTGTCATCGGCCACATTGCCGAACGGATTTCCGGGCGCGTTCCCCTCCTTATAAAGATAACGCCCGGTCTCCGGCGTCAGCACCAGGCCGAGATTAAGCACCCGGTCTATGTCGGCTTGGGTAAGACTCACCGGATGGACCAGCACCCAGCGCAAAGCGGCGATCGGCGCTTGCCGGTCGACCGCCTCGAACACATCAATCATCGACGGCGTCAGCCCCGCGACGCGCACGCCGAGACGCGCGGCCTCGACCAGTACGCCCACGAGATCGTCGCGTTCCAGCCCGCTGTCGTAATGGAACCCGGACCAGCTTGTATAAGGCGCGGCTTGCGCGCGGACCACATCGTCTGGATTTTCGCCCACCTGTGTCCACATCCCTTCCATACGCAACCAGGGATCGCCGAGACCGCCGAGACCGAGCCAGGCGGCCCATTGGCGAAAATGCCGCAATCGGTCTTCGCGCGGCACCACGCCCCAGCTTGGGCTAAACGCGAGATGGGAGCGCACGGTCATGCCGCCACGCAGGTGCAACGTCCGATAGGCATTCAGCAGTTCGGGCGCGATGCCGTGACCCTCATAAACCGCCGTGGTGCCGGCGGCGTTATAAAGTCGCATCGCGCGTTCCAGCCCGTCGACGCGCTGTTCGGCGGTAAACCGCGGCATGGCGGCAAACATGGTCAACTCGACCACCGAGGTCGGACCGCGCTCCATGAACACGCCGGTAAGATCGCCCGTCGCGGGGTCTTTCCCGATCGTCACACCGTCGGTCGGCGGCGACGTGTCGCGGCCGATCCCGGTGGCGGCGAGCGCGGCGCTGTTCGCCGCCGAGATCAGCGTTTCGGCGCGCGGCGCGCGGCGCCAATACCCCCAGACCGGCCGGATATAGACCGGATTGTCGGGGCCCGCTTCGTCAAGCTCCCAGCGATCGGGACTCCGGCCTTCCTTCAACGGATGCGGATCGTCCCAGTAGTTCGGCGGATCGCCCAGCGGCATGGTGACGATCCAGTCGCCGGGCCGCGCGGCGCGCGCAAGTTCGGCGATACGCGCCTGAACATCGGCGATCGACCGCGCGCCGGAAAGTGACGGGCACACCTGCTTCAACCCCTCGCGGTCCATATGGGCGTGACCGTCAATGAGCCCCGGGATCAAGGTCCTGCCCTTGAGATCGATCACGCGTGTCCCGTCGCCAGCGAGCGGTTTTATTTCGGCATCGTCCCCGGTCGCCGCGATCCGATCCCCTGAAACCGCCACGGCGTCGGCAATGGTGAAACGAAGATCGACGGTCAGTACCTTGCCGTTGTGAAAGATCACCTCCGGTGGCGTGGCGGATATCATGTCGCCGCGGCCAACTCCGCCTCAACCAACTGGTCGAGGATACGGCGCGCCTGGATGGAACCGGCATCGACATTGATGTCGATCATGGGCGCATCGGGCATGAGATCGAGCATCCGCTGCTGCGCTTCAAGCATCTCGATATCCTCGAGCAGCGTGTCGTGGATTTGCTGGAACACCAACTCGGTCACGGACTCGTCGTCGATCGCGAAATTACGGCACTCGGTCCAGAACATATGGGCGCTGGTCTCGGTTTCGGGCGTCACCACGTTCATGTTCCAACGCTCGATCCCCTGGCCCCGGTTCCCATCCGGCGCGCCAGTGCCGGCGTCCGCGCCGCCGACCTCGAGCCACACGTAACACGGCGGCGCGGCCGTCGCGATCTGCCAGCGATCGATGTTTCCCTCGAAATGACGCACCTTCCGGAAAGTCGGCGGCGGCGCGACATCGAGCATCCAGCGCGTCACCCGAACCGCGTCGCCCGCGCGGTCGGTCGTTACCGGCGTTTCCGCGACCGCGCCGGTCCCGATGGTGCGCGCATGGAGAAAGGTCAGATGGCTGAGATCGAGAAGATTGTCGATTACGAGTTGATAGGCGCATTGCACCGCCAGTCGTTCGCCGGCGCCGCACCAGGCGAGATCATCGATCAGGCTGAAATCGGGGATCGACGCTTCGTCCGCCCGGGCTGGATCTCCCATCCAAATCCAAACCCAGCCATAGCGCTCAAGGGTGGGATAGGATGGGATCGATGCGCCCGGCGGTATCGCGGTCTGGCCCGGAACCTCGACGCAGCGCCCATCGGCGGCGAATACCAGACCGTGATAGCCGCATTGAATGCCCGCCTCGGTAACTTTTCCTTCCGATAACGGCGCGTGCCGATGGCAGCACCGGTCTTCCAGCGCCGCGGCGCGACCCTCACGGGTTCGAAACAGCACGAGCGGCTCGTTCAAGATTATCCGCGGCAACGGCCGGTCGCCAATTTCATCGATCAATGCCGCGACATACCAGGCATTTTTCAAAAACATGCCGCGTCGGTCCCGTCAGACGGCCGACGCGGCGAGGACAACCAGCACCGCGATTTCGGTAACCGGCTGGACGGCGTCGGCGAGCACCGTCGCGTCGCCGGTAACCTCTCGCCGTACCGCGTATGCCAGACCGGCGCCACAAAGGCACGCCGCGATGATCGCCGCGCCCGCCCCGAACGGCAGAACCAGCGCCGACATCACGATCGCGATCAGCGCCGCGGCGAGCACAATCCCCGAAGACGGCCGATTTGTTTCGCCCCCCGGATCGTCGTACCAGGCATCGGCGGCGTAATGCCGAACCGCGACACCGGCGGCAAGGCTCAGCGACAGAGCCGCCACCAATGATGCCGCCACCGCCGTCGGTTGTGCGATTGCGGCAAGCGTTCCTACCCGCGCGCCCAGCAACAGCATGAGCACGATCGTCTCGGACAGGCCGAAGCGATCGGCTGCCTGGACCAAGAGTTTCTCGTTCCGCGCGCCGGTCACCGCAATCAGGCATCCGATACCGGCCAATGCAGCCAGCGCGGGCGTCAGGCCCGCAAGGGCACCGATGGTGTATACCCCGCCGCCGATCGCCCCAAGGACAGCGCCAATTATCGGGAAGGCCCAAACGCTACGCGTCGCGGCGGTCGTGCCGAGTGCGGTCGATCCCGGCACTGGAATGCGCGTTAACTGGCTCAGGCAGGCGCTCAAATCTCTCAACAACGCGAGCCCGCGCTCTTTTTCGTAGAATGGCCCCATGGTTCCCAAGCATTTTCCGGACGCCCGATGTTACCGCGCATTTCCCGAAGCGTCGACGGCTTGCCAATCCAATTAAAGCGCGCCTATCCTGCCCGCCGGCAACACAAATTCAAACGGGAACTTGAAGGATGAGCGACAGCGCGGAAGTGTCGGCGCAAATCGCGGAAGAGGCGGCCGGGTGCGGTATTCGCCTGATCGCGAGCCTGCCGGACAATTGGATCTCGGAACTGATCGAGACCTTCGATCAGGATGAGCGCTTCGATCATGTCCCGGTCAACCGTGAAGAATCCGCGATCGGTTTATGCTCGGGCGCCTTTTTCAGTGGGCTCGGTTCGATGGCCGTGATGGGCGCGTCCGGCTTGATGACCGTGATCTATGCCGTCACCAAGATCAACTATACCTACGAAGTGCCTTTGTTGATGCTGATAACCCTGCGCGGCGAGTTTGGCGACCATCACAAGCATCACGTCTCCAACGGGCTTTATCTGCGCCGCGTGATGGATGCGATAAACCTGCCGTTTACGGTTATCGAGTCACGCGACCGGATCCCCGAGATCACGCGTGCCTACGAACACACCCGCACCTTCAACCGTCCGGCCGTCGTGGCGTTCACCCGGTCGGTACTAAGAGGCGAGGCATAGGAACGCCATGAAATTTCGCGCCTGCTTCGAATTTCTCGCCGGCCAGTGGACCGATGAACTGGTCGTGACCTCGGCCGGCAACACAAGCCAGGTCTGGTGGAACGTCACGAAGGATTTCGAGCGCGTTTTCTATCTCGATGCTTCGATGAGCCTGTCGAGCATGTTCGCCTCGGGCATTGCGTTGGGACTTCCGGAACAACCGGTATGGGCGTTCATGGGCGACGGCGCGTTTTGCATGAATCCCGGCATGCTGATGGTCGAGCGGCAGATGGATTTGCCCAATCTGACGCATTTTCTGGTTTCAAACAGAGCCTATGGCGCGACGTCCAACGCCGCGCTGCCCAACCATCCGGACAATGATTATGCCGCCATGGCGCAATCGATGGGTCTGTCACGGGTCTTCTCTTTCGACAGCCTCGATGCCTTGCGCGATGGTTTCGAAGGTGCCGTTCGATCAAATGTTCCCGGGCACACCTTCGTGGTGCTGGAGGTGGAGCCCCTGAACGCGGACGAGCAAAAAATGGAATCGCCGCCGATGGACGGGCCCGAACTGAAATTCCGATTCGGACGCCATATCGAACGGGCCACCGGGCGGCCAATATTCAGCCACCAGATCTGAGGCCTTCGCGAATACCCGGTGAGTACAGAAACTTTTACTCCGCGGCCTGAAATAGCGGCTCGGCAAAGGCGATGCGTGTTTGCGCCTCTTCCATGCGTTTGGTCGGCGGAATAGCCACGCCCCACCGATCGATCCGTCCGGGCGGCCATTTCCAGTCGTCGGGGCCCCCTTCCGGATAGCTGTCGTCGACCTGCTCGACGTCGCCCGTGTATTCGATGATCACGTCTTCCGGGCCCAGGAAGTACGAGAACACATTGTTGCCGGGGCCGTGGCGGCCGACACCCCATTCGATGGGATGGCCGTTATCACGCATACGCCCGGCGCCCCGCATGACAGAATCAAGATCCGGCATTTCATAGGCAATGTGATGCAGCGTGGCGCCGTCACCATGGACGAGTGCGATACTGTGATGATCGGAATTGCAGCGGATAAAATTCATCATCCGGGTCCGGTCCGACACCTTGAAGCCCAGCATATCAACAAAAAACTCCGTGGCCTTATCGGCGCCCGACGAATTGAATACCGCATGCGAAAGCTTGCGGGGCCGATCGGCGACATCCTCGGCGGCGGCGTTGGTCTCCACATCGGAAAGGATTCGGAGAATTCGTCCCTCGTCGTCCTTGAAACCAAATCCATATCCGCCGCCGGGTTCCGCGACCGTAGCGGGTTCATCGATAGAAGTGACGCCGAACCCCTTGGCCTTTGCGTGAAGCCCGTCTACCGCCGCCTTGTCCGGCGCCATCAGGTTCACGCTCAAAAGCTCTACCCGCGGGCGCGGATGCAACGCGAGGATATGGTGTTCCGCGCCGGTGCCGCGCAAATAAACCGATCCGTTCTCTTCCGCGACCTGTTCGAGCGCCCAGACATCGGCATAGAACTTGGCGTTCGCCTTCACATCGGAAACGCCGAGATCAATGCTTCTGAGCGCCATTACCTTTGGTTCAGACATCGATTCACTCCCTGTATCGCGGCAAAATCTCTATCCCGGCCGAACCGGCCATATTGGCTAAATTAATACGTGCGAGACCAAAAGCGAACTTATAAACCTGCTATTCTTGATTGTACTAACCATAATATTCCGTCTTTTTTGTTTTCTTGAACTCTCACGCTCCGGATTCCGCGCGGGACAGAATTCACCTCGACCTTACGTCAACCAATCCTCAATCATATTTAGGTTAATTGTCGTAGCAATTTAGCCAAGACCGCCTGAAGCGAGTGCCGGATCGGGAATTGGCCTAAACGGCGGAAACCTAGCAATGACAGCACTTCCGCCGCGCCTGTATAGGAGCGCATGACGGATGAGCGACCAGGACCAGTACGAATACGATTTCATATGCATCGGCAGCGGCCCCGCCGGCCAGAGAGCGGCCGTCCAGGCCGCCAAGCTTGGCAAAAAAGTCGCGCTGATCGAACGGCAACAGGATGTTGGCGGTGTCTGCCTGCACACCGGCACGATCCCTAGCAAGACATTTCGCGAAGCGGTTATTTCCCTGACCAACGAAGCCAACCGGAAAGCCCTTCACAACGCACATGCCAGCGAGGCGCTTGCCAAGCGCCCGGCGGCACACGAACTGTTCGCGCGCGTCGGCGCGATCGTCGAACGTGAAACTCAAATCCAGGAAGACCAGCTTCGGCGAAATGACGTCGCGGTGATCCCGGGTGTCGGAAAATTTCAGGACGCTCATACGATAATCGCCAGCAATGGAACGGGCTCCCAGCCGATTAGCGCGGAAAATTTTCTGATTGCGGTCGGTACCCGGCCGACACCGCCCAGCGATCTTTCCATTGTAGACGGCGCTGTAATTACCAGCGATGAAATCCCCCATCTCGGTGAACTACCGCGCTCGATGATCGTAATCGGTTGCGGCGTGGTCGGAATCGAATACGCCTCCATGTTCGCAGCACTCGGTGTCGAGGTCACAATCATCGACAGCCGGCGTCGCCCGCTCGAATTTCTCGACGAGGAAATCGTCGACGAGCTTATCCACCAGATGCGCGACAAGCGCGTCATCTTCCGTCTCGGTGAAACCGTGCAGAGTGTCGAAATTCTTGAGAACGGATTACGCCGCGTGGCGATTCATCTAGAGTCCGGAAAACGCATGTCGTCGGATCTGGCGCTTGTTTGCGCCGGCCGCATCGGCGCAACTGACTCTCTCGGTCTCGATTCTATCGGGCTCGACGCCGACGACCGGGGCCGGCTGAAAGTCGATCCGAATTTCCGCACCGAAGTGGGGAATATTTTCGCCGCCGGCGACGTCATCGGTTTCCCCAGCCTCGCCGCGACATCGTCGGAACAGGGAAGGCTGGCGGCTTGCCGTGCGCTCGGTGTGGATGCGAAATCCATGCCCGAACATTTTCCAATCGGAATTTATGCGATCCCGGAAATTTCAACGGTGGGCGCGCCGGAACACGAATTGACCGCGAATAACATTCCGTATGAAACCGGCGTGGCGCGGTTTCGGGAGGTCGCGCGCGGTCAGATCCTCGGCGACGACACGGGATTCATGAAGCTGCTGTTCCACCGCGACACACGAAAACTGCTGGGCGCGCATGTTATCGGCACCGGCGCGACCGAATTGATTCATATCGGTCAATGCGTGATGACGCTTGATGGTGGCCTGGATTATTTCCTGGAAGCGGTTTTCAATTACCCGACACTGGCGGAATGCTACAAGGTCGCCGCGCTCGACGCGCATAACAAGCTGTCGCTGCACTGAGCAGCTTCAAAGCCGGTTTTACCGGCGAACTGAGCTATTCGGGACGGACCGGGTCGTTGGAGCCAATATCAGGCTGCGGCGACGAGGCCGGATCTTCCGTTTCGGTCGCCGGCGCGGCGGCGCCATTTTCCGAAGCACGAACTTCCGTAGCCTCAATTGATTCCTCGGCCTGAATTGTTTCCGTGGGCGCCGGGGGAGCAGCATCGTTCGTTGCTTCCTGCGCCTGCCCATCGGAATTTTCGTTCTGTTCGGGTTGCTGGGACTGCTGGGATTGGGGATCGCGAGATTCTTGCCCGCCGCCATTTGCGGTCATCAGGCGATAATAATGCTCCGCATGCTGAAAATAATTCTCGGCGGCGACCCGGTCTCCCGCGGTCGTCGCATCCCGAGCCAGGGCGAGGTATTTTTCCACCACCTGTTGCGCGTTCCCGCGCACCTTGATCTCCGGACCATTGCTCTCGAAGTTCTGTGACCGCGGATTGGGATTTTTCCGTCCATTGCCGCGCCCACGCATGCGCTTCGCATTGGAACCTTGCCTCATGGGTCCTGGTTTTCTGTTCAAGCTTCAATCCGTCCTGTCAAAATTTCGGAACCGTTCCCAAAATCGGCAATGCAATTACAGACCGCTGCGCGATTCTCTGACCGGCGTTGCTGGGGGGGTGGTTTCCTGGGCTTGCAATCTCGAGCCAAAAGCCCGATGCATCGCCTCCATCACCCTAGTCGCGGTGCACCCTCTTTCCAACTCTTTTATTAATACCCCGTTAATCAGGGCATCAACCGCAAAACGAGGCAACGCGATATGCCACAAAGATCGTTCCGTAGACCGGCATTGTCAAGGGTTGCATCGGCCATGATTTCCATAACTGGACCAGCCTGCCCGACGCCCAGTTCGATGAACGCCAGCCCTTCAGGTCTCAGACGCCTCGAAATGGCGGGCGCCAGCGAACGATAGGCGGCCAGCCCATCGGCCCCGCCGTCCAGCGCGGCGCGTGGTTCGTACTTCGCGACTTCCGGCGCGAGCCCGTCTATCGCCTGGGACGGGATATAGGGCGGGTTGGAGAGGATCACATCGAATTTGCCGTCGATCCCGATATCCCAGTTCGAGAGCTGGAACGTCGTACGCCCGGAAACACCCTGTTCCATCGCGTTAAGCCGCGCTGTATCGAGCGCGGCGGCGCTGATGTCGGCGCCGACACCGATGGCGCCAGGCAGTTCGCTTAGCAACGCGAGAAGCAGGCACCCACTGCCCGTGCCCAGATCGAGAATCCGAACCGGAGCCGCGCGGTCGGAAATTTCACCGAGCGCGGCCTCGATCACCGTTTCGCTGTCCGGTCGGGGATCCAGCGTGTCCGACGTCACATGGAAGCCGAGGCTCCAGAATTCCCGCCGACCGGTCAGGTGCGACATGGGTTCGCGCCGGCCACGCCGGATCAGCGCCAGATCGAAGGCCGAACGCGCCGCTTCATCGAGTTCCCGCTCGGGATGGCCGATTACCGTTTCCGGCCCCACTCCCATTGAGTGGCAAATCAGCAACCTCGCCTCCGACCGGGCGTTTTCAATCCCAGCGTCGGTGAGTTGGCGCGTCGCGTGCGACAACGCGCGGGCGATCGTCAATCCCGAATTCATGAGATTTCAGCTAGCCGACTCGCCTGATCGTCGGCGGTCAGGGCGTCGACAACTTCGTCCAGCGATTCGCCGGCCAGTATTCGTTCGAGCTTGTGGACGGTAAGATTGATCCGGTGATCGGTGACCCGCCCCTGGGGAAAATTATAGGTGCGGATACGTTCGGAACGGTCGCCGGAACCGACCTGATCGCGTCTTGCCGCTGCGCGTTCCGCATCTTTCGCGGCGCGTTCCGCGTCGAACAGACGAGCACGCAGAACCTTCATTGCCTTGGCCCGGTTCTTGTGCTGCGACTTTTCATCCTGTTGCGAGACCACGATGCCAGTCGGAATATGGGTGATTCGGACGGCGCTGTCGGTGGTGTTGACCGACTGCCCCCCGGGACCGGACGATCGAAATACGTCTATTCGCAGATCCTTCTCATCGACCTGGATATCGACTTCTTCCGCCTCGGGCAGCACCGCGACGGTCGCGGCGGACGTATGGATGCGACCGCCGGATTCGGTCTCCGGCACTCTTTGAACCCGATGCACGCCGGATTCGAATTTAAGCCGCGCGAAGACGCCCTTGCCGGTAATTTCCGCGACCGCCTCCTTGAATCCGCCGATACCGGTTTCCGAGAGCTGCATGAGATCGAATTTCCAGCCATGGGATTCCGAATAGCGCTGGTACATTCGAAAGAGATCAGCGGCGAACAGAGCCGCCTCGTCGCCACCAGTGCCGGCGCGCACCTCCAGGATTGCATTCTTCTCGTCCGCCGCGTCCTTGGGAAGAAGCAAAATCTTGAGATCATGCTCACGGTCGGGCATGGACTCGCGCAACGCGCCGAGTTCCTCCTCGGCAAGCTCGCACATCTCGCTGTCACCTTCGGGATCGGCGATCAGGCTTTCGAGATCCGCGATTTCCGCCTCCACCTTGCGGAGCACCTGAATAGCGTCGACGACCGGCGTAAGTTCGGCATATTCCTTCGACATCTGAACGAGGGTTTTTGAATCAGTCGCAGCCTCGCCGGACATCGCCGCCGACAGCTCCTCGTGTCGCTTGATGAGTTGGTCGAGCTTATCGTCAAAGCTCACGTGTCGTCCTCCGTCGCTCCAGGGTCGGGGAAGTCAAGCCCGAACATGCGTCGCATCAGTCGCTCGGCCTCTCCGACTTCTCCGCTGGTCGCCATACTGGCGAGCGTTCTGGACGGGTCATGCAGCAAGCGATTGATCAGCCTGCGTGTGACTTCCGCCGCGTCGCGCCCCTGGCTATCTTCGAGCACATCTTCCCGCACCCGCTCGAAATGGGCACGCAACGCCGTCACCGCGGGCGCCGCGCTACGCGCCGCGCCGCGCATCAGATAGGCGGAAATTTCCTGATCTATGATATCGCGGGCTTCCGTGGCCGCCGCATCGCGTCCGGCGCGCCCGCTGGCGACCACGCCTTCCAGATCGCCGAGGTCGTAGAGAAACACTTCATCAAGATCGTTAACCCCCGGTTCGACGTCGCCGGGCACGGCGGCATCGACCAGGAAGACCGGCTTGCGACGACGGTTTGCGATCGCGGCCCGCATGGTTTCTTTTGAGATCACGAAATCTCCGGCCCCGAGCGAGGAAATAATCACGTCCGCCGCTCCGATCAGGTCAACCAGCGTCTCCATCGGCGCGTGATGACAGCCGAACCGTCGCGCGGCTATTTCGGCGCGCGCCGGCACCCGCGATGTTATCGTCATGCGGTCGATACCGCCCGCTACGAGGTATTCGGCGATCAATTCGCCCATCTCACCCCCGACGACGAGGAGGCCATTACACCGGGATATATCGCCATGCACGTCGCGGGCCAATTGCAGCGCGGCGGCCGCCATCGACACCGGGCGCTCGCCGATCGGGGTTTCGCTGCGCACGCGCTTGGCCGCGCCATAGGCTGCCTGAAAAAGAGTATCGAGTTCCGAGCCCGACATGCCGGACGCCACCGAAACCCGATGGCTTTCCTTGACCTGGCCCAGCACCTGCGGTTCGCCCAACACGGGGCTGTCGAGAGACGCCGTAACCGAAAATACGTGGCGAATCGCGTCTTCATCGCTTTTCGCATAGATCTGCCCGGCAATGTCGTGATCGGCCATACCCGCCTTTTCAGCGAACAATTTCGAAATGGCCTTAGCGGCGTCGTCCGGATCGCCGTGGAGGGCTTGAACCTCGGTGCGCGCGCAGGTCGACAACAATGCCGCCTGGTGAAGTCCCGCTTCGCGCAGCCGGCCCAGGAAAGCGGGCGCCTGTGATTCCTCGACGAATAACCGATCCCGTGTCGTGGCCGCGCTGGACCGGTGGTTGGCTCCGACCACCATATAGCGCAACCCATGCCGGCGCTCATCCATTCCAAATTCAGACCAGCCGCGCGAGGCGCTCCTTCAGCGCCCCGAGTGGCACCAATTCCTGCTCGCCCGAATCGAGATCGCGAAATGTCGCCGAATCCTTGGCAAGTTCATCTTCGCCGATGATCACCGCGGCCCTGGCGTTCAGCTTGTTGGCCCGCGTCAGACGCCGCTTGAGATTGCCGCGATAGCCGAGTTCCACCATGAATCCGTCCCGGCGAAGCTGGTCGGCCAGTCCCATGGCATGGCGCTGCGCCACCTCTCCCACGGGAACGATCGCGATCGGCCGCGACGGCTCGGGCGCGCCGTCGATCAGCATGGAAAGGCGCTCGACACCCGCGGCCCAGCCGACACCCGGCGTCGACGGCCCGCCCATCAGCCCGACGAGCCCGTCATAGCGGCCACCGGCGAGAACGGTCCCCTGCGCCCCCAGCGCGTCGGTGGTGAACTCGAAGGCGGTATGGCAATAATAATCCAGCCCCCTCACCAGGCGCGGGCTATGGCGATAAACGATCCCCAGGGCATCGAGTCCGGAACGAACGGTTTGGTAAAAATCCGCCGATTCCGCATCGAGGCTGTCGTCGAACAATGGCGCGCCGGCAATGACTTCGCGGTCACCCTTATCCTTGGAATCCAGGATCCGCAACGGGTTGCGGTCGAGCCGATCAAGACTGTCGGCGGAGAGCGACTGCTTGTGATCGTTGAGATAGTCGACAAGGCGCGTGCGGTAAGCGGCTCTGCTTTCGGTGTTGCCCAGCGTGTTGAGCTCCAGCGTCGTCCGCTCGAAAACCCCGAGATCCGACAGAATCGCGGCGCCGAGCGCGATGACTTCCACGTCGCCCTGCGGCTCGCCGACCCCCAGAAGTTCCACCCCGATCTGGTGAAACTGACGCAGCCGGCCTTTCTGGGGCCGTTCATAACGGAACATGGGCCCGTAATAGAAATATTTAAGCGGCAGATGCTGGCTAAGTCCGCCGGAAATCAGGGCGCGCGCCACACCGGCCGTCCCCTCGGGCCGGAGCGTGATCTCGTCGCCACCCTTATCGACGAACGTATACATTTCCTTGGTGACGATGTCCGAGGTGTCCCCCAGGGTCCTCTTGAAGACCTCTGTAAACTCAAAAATCGGGGTCGCAATCTCCTGATATCCGTAGCGCGCCGCCACCGTGCGCCCGCTGTCCGCGACATGGCGGTAGCGCCGGCTATCATCCGACAACAGATCATGGGTGCCCCGCACGGGCTGCAAGGAAGACACGGCGATACCGGCGTTCTAATGGAAGGAACCGGAAGGGTTATACCCGAATTCCGCCCGGTTCCAAAGTTGCCGCGACGATGACCTCACTGCCGGCTGCCGGAATCCGCGAGCAGGCTCTGCGCATCCATCGCGATATTACGGCGCACCGCACCGATGGGACCCAGCCGCGGGATCGCCTTGCCGTCGACAAGGATTTCTATGCCGCCGGCATTTCCCGTGATCAGTTTCAGCCCTGATTGCGCCGGTACCTCGAATGTCTCACCGGCGCGCATCACGCGCGACAGCACGGGTCTCGCGTCGCCGGACCGGATTTCGACCCAGCTATCGGTATCCGCACGGAGAATGATCCAGTGCACTGTTTCCGTCGCCGCCATACGGATCGGATCAGCGGCGGCGGTCTGGATGGCGATCTCCTGATTGGGCTCGGCGGCTTCCTCCGACACGGCGGGCGGTGGCGGAACCTCCTCCGAGCTGATCTGCTCGGCGGATGGGCGCGCGATCGCCACGATGCGACGAGGTGGTGGGGCCTGAACGGCAACCGGTGGCGGCGCACTCTCTTCCGCGACCTGTTTCAATTCGGGGGTTGCCGCCACCGGCGCCGGCACCTGGGGCGCCGCGGGCGCTGGCGGCGCGACGGCCTCGGCAATGGCCTGGATTGGGGGCGGCGGTTCCGGCCTCGAAATTTGGTCCGCCACCACGACGGGGCTTTCTGTCGTTTCGACTTTAGGACGAACGAGTTCGACGGCGGGCTCGGCGCTGGCGGATTCCGTTGGCTGAGACGACTCTTCTTCGACGGCCGCATCGGGCGCTTCGGTCACTGGCTCCACGGCCGTCGATGCTGTCTCGGGCTCGGGCTCTGGCTCTAGCTCGGCGGCCGCCTGTTGCGGCGCGCTATCGGCCGTCGTGACGTCGGGTTCGGCATCCACGGGCTGGACGGGTTCCCCTGCCTGGGGGGAAAGTTGCGCGACCTGTTCGGGAACAGGTTGGGTCGCGGTCCCTTCGGTTGCCCCGCTTTCGCCACCGATCATCGCCATGAATTGCGCGGGTAATTTCGACACGAGTTCGACCGGATCCCGCCCATTGGTCGACATGTAATACCAGCCACCATACGCGCCGGCGGCCAGCACCGCGGCCACCAGCATAATGGAGCCAGTCGGCAGGCGACCTTCCTCCACCGGCGAGGGAAGATGAAGGTCTGTCTGGCCGGCCGCCCCGCCACCGCTTTCCTTGAACTGGACAACCAGACCTTCGCCGTCGAGGCCCAGGAAATCACCATAGGCGCGAAGAAATCCAGTGATATAGGCGGGGCCGGCAGATCGTCGAAGCGTCCCTCTTCGATTGCCTGCAAATAGACGAACCGAATCCTCAGCTCCGCCGCCACATCCTCAAGGTCGCGTTTCAGTGCCTCCCGGGTCTCACAAAGGAGCTTGCCGATTTCGGCGCCGTCGAGCGGCCCGACGGGGGACAAAACATTTTCAGGGCTTTGGACTGTCGTCACGAAGTCATTCCTACCAGTGCCCGCAGCTCGGCAAGTTTAGCGTTGCCTGCGCCAGCATAATGAATTTGCGCCCGCGAAACGACCGCGCATTTACAAGCAACACCATCAGATAACAAATATTTAATCATAGATCGAAAAAGTTCAATTAGTTGTCTTCGATCAATACACCATGGTCTCGCGCATAGGCGCGAAGTTTCTCGCGCAAGCTGTGATCGGGCGCGTCAAGGAGTGTCTCCAGATACTCCGCCAGCTTCGACGCGGACACGCTGCGGGTCATGGATTTCACGGCGCCCAGCGTCGCGGGCGGCATGGATATGTTTCGAAATCCGACCCCGATCAGCGCCATCGCCTCAATCGGCTTTCCGGCCATCTCACCACATAGCGAAAGGGGAACACTCGCCGCCTCGCAGCGGTTCGCCAGCGAGCGCAGTAACGAAAGCAGGCCGGGCGACAGCACGTCATACCGTTCCGCCACCCGAGGATTGCCGCGATCGGTGGCGAACATGAACTGGAACAGATCGTTGCTGCCGACCGAAATAAAATCGACCAGTGGCATCAGGGCGTCGAGTTGCCACATCAAGCTGGGCACTTCCAGCATCGCCCCAACCCTGAGCTCATTGGGCAGTGCACCGCCACGCACCCGCTCTCGCTCGACCTCAAGATCGAGAATGCGTCGTGCCAACTTGAATTCGGCGACTTCGGTAATCATTGGGAACATGACGTCGAGATTCCGACCCTTGGCGGCGCGGATCAATGCCCGAAGCTGCTGCCGCAGCATGCCGGGCCGATCGAGCCCGACCCGGATTGCCCGCCAGCCCATTGCCGGGTTCTGGTCTATGAATTCACGCAAATAGGGAAGCTGCTTGTCGCCGCCAATATCGAGCGTCCGGAACATGACCGATTTTCCGCCCGCCTGATCGAGTACGTTCGAATAGAGCTCGATCTGGGATTCCACGCTGGGGAACTCCGCCCTTACCATGAACGGTATCTCCGTCCGATAGAGGCCGACGCCATCGGCACCGCTTTCATCGAGCGTCTGAATATCCATCAGGAGTCCGGCATTGAGGTTGAGCGAGATACGCACGCCATCCTTTGTCATCGCCGGTTCATCGCGCATCGCCGCATATGCCGCGCGGCGGCGTTCATGCATCTGAATGTTATCGGCCACCATCTGCTGAATATCTTCACCCGGACGGACAAATATCTGTGCGTTGTCGCCATCGACGACAACCGGGTCGAGGGGGTCGATCCGCGACAGCATCCCTTTGACCATACCGAGCACCGGAATGTTCAACGCACGGGCGACGATCGCGACATGCGAGGTCGCGGAACCTTCCTCGAGAACCAACCCGCGCAGCCTCTTGGGTTCGTAATCGAGCAATTCCGCCGGTCCCATATTGTGGGCGAGGAGCACGACGTCGTCGGGCAAACTCTCGTCCGAAGCCATGGATGCCGCCCCCGACAGATGCTGCAACAGACGGTTCGCCAGATCGTCGAGATCATAAAGGCGTTCGCTCAGATACGGATCGGTAATCTGCGCCATTCGTGCGCGCGTATCGTCCTGCACTTTCTGGACGGAGGCTTCGGCGGTAAGTCCGCCATCGATGGCCTCGCGAATTCGGCGCAGCCACCCCCGGTCTTCGGCGAACTGGCGGTAAGACGCCAAAACGTCCTGGTGCTCGCCGGTCGAGCGCAACTCGGTAAGTTCGAGCATTTCATCAAGCTGGCTGTGCATTTTCGAGAGCGCGGCGGCAAGCCTATCGCGTTCGGCGGCGGGTTCATCGGCAAACAGCCGCGGTATTCCCACCGGCGGCATGTGTAGAACCGCCTCGCCCATGGCAAGGCCGCCGCCGATCCGTACGCCGGTCATCCGGATCGGGAGAATAGCGTTACCCTGTGTGCTGGTCCGCTCTACCGGGCTGATCAACTCGCCACCGGCGATCAGTTCGGCGATCACCACGGCGATGACCTCAAGGGTCTCTACTTCTTCTTCGGAATAGTTTCGCAGCGCCCTGTTCTGGATCACCAGCACGCCGCGCACGCGTCCGCCCCGGATCATCGGGACGCCCAACAGGGAATGATAGATTTCCTCGCCGGTTTCCGGCCGATAGCTGAATTGGGGATGAGCCTGGGCATCGGGAAGATTCAACGGGCGCGCCGTCGCCGCCACCGTGCCGACCAGCCCCTCGCCCACGCGAAGACGGGTCATGTGAACCGCCGACGGATTGAGGCCTTGGGTGGCGAACAGCTCCAGCACGTCGCCCGCCCGGCGAACATAGACCGAGCAGACCTCGGCAACCACCTCGTCGGCGACCACCCTCACGAGTTGTTCAAGGCGCTCTTCGGCGGTGCCCGATCCGGCCATGATCGTGCGCAATCGTCGCAACGCGCGACGTGGACCGCTCATGCCGTTTTCGGCCATCACGAAAGCGCCTTCGCGGGATCCCTCGTCGCGGCAGCCGCCTGCTCGACCAATTGGCGCAAAATCTCACGCGCGGGCTGCTCGTCGGTCACCATACCGACACTCTGGCCCGCCATTAGCGACCCGTTCTCTATATCGCCGTCAACCGCGGCGCGGCGCAACGCGCCGGCCCAAAAATGCTCGATTTCGAGTTGCGCCTCTTCCTGCGTCAATTCCCCGGAACGGAATTCGGCGATTACCCGATGCTGCGTTTCCTGAAATGCCTCCGTCGCCTTGTTGGCGATCGCGCGCACCGGAATCACGGGAAAGCGCGGATCTACCTGCACGGAGGGCAGCGCATCGCGCGCCGAGGCCCGCTGGAATGCTTTTTTGAAGTCCGGATGGGCGACGCATTCGGTGGCGCAAACAAAATGTGTGCCGATCTGGCAACCCGACGCGCCCATTTCGAGATAGGCCGTAATGGCGTCTCCCCGCCCGATTCCGCCGGCCACGAACACCGGCAGATCATCAAAATGCGGCAGAATTTCCTGGGCCAGTACGCTGGTCGCGACGGGACCGATATGTCCGCCCGCCTCGGCGCCTTCGATAACCAGAGCGTCGGCGCCGAGCCGAGCCATACGGCGCGCGACACCCAATGTCGGGGCGAAACAAACCACCTTCGCACCGTTGTCCTTGACGCGCTTGATCGATTGCCCGCCTGGCATGCCACCGGCAAGGATCACATGAGATACATTCTGGTCCGCGCACGCATCGATCAGTTGGTCGAGGTCCGGATGCATGGTGATCAAATTTACGCCGAACGGTCGGTCGGTTAGCGCCTGCGTCGCGGCAATTTCGCCGGAGAGCAGGTCGGGAGTCATCGCGCCACAGGCCACAACGCCAAAACCGCCGGCGTTCGACAGCGCCGAAACAAGTTTACGCTCGGACAGCCACGTCATCGCGCCGCCCATGATGGCGTAGTCCGACCCGAGAAACTCCCGGCCGCGCCGCCACAAGGCGTCGAGACGCGCCCGTGCCTCCTCGAGATCCATGCTCGACACCCCGCCCGCGCCGTTCCGCTATTCGCCGTCTAGGCCGTAGGCCGTATGCAACGAACGCAAGGCCAGTTCGGCGTATTCCTGATCTATCAGGACGCTCACCTTGATCTCTGATGTGGATATAACCCGAATGTTGATGCCTTTATCCGCCAGCGCGGTGAACATGGTCTGCGCGACACCGGCATGGCTGCGCATCCCGACCCCCACAACGGAAATCTTCACCACGTTCGCATCACCCTCAACGCGTTCATAGCCCAGTTCGCCGCTTATTTGACCGAGCAAAGCGATGGCGCGGTCGAGGTCGGTCTTGGCAACGGTAAACGTAAGATCGGTCGCGCGTCCGTCTTCGGAGACGTTTTGAACAATCATATCGACATTGATGTTGGCCGCCGCGAGGGGTCCGAAGATCGATGCGGCGACGCCGGGCTTATCAGGGACCCGAACCAGCGTGACCTTGGCCTCGTCCGACGTGTAAGCGATGCCGCTGACAACTTGATGTTCCACGATTTCATCCTCATCGACCACCAGTGTTCCCGGGGTCTCGGTAAAGCTCGACAGCACCTGAAGGCGTACCCCATGGTTCATCGCCATTTCGACCGAGCGCGTCTGCAGGACCTTGGCGCCGAGGGACGCCATCTCGAGCATTTCCTCATAGGTAATCTTATCCAGCTTGCGGGCCTTCGTAACGATACGCGGGTCGCTGGTATAGATACCCTCCACATCGGTGTAGATGTCGCATCTGTCGGCGCCCAGCTTCGCCGCCAGCGCGACCGCCGACGTATCCGAACCACCGCGCCCGAACGTTGTGATGCGATTGTCCGACCCCAGCCCCTGGAAACCCGCGACCACCGCGACTTGACCTGCTTCGAGGCGTTTTTCCAGTTCGGTCGGGTCGATATCCATGATACGGGCGCGCCCGTGAACATCATCCGTTTGCACCGGAACCTGCCAGCCCAACCATGAACGCGCGTCGACGCCCACCCCCTGCAGCGCAAGCGCCATCAGGCCGATGCAGACCTGTTCGCCCGACGAAACAACGACGTCGTATTCCCTTGTATCGTGGACGGGTGCGATTTCCCGGGTCCACTCCACAAGCTGATTGGTCGCGCCGGACATTGCCGAGACCACCACGGCGACCTGATTACCGGCATCGACCTCGGCCTTCACGCGCAGCGCCGAAGCCTTGATCCGGTCGATGTCGCCGACGGAAGTTCCGCCGAATTTTAGCACGAGACGCGCCATTTTTATTCCTGACGAACAATGCGGACGGTCCCTGCCCACGCGCGCCGGCTAAACTGACCGAATCCGACGCGCATTGGTTGCTGGTTGCCGCCCGCGGCGCGCGAATTCATATACTTTTACCGATTACCGCGCAAGCCGGTGTAAGATTGCCGACGATGACCGAAACTACACAAGAATCAGCGGAATTCCGCCCCTCAAAGGCCGGTCCGACGGTCGATCCCGACGAAGTCGCGCGGTTTTCGATGCTGGCCGACGAATGGTGGAACCCGGAAGGCAGCTTCGCCCCGTTGCACAAGCTAAACCCCGTGCGCATCGGCTTCATTCGCGACCGTCTCGCCGCTCATTTTCACCGCCAGCCCTTGAGCCCCCGGCCGCTCGAAGGACTGAATATAATCGATATCGGTTGTGGTGGCGGATTGCTCTGCGAACCGCTATGCCGGCTGGGCGCGCGCGTTACCGGTATCGACGCGTCCGAACGCAATATCCGCATTGCCAGTGATCATGCGGAACATGTCGGTCTCGATATCGATTACCGCCACGCCACGGCGGAGGAACTTTGCGCGGCGGGTGAACAATTCGATGCCGTCATATCACTGGAAGTCGTGGAACATGTCGCGGACGTGAACGCGTTTCTGGGTGTTTGCGGCGATCTTGCGAAACCCGGCGGCGCGCTGATTTTCGCGACCCTCAACCGGACGCCAAAATCGTTTCTGTTCGGCATCGTCGGCGCGGAATACATCCTGGGATGGCTGCCGCGCGGAACCCACCAGTGGAAACGGTTCGTCCGTCCCTCGGAACTCGCGGGCGCGCTGCGCGGCAACGGTGTCCGGATCAGCGAACTTACCGGGGTGTCATACGATATCGCTCGCGACGAATGGCGGCTTGGTCGGGACCTGTCGGTAAACTACATGGCGTACGCCGAAAAAGGCGGATGACCGCGATCAGGCGTCCTCAACGGGCGCCCAGGGAATCTTCTGGACCTCGACACCCTCTTCACTCAGCTCGGCGGCCTCCTCGTCGGTCGCCTCGCCGTAAATCCCACGACTTTCGGTTTCGCCATAATGGATTTTGCGCGCCTCTTCGGGAAACTGGTCGCCGACGTAATCGCACTTATCCTCGATTTCACGGCGCACTTCGCGCATGGCCTCGACATATTTCCGGACATGTTCGGGCGCGCTCGACATCATGGAATTCTTATCATCGCCCGAGGTGTTTACGTTCGGCGCCATCAGGGCCTTTTCGACCTTGGTCGTGCCGCACATCGGGCAAGAGACCTCGCCCCCCGCAACCTGTTTGTCGAAGCTCGGGCTGTCCTTGAACCATGCCTCGAAAACATGATCCTTTCCACATTTGAGATCAAAGACGATCATTGCTGAATTCTACCCTAAACGACCGGTCCGCACCATTAGAGCATGATTCAGCCAAATAGGATCATGCTCTAGCTTCGAGCGTGAATGTGTGCGGTCCGACCTGTTAAGACAAGGCCGGCAATCGGGGAATTAATGTGACGGGTTTTGACGACCACCATGGCGGCGAGACCGCCTCCCCATGGGTGAAACGATTCGCGGGCGCGATTGCACCGAAAGGGCGCGTTCTTGATGTCGCATGCGGCACCGGCCGGCATGCGCGGCTGTTCATCGGGCTGGGGCACAAGGTCACGGCGCTCGACCGTTACAACGCGGGCGTCACCGACCTTCTTGGCTCGGACGATTTCGAATTCATCGACACCAATCTCGAAGACGGCCGCCCGTGGCCGCTCGCGGGCCGGCAATTCGCGGGGGTGATCGTCACCAACTATCTTTTCCGGCCGCTGCTGCCGACACTGGTCGAAGCGGTCGAGCCCGGCGGCTGCCTGATATACGAGACGTTCGCGGTCGGGAACGAACGTCATGGGCGGCCGAACAACCCGGGTTTTCTGTTGACGCCGGGGGAACTGTTGGAAACCGTGCGGGGCCGGCTTCATGTCGTCGCCTACGAACATGGCGAGATCAGCGGGACACGCCGCGCGGTGGTCCAGCGAATTTGCGCGGTCAATGCGCCGGATGGCGGTTATTCCGCGGCGCGCCGACTCGATGGTGGGGTATAGGCGCGGTCCTGCCGCAGCGAAGGGATCGCGGCGCGGGCCTCCAATACCAGCGCCGGATCGATGCGCGCCATGATCACGCCGGTTTTCTCGCCCGCCTCGGCAACCACCTCGCCCCATGGATCGACGACCATCGTGTGGCCATATGTCTTTCGGCCGCCGCCGTGATCGCCGCACTGGGCCGGCGCGAACACGTAACACCCGGTCTCGATTGCCCGCGCGCGCAACAGAACGCTCCAATGCGCCCGCCCCGTCTGGCGGGTAAAGGCGGACGGCACCGCGATAAAATCAGCCCCTTCCTGCGCCAGCGTTCGATAAAGCGCCGGGAAACGCAGGTCATAGCAAATGGTCATGCCGAGATCGCCCCACGGCGTCGCCGCGAGACAGGCATCGTCACCGGGCCGATAGGTATCGGATTCGCGATAGGTCTCGTCGCCGGGGAGATCGACATCGAACATGTGGATCTTGTCGTAACGGCCGATAATCGCGCCGTTCGGATCGAACAGGAGGGAGCGGTTGGCGACGCGGCCGTCGCCGGCGCGCACCGTGATAGAGCCGCCGAGAATCCAGGCGGCGGTCTCCCGTGCGAGATCGCCAAACAGCGCGAGCGCCGGGTGATCCGCTTCCGCCGGCGCGGTCGCGACGAGAAGGGGCCGGTCCGGCTCGATCAGGGCGACGACTTCAGGCAAGGCAATGAAGTCAGCGCCCTGGTTAGCGGCTTCCCGGATCAGGTCCGCGGCCGCGGCGAGGTTCGCTTCCATGTCGTTGGTCGAGTTGGTCTGGATGCAGGCAAGCCGGAAGGCCTGGCTCATCCGCCGCCCTCCAGCATCCCGTCGAGGTTCCCGGCGCGGTCGAGCGCGGCGAGTTCATCCGATCCACCGACATGGCGCCCGTCGATGAAGATCTGCGGCACCGTGCGTTGGCCATTGGCGCGCCGCATCATCTCGGCGCGCTGATCGGGATCCATATCGACGTCGATTTCATCGAATTCGGCACCCTTCGACGCGAGCAACGCCTTCGCCCGATGGCAGAATGGGCAAAACATACTGGAGTAAATCTCTATTTTCGCCATGCGTGATGGTCCCGTGCGCCGAAGAAAATCTGAATCCGGTGTAATATGACCTCGAAGACCGGGATTGCAAATCACGCTATTGCGCGGGGCGGACCACTCGCGAAAGCGTGAGCACGTCGACCGCGGCCGCGCCGGCGCGAAGCAGAACGCGGGTACAGGCCCGCGCCGTCGCGCCGGTGGTCAGCACGTCATCGACCGGGACCACGCGACGATTGGCCACCGCGTCCGCCCGACCCGGCCGAACCGCGAACGCGCCCCGCACGTTTCTCTCGCGCTCGGTTCGGCTCAGTCGGCCCTGCGACGGCGTGGCGCGCACCCGCACCAGAAGATCCGGCGCGCAGTGCAGCCCGCTTTCGCGGCTAAGCGCATGGGCAAGCTCGGCCGACTGGTTGTAACGCCGCGCAATCAGCCGCCGCCGATGCAACGGCACCGGCACGATCAGCCCACCTTCGGCGAGCAGTTCCGCCCCGGCGCGCGCCATCCAGCGCCCATAGGCGGGCGCGGCGTCGGTTCGATCCCGGTGTTTGAATGCAATCACCAGGTCTCGGCTATGGGAATCATAGCGCAGCACCGCCCGCGCCCGGTCATAGGGCGGGGACGAGCGGATGCAGGCGCCGCACAAGGCGCCCGCGCCAACATCGTATTCGAAGGGGAAACCGCAAGCCGCGCACATGGGCGGCGCGAGGAATGTCAAATTGGGCCAGCATTCGCCGCACAGCGTGCCCGGCTCGCCCACGGTTTCGCCGCAGGCGAGGCAGCGGGGCGGCAGAAACAGGTCGAGCGCCACCCGCGTCGCGCGACGCCATCCTCCCGTTCCGGCCGTCAGAACCGCCATGTCCGCGCCCCCGGTGATCGGGATCAGGCCGGGAACAGCCGGAAACGCGTCGTGCCGTCGGCCTCGATCTGGGACACCAGATTGATCTCCCAGGAAAGATATTCGTTCATGGCTTCGCGAACGCCGCCGGACCGGTCATAGGGCTTCAGCACCACGTCGTCGGGATTGTCGCCCATGCCCGCCTCGCCATCGACGAGCGGCAGGCCGGCGGCCGACCACGCGGCGGCGCCGCCGGCGAGATAGGCGACCGGCGCGTCGGTCAGACCGGTCGCCTCGGCGGCGGCCAGCCGCGCCACGACGCCGTTCCCGCAGGTGAACACCAGGCGGCCCGCGGTCTGGTCGAGCATGCTTTTCAGTCGCGCGCGCGCCGCGAAACGGGCGTCTTGAATATGCCCGGCGCGGTACGCCGGACTGAGCGCGAAATCGAACACCGTCGCGCCGCCTTCGGCCAGCAGCGCGTTGAGCGCTTGCGGCTCGATGGCCTCGGCCACGGCGTCATCGAGCCCGAGCACCAGCGGTTTGCGCGCGCCGGTCTCCAGCCCACCGACAGACAAGCCGCCCTCGAGCACCACGGCCTCGGACCAGCCGAGCTGGATCAGCCATGACGCGGTCATGGTCGCGCGTACGCCGGTGTCGTCGATCAACACGATTCGCGCGTTGCGGGTCGCGGCATATCGGTCGGTCGCCTGTACAAGTTGGCCGCCGGGCGCCCACACCGAGCCCGGCAGATGACCGGCCTCGTATTCCTCGGGATTGCGAACGTCGAACAGATAGAGCGAGCGGTCGTCGCGTTCCGCCATCCACTGGTCGAGCGTCGCGCGATCGATCGTGGCGACGCCGAAACGCGCCGCGACCCGCGCCGCCGCCTCTTTCGCCTTGGCGATGCCCGATCCCGAACTTTCGAGCACGCGGCGGTCATTGCCGCGTTCGAGCTCGTAACCCGCCAGATCCCAGCCCATGGTGCCGTTGGTGAGCGCCATCACCCGGTTTGGGATTCCCGCGTTGATCAGCGACTGGGCGCCGATGATGGAGCGCGTGCGGCCGGCGCAGTTCACCACCACCAGCGTGTCGGGCGACGGCGCGATGTCGTGCACACGGTACGCAAGCTCTGCGCCGGGCACATCGATCCCGGTGGGAATGTTCATCCGGCGGTATTCGTCGATCGGGCGGCTGTCGAGCACCACCATGTCCTCGCCGGAATCGATCCTGCCCTTCAGCTCCTCGGCCGAGATGTTAGGCGTGTGGTAGTTGACCTCGACGAATTCGCCGAACGCCTTGCTGGGCACGTTGACGCCCGAAAACAGGACGTTGCCGTCCGCTTCCCATTGATCGTTACCGCCGCGCAGCACCGATATGTCGGTGTAGCCCAGTTCCTGGAGACGCGCCGCGGCGCGTTCAGAAAGCCCGTCCCCGTCGTCGCACAGCACCACGCGCGCCGAGCGCCTGGGCACGAGATCGGAAATCACCAGTTCAAGCCGGCTCAGCGGCGCCGGACAGGCGAACAGCAGATGCCGCCTTGAAAAAATTCCTTCTTCGCGTACATCGAGGATCGCGAGTTCGCCGTCATCGAGGATCATCTCTCTCAGCGTCGCCGAACCAACCTGGTTGACCATCCCTGCCTCCGTTTTGTCCCGCACGCATCCTAGACACCGAGATGGCGGGGCTCAAGCTTGGCCGGCGAAACCGGACGTGCCATATACCGACTATGGTAGGTTCCGCGAACATATTCGACCGCGTCACGGTCCGTCACCACCGCGACCGGGCGGCCACGAAGTTCGACGACCACGATTTCCTTTTTCGGGAAGTCGCGACACGGATGTCGGACCGGCTGGACGATGTCGACCGGCGGTTCCGGCGCGTGCTTCTAATGGGCACGCGCGGCGTTGGAAGTTTCGCGCGCGGGCAAGCGGAACTAATGGTCTCTTCCGATTACTCACACGCCGCGCTTCACGGCGCGGCGGGTTTCGCGGTAAATGCCGACGAGGAAACCTTGCCCTTCGCCGACGGCGCATTCGATCTCGCGGTCAGCATCCTCAACCTGCACTGGGTGAACGATCTGCCTGGTGCGTTGGTCCAGGTTCGCCGGGCGCTGCGCCCGGATGGTCTGTTCCTGGCCGCGATGCTGGGCGGCGAGACGCTCCACGAGCTGCGCCGCGCGTTTCTCGAGGCGGAGGTCGAGGAAGAAGGCGGCGTCAGTCCCCGGGTTTCGCCGCTCGCCGATTTGCGTGACGCCGGCGCGCTGCTGCAACGCGCCGGCTTCGCGTTGCCGGTCGCCGACATCGACACCATCACCGTGACCTGGCCGGACGCCTTCGCGCTGATGAGCGATCTGCGCGGCATGGGCGAGAGCAATGCCGTGGCGGAACGGCGCAAATCTTTCACCCGGCGCGGTACGCTGTTCGCGGCGGCACGACGGTATCAGGAACTTTTCGCGGACGCGGACGGCAGGATTCCGGCCACATTTCAGGTGCTCTATCTCACCGGCTGGGCGCCATCGCCGGACCAGCAACAACCGTCACGCCCGGGCAGCGCCACCACCCGCCTCGCCGACGCGCTGGGGTCAAAAGAGATCACCGCCCCGGACGACTGAGGATCACGCGATGGCGGTGGCGGGAACCGCCGTGCGACGGTCCCGATCGACCTCGTGGACCAGGAACGAAAACACCGCCGCCACGAAGGCCAGCACGCCCGAGACGATCCACAGCCAGAAATAATCACCCGTCAAATCGTAGACATATCCGCCGGCCAGCGCGCCAACCGCGGCCCCGAGAGAATGCCCGCCGAACAACAGTCCCATGGTCAGACCCATGATGCGAACGCCGATATGACTGGCGACGATACTGGCGATGATCGGCAGGACCGAGAAATTCAGGAGACCGAATACCGCCGTGAAGACGAACATCAGGGTCACGTCGTAGCCGATGAACAGCAGCAGGACGAACGACCAGGCGCGCACGAAGTAAATCGCCGCCAGCAATCGCGGCCGGTTGATATGGTCGGAAAGCCAGCCCGCCAGCAACAGACCGAGCATGTTGAAAAGCCCGTGGACGCCATAGGCCGCGGTGCTGTCGACCAGCGTATAACCCGACGCCACCGCATAAGGCACGAAGTGCACGTCCGCCACGCCCGCCGTCGTGAATCCGCAGAGCACAAAAGTGCCGAGCAGCAGCAGAAATGTGCGATCACGAAAGAGAAACCTTAGTTTCGCGCCCAGGGTCCGCGCGCCGTGATTGCCGCTGTCCGCGGTCCGGGTGGATGCGCTACGACGCCGGATCAGGACAAGCGTGACCGGCGCCAACAGGAGCAGCACGCCGCCTAAAAGAGCGTAGGTGTCGCGCCAGCCGATTCCCGTCACCAGAACCGCCAGCAGCGGCAACAGGGGAAGCTGACCGCCGGTCGACCCCGAAATGGCGATCGAGGTGGCGAGCCCCCTGCCCCGCTCGAAATACCCGGCGACGGCGGCGGAAACCAGCGGCACCGACAATGCGCCGTATCCGAAACCGCCGACGAGCCCGAACAGGATCAGGAATTGCCATTCTTCGCTGATTAGCGACGTGGCGATTATGGCGACGCCAAGGACCGCGAGCCCACCCGCGAAAACCCAGCGAGGGCCATACCGGTCAATCAAATTTCCGGCAAGCGGCGAGACCACCCCCATCACCGCGAGCACCACCGAACCGCCGCTCGACGTCAGCGTCCGCGCCCAGCCAAGTTCCAACTCCCATGTGGGCATAAGGACACCGACCGACGACCGCGCCGAGAACACCAGGGCCAGCGCGAAGAAGCTGGTCGCGACGACCCCCCATCCCTGAAGATTGGATTTCTCGGCAGTGCTGGACATGGTTTTTAAAGCAGATCCCGCAGCATCGCGCGCAGCGGTTCGTCGGCGGGTGGCATTTCATACTCCGAGAGGCGGTCGGGGCGGACCCACTTGAAGGCCTGGCCTTCGCGCGACGTCACCGTCCCGTCCCAGACCCGGCAGACGAACAGCGGCATCAGAAGGTGGAAACTCTCATAGGGGTGCGAGGCGAATGCAAACGGCGCGAGGCAATTCTCGGTAACGTCAATGCCGAGTTCTTCGTTCAGTTCCCGGATCAAGGCTTCCTCGGGCGTCTCGCCGGGCCCGACCTTGCCGCCCGGGAACTCCCACAATCCGGCCATTGGCTTGCCTTCGGGACGCCGCGCGATCAACACGCGATCGTCGGCGTCGATCAACGCCACCGCGACGACGAGAACCAGCGGATGATCAGCTCCGATAGTCGGCATTGATTTCGATGTAGCCATGGGTGAGATCGCACGTCCAAACCGTGGCGCGGCCGCGCCCGACGCCGACGTCAATTTCGAGCGTGATCTCCTGGCCCTTCATATGCGCAGCGACCGGCGTCTCGTCATAGCCCGGCCGCACCTGACCCTCGTCGGTAATCGGAATTCCGCCGATCGCGATGGCGAGCCGATCCGCGTCGGCGCGTTCTCCCGATTTTCCAACGGCCATGACAATACGGCCCCAGTTCGCGTCCTCGCCCGCGATCGCGGTCTTCACCAAAGGAGAATTGGCGACCGCGAGCGCGATCACGCGGGCGGCCCGGGCGGAAACCGCGCCGGACACCGAGACGGTCACGAATTTGGTCGCGCCTTCGCCGTCGCGAACGATCTGATGCGCGAGGTCGATCATCAGAGATTCGAACTCGGCGCGAAATGACCTCAACGCCGGGTCCTTGGCGGAATCCACTTTGGGATTGCCGGCGCGCCCGGTCGCGCACAGCAGCACCGTATCGTTGGTCGAGGTATCGCTGTCGACGGTGATCGAGTTGAACGAACATTTATTCGCGCCGTTCAGCAGCGTTTGCAGCACCGGGGCGGGAAGATCGGCGTCGGTAAATACGAACCCGAGCATGGTCGCCATGTCGGGCGCGATCATCCCGGAGCCCTTGGCGAAACCGTTGATGCGCACTTCACGATCGTCGATCTTCGCCGTCCGAGTGGCGATCTTCGGGAAGGTATCCGTGGTCATGATTGCCGCGGCGGCGTCCCGCCAGGGATGCTCGGACAGTGTTTCCCGCAATCCCGGCAGCGCCGCGGTCAGCGCATCATCGTCCAGCGGCTCGCCGATCACGCCGGTCGACGCCACGAAAACCTCCTCTTTGGCGCAACCGATCAGTTTCGCCGTCACGGCAATTGTACGGTCCACCGAATCCTTGCCGGCGCGGCCGCTGAAGGCGTTGGCATTGCCCGAATTGACGACCACCGCCCGCGCGGAACCCTTTTCAAGTGCGGACCGGCACCAGACCACGGGCGCGGCGGCGGTCTGCGATCGGGTAAAGACGCCGGCCACGGCGGTGCCGGGCGCGAGTTCAACCAGCAGCAGGTCGGTCCGTCCGGAATATTTGATACCGGCGGACGTGGCCCCGAGCCGAACACCGGCGACGGGATGCATTTCTGGATAGCCGGAAGGCGCGAGAGGAGAAAGATCAGGCATTTTTCGGGTCCGGGGTTTAACGGAGAGCTCAAATGACGGAGCGGCGCATCTCATACTAACGATTTATCAAATTATCAATGCGCGCAAGGAACATATACAAAACTCCCGCAAAATCGCCAGGCGGGCAATTCAACGTGATCCGCCAAATGTCGCGCTATCGTTGACATGCAAAGGTCTGATGCCTATCTCTGTTGCGGATTTTCTTATGCGAATTTGTTCGTCTGAAAGCCTGAAAGGACCGAAAAGGTTGCCCGGATGCTGAACCGCATCGCGCAAGGCCTGTTTGGCAGCGCCAACGATCGCGTACTGAAACGTATGTCGAACAGCGTCGCCGCGATCAACGCCGTTGAATCGGAAGTCGAATCGCTGTCCGACGATCAGTTGAAGGCGCGGACCGGCTGGCTGCGAGAACGTTATGAGGGTGGGGAATCGCTCGACGATTTGCTGATCGAGGCCTTCGCCACGGTACGCGAAGCAGGCAAGCGCACCCTGGGCCAACGCCATTTCGATGTCCAGCTTTTGGGCGGCATGGTGCTCCACAAGGGCATGATCGCCGAGATGAAAACCGGCGAGGGCAAGACGCTGGTCGCGACCCTGCCGGTCTACCTCAACGCGCTGACCGGAGAGGGTGTCCACGTCGTCACCGTCAATGACTATCTGGCCCTGCGTGACGCCGCCTGGATGGGGCAGATATATGAGTTTTTGGGGCTGAGCGTCGGCTGCATCACGCACGGGCTGGACGATGAAGAACGGCGCCGGGCCTATGCCTCGGATGTGACATACGGCACCAACAACGAATTCGGCTTCGACTATCTGCGCGACAACATGAAGTTCGAACTCGACGAGATGGTGCAGCGGCCCTTCCACTATTCCATCGTCGACGAGGTCGACAATATCTTCATCGACGAAGCGCGCACGCCGCTGATCATTTCCGGTCCCGCCGAAGACGCCGCCGAGATGTATCAGAAGGTCGACAAGCTGATCCCCCGGCTGGAACCGGAGCATTACGAAAAGGACGAAAAACAACGCACCGTCGCGCTCACCGAAACAGGATCGGTGCGCATCGAGGAGCTTCTCGAAGAGACGGGGATGCTCGGCGGGCACCTGATGTACGACATCGCGAACGTCGCGCTGGTCCACCACGTCAATCAGGCGCTCCGCGCCCATACATTATTCGAGCGCGACACCGATTATATCGTCAAGGACGACATGATCATCATCATCGACGAGTTTACCGGGCGCATGATGGAAGGGCGGCGCTATTCCGAAGGGCTGCATCAGGCGCTCGAAGCGAAGGAAAATGTCCAGGTCCAGAACGAAAACCAGACCCTCGCCTCGATCACCTTCCAGAATTATTTCCGGCTATATCCGAAGCTCGCGGGGATGACCGGGACGGCGATGACTGAAGCCGGCGAGTTCGCCGACATCTATGGTCTTGAGGTCGTCGAGATGCCGACCAATGAAACCTGTGTCCGCGACGACATGGACGACGAGGTCTATCGCACCGCGGGTGAAAAATACAAAGCGATCATCGAACTCATCGAGGACTGCCAAAAGCGCAAACAGCCGGCGCTGGTCGGCACCGTCAGCATCGAAAAATCGGAGCATTTGTCGAACCTCCTGAAAGAGGCCAAGATCGAACACAACGTGCTCAACGCCCGCTATCACGAGCGCGAGGCCTATATCATTGCCCAGGCCGGCGCGCCCGGCGGAATCACGATCGCCACCAACATGGCCGGGCGCG
>CAZPMO010000017.1:24400-44498 GCA_964587515.1 uncultured Rhodospirillaceae bacterium | reverse complement strand
AATCAACGAATCACGCACCAATCAACAACACAAGCGACTTTATCAACAATATCTGACGAGAGCAGACGGCGTATTGCGCGGGATGCAGGCCGCGGTTAAGGTGATCAGCGATAATCGCAGCGCATTACTCTGGCGATAACGTACTTGGAATCGAAAATCCTGCCTTTTGTCGTTCGGTCCGAGGGAGCAATTCCATGAGTGGGAAACGGCTGCTTATCATTGACGATGAAATCGGTTTCCGGGAATTCGTTCTCAAGGTGGCCACATCGGCCGGCTTCGAGGTCGAGGGCACCGGCCACGGCAAGCAATTCATGGAGATCTATAAGAGTTTCGATCCGACGGTGATCGTGATGGACATGATCCTGCCCGATATCGACGGCTTCGAACTGATGCAATGGCTGGTCGAACAGTCATGCAGCGCGCGGGTCATCGTGGTGACCGGGTACAACCCGCACTATGCGGAAATGGCGGAGGCGCTGGGCACCGATGCGGGAAGTCTGAGCGTCACCACGCTCACTAAACCAATCGGCCTGATGGAACTTCGCGAAGCCTTGAACGACGGTCCCGACACGAACTGACGTCACGCTTCGGCGAGAATGCTTTCCAGTTTTTCAAGTTCGATCGGCTTTGGCAGCGCCGTGACTTCGGGAATCCCCCAATCTTCGGCCAGCGTGCGTCCGCTTTTGAGATAAAGCGGGTTATAGCCGCTGATGATGATCAGGTGGGCTTTGCAGCCCATTTCGGCGAGGTTCCGAATTAATTCGATGCCGTCGAGCTTGGGCATGACGATATCGAGCACGATGACGTCCGGTTCCAACCTTTTGTAGAGGTCCATAAAATTTTCCGGATCATTCGAGATCTCGACGCGGTAGTTGAGTTGTTCCGCGACATCTCGGACGAAATTCCCGATTTCGGGATCGTCGTCGATGACCAGCAGGCTTTTTGAAGTCATTGGTCTATTCTCCCCTGTTCGACCAGTGTGCGAAGTGTAATCGAAAGCTGCTCGCCGCTATAGGGCTTGGCGAGAAAGGCAAAACCGGTTTCCAGTTTGAAATCGTCGCTTGGATCGCCTTTGGCGTCGCCCGACGTCATGAGCACGCGCAGGCTCGGATGCAGATCGCGGGCGGCGGAGGCCAGCCCCATGCCGCTCATGCCGCCCGGCATCACGATATCGGTGAACAGAACGTCAAATCGCGGCCGTTCCTGGAGAATGCGCAGGGCTTCGTGACCGTTGCTCGCCTCGACCACCTGGTAGCCGCGATCATGCAGCAAACCGACCGCGATCTGGCGTACGTCCTCGTCATCCTCGACCACCAGCACCGTTTCGCCGGAAGCGTCGCCGGCGGGCGCCGGCACATCCTCGAGGTGGCGCTCCTCCGGTTCGGCGCGGGGCAGCAACAGCGTAATCGCCGTCCCCCGGCCGATCACGCTGTCGATCAGCGCCGTCCCGCCGGTTTGTTTGGCGAAACCGTAAACCATGCTGAGCCCGAGGCCGCTCCCCTCTCCCACCTGCTTGGTGGTGAAGAACGGATCGAAAGCGCGCGCGGCCACCTCGCCGCGCATGCCGGAGCCGCTGTCGCTGATCGTCATGGCGACGTAGTCGCCGGGCGCGAAATCCTCGAACTGTTCCGCACCGCGCGCCGAGATCGATCGGTTTTCAATGGACACCGTAAGCGTTCCACCGTCGGGCATCGCCTGGCTTGCGTTGATTGCGAGATTGAGCAGCGCATTCTGCATCTGCGCCGGATCAACGCGTGTCATCCATAACTCTTCGGCCGCCCCCGTCTCGACCTCGACGGTAACCGTCTCGCCCATGGTACTGCTCAGAAGGCCTTCCGATTCCCGAACGAGTTGGTTGAGATCAACCGACTTGGGCTCCAACGGCTGACGCCGGGCGAAAGCAAGCAGGCGGTGCGTAAGTTCGCCGCCGCGGCGGGTCGCCCTGATGGCCGTCGCCGCGAGTTTCGCTGATTCCGGATCGTCGTTCAGCTTGCGCTCCAACAGTTGCAGATTGCCGAGGACCACGGTCAGAAGATTGTTGAAATCATGCGCGACGCCGCCCGTGAGCTGGCCGACCGCCTCCATCCTGTGGGCGCGATAAAGTTAGGCCTCCATTACCTCGCGGGCGGAAATATCGCGCAGCATGACCGTCATGACCGTCTCGCCGGCCAGTTCCAGTTTAGAAATGGAGGCCTCGGCGGGAAATTCTTCACCGTCCTTGCGCCGTCCCGCGACCTTGCCGCGCAGGTTCATTATGCGGCTTGATTTGGCGGACCGTCGGAAGCCCTCGACAAGCCCTCCGTGATTTTCACGAGTTTTCTCGGGCAACAACATCTCCAGCGGCTGGCCGATCGCCTCCGCCGACGTGAAACCGAAAATTGTATCCGCCCCCCGATTGAACAGGCGGATACGCTGATCGCTATCGATGCCGATCACCGCGTCGGGCGCCATTTCGATGATACCCTCGAGCCGGGCTTTTGACGCGATCAGTTCATTTTCCGCGCGCTTGCGTTCGCTGACATCGATCATCAAGGCGAAATAACCCAGCACCTCGCCGGTCTCGGCGAAATAGGGGGTGTAGCTGGTCCAGGTGGAAATGATCTTGCCGTGGGCGTTCTTCACCTCGGCTTCGTATTCGACCTGCTTGCCGGCGAGCGCCGCCTCCACATGGGCGCGCAGGGTGGCGAATGCCGCCTCGCCCCGAATTTCGCGGACGGATTTCCCAATCAATTCGTTCATCGGGATACCCATCATGCGGACGGTCTCGTTGTTCGAAATCCTTACTCTCTGATCCTTGTCCACATAGGCGATCGCGCCCGGCACCGTATCGATGGTCCGTCGCAACAACCGTTCGCTTTCGCGCCGCGCCTGCTCGACCTGATTGATTTCCGTCACGTTGCGACTGACGCTGAGAGCGCAGGACTCGCCGTCGAACTCGATCGGGCGCCCGGACAGCAGGACATCGATCTCGCGTCCGTCCTTCAGCCGAAACCGCGCCTCGAAATCGGTGATTTCCATTTCTTCGCGCAGCTTTTCGAGATAGGCGCCCCGACGGGACGGATCCGTCCAGGCCAGCCAGTCCACAATTCTCGTTCCGACCACCTGTTGCCGTTCGCCGCCGATTTGTCGGAGAAAGGCGTCGTTCGCCTCGACGATCGCGCCACCTTTCATCCGCGTGATCAAAATACTGTCCGGCGATGCCTGGAACGTCTTGGCGAACCTCTCTTCGCTTTTCGCCAACGCTTCCCGCGCGGCCCGCGCGGCCTTCTGGTCGCTGGCGCGCCTGTAGGCCAGCCACGCGACGACGACGCCCAGAACGGCGACGATCAAAAAAGCGGGATGGAATGAATCGAGTTCGAGCATCGTCTATCTGGCCCAGCCGCGAGGACGCCGACGACGCGACCGGGCGCAGATATCTCCCCTTAGGACATTTGTCTCATCTATGACGACATACAATTAAACTGAAATCATTAAAGATCAATAGCTTTTAATACCTTGTCCAAGTGCTCTCGAAACAATCTCTATGGACAGGTTGTCCGGGCGGCAAGCTCAGATGATCTTGTCTCGGCGCAGTGCGGCGAGCTCGTCGGCGCCCAGTCCCAGCACTTCCGTCAGAACCTCCTCGGTATTGGCGCCGAGGACAGGCGGGGCATGGCGATAGGCGACCGGCGTTTCCGACAGGCGCAGCGGGCTGCCGATGATCTTGGCCGGCTTGCCGTCGATCGCCGGATGCGGGATCTCGGTGACCATGCCGCGCGCCTTGACGTGCGGGTCCTCGAAGACCTGGGCGAGATCGTTGATCGGCCCGCAGCCGATCGAACGCGCCTCCAGCCCTTCGAGCCAGTAGGACGAGGGCTTGACCGCGAAAATCGGGCGCAACCGGTCGACCACCGTTTCGCGATTTCGCACCCGCGCATCGTTGGTCGCGAACACCGGATCCTCGATCAGTTCGGCGCAGCCGGCGAACTCGCAGAACCGGCCGAACTGGGTATCGTTCCCGATCGCGACGACGATGAACCCGTCGCCGGTCTCGAAGACCTGATAGGGCACGATATTGGGATGTGCATTGCCGAGCCGCCCGAGATCGCCGGCATAGAGATAGTTCATGCCGGCATTGGCCAGCCATGCGACCTGGGTATCCAGCATGCCGATGTCGATATATTGCCCTTCGCCGGTCACCGCGGCATGGCGCAGCGCCGCGCACACAGCGACGCCGGCGAACATGCCCGACATGATGTCGGCTATCGGCACGCCGACCTTCTGGGGTTCGCCGTCGGGCTCGCCGGTCAGGCTCATGATGCCGCCCATCGCCTGGATGAGGAAATCGTAGCCGGGCCGCTCGGCGTAAGGCCCGGTCTGGCCAAACCCTGTGATCGAGCAATAGACCAGCTTGGGATTATCAGCCTTGAGATCGTCGTAGCCGAGGTCGTAGCGCGCGAGATTGCCGGTCTTGAAATTCTCGATCACGGCATCCGATTCCAGGATCAGCCGGCGCACCACGGCCTGGCCGTCGGGCTTGGAAATATCGAGCGCCACGGACCGCTTGTTGCGGTTGGCGCTCATGAAATAGGCGCTCTCGGCGGTCTCATTGCCGTCCCCGTCTTGCAGGAAAGGCGGCGCGAAGCGTCGCGTGTCGTCGCCCGACCCGGGGCGTTCGATCTTGATCACATCGGCGCCGAGATCGCCCAGCATCTGGGTACAGTATGGCCCGGCCAGCACCCGGGTCAGATCCACAACGCGCACGCCGGAAAGCGCGCCCTTGGCTTCGGTCATCGCAGACTCCCGTTTTGCGGGTCTCTCATACGTCATATGACCGCCGCCTTAAAGGGGGGCGGTTTGCACTCAGGGGGCACAGGCACTATTCATGACGCCCCTTCTGGAGCATGGCTTGACGGAATTTCTTTTCACCGCCCCCGGCGTTTCGGAGTGGATGTTCGCGGGACTTGTCACCCTGAGCTTTTTCACCGCGGCGTTTGGCGTCGCGGTCGGGCTCGGCGGCGGCGTCCTGCTGCTGGCCGTAATGGCGACGATTTTCCCGCCCGCGGTGCTTATCCCGTTGCACGGCACGATCCAGATGGGCACCAATATCAGCCGTGGCATCATCATGCGCCGCCACATCATCAGCGGGCTGATCCCCGCCTTCGCGGTGGGCACGCTGATCGGCGCGGTGGTCGGCGGCCAGCTGGTTGTGGCGCTGCCCACGGCGCTGTTGCAGACGATCCTGGGCGTGTTCGTCCTTTATGTCTGCTGGGCGCCCAGTCCCAAGGCCACCCACGCATACACGGCGCCCAAATTCTTCGTCCTCGGCGCGGCGGGAACCGTGCTGTCGATGTTCGTGGGCGCAACCGGTTCGGTGCTGGCGCCGTTTGTGCGCGCCGCCAGCCCCGGACGCCACGAATATGTCGCGACCCATGCGGTGCTGATGACCATGATGCATGGAGTTAAGGCCGTCGCTTTCGGGTTCCTCGGCTTCGCCTTCGGCGCTTATCTTCCCCTGCTGGCGGCGATGATCACGACCGCCGCGCTCGGCAACGTGTTCGGCCAGCGCGTGCTCAGCCGCTTGCCGGAACCGGTGTTTCACCGCATTTTCCAGATCGGATTGTCGCTGTTGTCGCTGCGCCTGCTCTATGCCGGGCTCTCGGGACTCGGCATAGTATGAGCGATTAAGGAGGCATACATGATCGAACAACGTATGAAGGACATGGGGCTCGAACTGCCGCCGGCCTTCGTCTATCCCAGCGCCAACCGCGTGGGCTGCGTCCAGGTCGGCAATCTGCTTTACAGCTCCGGCCATCCGCCGCCGGAGGATTTCGGCGTCACCGTCCGGGGCAAAATCGCCGCCGAGCTCCCCGAGGAAGACGCCTATCAGTCGGCCCGCGCCACCGCGCTCAACATCCTGGCATCGCTGCGCGGCCATCTCGGCACGCTCGACCGGGTGCGCCAGGTGGTGAAGGTCACCGGCATGGTCAATTCGTCGCCCGGCTTCGACCGCCAGTTCGCGGTGATCGACGGGGCGTCCGACCTCTATTACGAGCTGTTCGGGCCCCACGCCGGCCAGCACGCGCGCAGCGCCGTCGGCATGTTTGAACTGCCGCGCCGCTTCTGCATGGAAATCGAGGCGATCTTCGAGGTCGAAGGCTGAGGGTTCAGCCGCCGGCGCCGATGAAGCCGACCGCTTCGATTTCGACCAGCAGTTCGGGCAGGAACAGCGACGACACGCAAACAAGCGTGGAGCACGGGAAATCTCCGGTGAAGAACTCCCGGCGCGCTTTCCAGACATCCGGCTGATAGCGCATGTCGGTGACGTACATGTTGATCTTGATGATATCGTCCATCTTGCCGCCGGCGCCTTCCATCAAGGAGCGGATATAGGAGAACACCGTTTTCGCCTGCTGATACGGGTCGTTGCCGCCGACGATTTTCTGGTCCTCGTCCCACGACACCATCCCGGAAATATAAACCTGGTCGCCGATCTTCTTGCAGTTCGACAGCGATTCCGGCCCAAGCTCCGGAACGCCTTCGCATTTAATGCGCTCGAATTTCATCGTGATCTCCTTTCTAAGGGCTCCGCCCGTCGAATCCATGGCAGACTCGGAACATAGTCAAGCGCCGGTGTCCGGCGCTACGATGGGATATGTCCGGAACGCCGGAAAATAAGCCGTCGGGTTTACCGCGCCACCGCCTGATCGGCCTACTATTGGGCCCCGTGGCGGCGATGGCCGTGCTGGCGAGTCCGGCGCCCGAGGGGTTGTCGCAGCAGGGCTGGTGGACCGCCGCGGTCGGCCTGTGGATGGCGATATGGTGGATGACCGAGGCATTGCCACTCGCCGTCACCGCGATGTTGCCCCTGATCGTGTTTCCGCTACTCGGCGTGGGAAGCATGGAAGAAACCGCGCCGTCTTATGCGCACCCGCTGATTTTTCTTTTTCTGGGCGGTTTCATGATGGCCCGCGCCATGCATGTCTGGCATCTCGACAGACGGCTCGCCCTGGTCGTCCTGCGCTACGCCGGCTCCAGCCCGCGAAGCGTGATCGCCGGGATCATGGCCGTCACCGCTTTTCTCAGCATGTGGGTCAGCAATACGGCGACCACGATGGTGATGCTGCCGATCGGTCTTTCGATTGTCGCGACCTTCTCGGAAAGCGACGACGCGTATGGGAAAGATGTTGCGCCCGCCCTTTTGCTGGGAATCGCCTATGCCGCGACCATCGGCGGCATGGGAACGATTATCGGAACGCCCCCGAACGCCCTTTTCGCGGCTTTCATGTCGGAGGCTTACGGCATCGAAATCGGCTTCCTGCGGTGGATGCTGATCGGCGTGCCGCTGGTTCTGGTCCTGCTGCCGGTTGCCTGGTTCGTGTTGACCCACGTGAGTTTTCGCGTCGGCGGCGAAGCATCGTCCCGGGCCGTGGACGTGATCGGCGGGGAACTCGCGGCCCTCGGGCCGATCTCCCGCGCCGAGCGACTGGTGGCGTGCGTGATGCTGGCGGTCGCGGCCTGCTGGATTTTCCGCCCATTGCTTGTGACGGCCCTGCCCTGGCTCAATCTGTCGGACGCGGGTATCGCCATGACCGGCGCGCTGCTGATGTTCCTGCTCCCGGCCAATTTGAAAGAAGGGCGCTTTCTGCTTTCGTGGCGACAGGCGGTGGGGATTCGCTGGGACGTGCTGATCCTGTTCGGCGGCGGCCTGGCGCTGGCCGCGGCGATCGGGGAATCGGATCTGGCGGACTGGATCGGCGCACGGGTGACCGCGCTACACACCCTGCCGGTGTTCCTGCTGCTGCTGGCGGTCGGCGGACTGATCGTCTTCGTCGGAGAACTGGCCAGCAACACCGCCATGGCGGCCGTATTCCTGCCGGTGGCCGGCGCGGCGGCGCTGGGGATGGGCGAGCCGGCGTTCATACTGACACTCCCAGTCGCGCTGTTCGCGACCCTCGGCTTCATGCTGCCGGTGGCCACCCCGCCGAACGCCATCGTATTTGGCAGCGGTGCCCTGGAAATCCGGCATATGTTGCGCGCCGGCGCGATCCTCGATGTGGTCGGCATCGTCATCGTCGCGCTCGCCATCCTGACCCTTGGGCAGTGGGTACTGGGGCCGGGCTAGCAGGAATTTCAAACCGAGGCGACACCGAGACCGGCCGCCTTGACTGGCTGCGGAGCCCTGCCTAGTTTGCTGCAACAGTTGAAAATTTGTTCCCGAGAACGGGAATTTCCATCCGTAAAGCCGGGGAGCATCATGTCGGACGAAGCAATCAAGGCGGCGGCGCGGAAAATCCGCAATGCCTGGAAGAACGGCAAGACGATCAAGCCGGTGCGCGATTCACTGCCCAAGGGCAGCGTCGACGCGGCCTATGCGGTGCAGCAGCTCAACACCGAATATTGGGTCAAGGAAGGGCGCCGCGTGGTCGGCCGCAAGATCGGCCTGACCGCCAAAGCGGTGCAGACGCAGCTTGGCGTCGACCAGCCCGATTACGGCATGCTGTTCGCCGACATGGCGCTGGTCGACGGCGAGGAAATCGCGGTCACCAGCGTCTCACAGCCGAAATGCGAAGCCGAGATCGCGCTGGTCCTCGAATATGATCTGTTCGACGAGCAGCTCACCATCCTCGATCTGATCGACGCGACCGCCTATGCGCTGCCCGCCATCGAAGTGGTCGGCAGCCGCATCGCGAAGTGGGACATCACCATTGTCGACACCATCGCCGACAACGCGTCGTCGGGCCTGTTCGTGCTCGGCACGCGGCCGGTTGGTCTCGGCGATCTCGATCTGCGCGGCTGCGGCATGGTGATGGAAAACAAGGGCGATCAGGTCTCGGTCGGCGCCGGGGTCGCATGCCTCGGCAATCCGCTGAACGCGGCGTTGTGGCTCGCCCGCAAGATGGTCGCGGTCGGCACGCCGCTGTGCGCCGGCGACGTGATCATGACCGGCGCGCTGGGTCCGATGGCGCCGGTCGCCCCGGGCGATGTGGTCGAGGCCCGCATCGAAGGGCTGGGTTCGGTCCGCGCCGCGTTTTCGGCATAGACCAGGAGCGGATGATGAAAACCAAGGTAGCCATCGTCGGTTCCGGCAATATCGGCACCGATCTGATGATCAAGATCATGGAGACTTCCGACGTACTGGAGATGGCGGCGCTGGTGGGCATCGATCCGGACTCGGACGGGCTGGCGCGGGCCGCGAAGCTCGGCGTCGCCATTACCCATGAAGGGCTGGAAGGGCTGACCCGGATGCCGGAATGGCAGGGTATCGAGATCGTGTTCGACGCGACCTCGGCCGGGGCGCATCGCGCGAATTCGGACATCTGCGCCGCCGCCGGCAAGAAAATCATCGACATGACGCCAGCCGCCATCGGCCCCTATGTGGTGCCGGTGGTCAACATGGACGAGCATCTCGGCGCGCCCAACATCAACATGGTGTCGTGCGGCGGCCAGGCGACGATCCCCATGGTCCATGCCGTCGACCGCGTCGCCAAGGTGCATTACGCCGAGATCGTGGCCTCGATCTCGTCGAAATCGGCCGGCCCGGGCACCCGCGCCAATATCGACGAGTTCACCGAGACCACGGCCAAGGGCCTCGAGGTGGTGGGCGGCGCCGAACGGGGCAAGGCGATCATCGTGCTTAACCCGGCCGAGCCGCCGCTGCTGATGCGCGACACCGTCTATACGTTGTCCGATGACGGCGACACCGACGCCATCGCAAAGTCGGTCGCGGAAATGGTCGAGACGGTGCAGGGCTATGTGCCGGGCTACCGGCTGAAACAGGACGTACAGTTCGAGCGTTTCGGCGCGAACAACCCGCTCTCCATTCCCGGCCTCGGCGAATTCCAGGGCATCAAATCGACCGTCTTCCTCGAGGTCGAAGGCGCCGGCCATTATTTGCCGACCTATGCGGGTAATCTCGACATCATGACCTCGGCCGCGCTGAAGACCGCCGAACGCCTGGTCGAGATCAAGGAGGTGGCGTGATGCCGATCGACAAGTCGAAGAAAATCTATGTGCAGGACGTCACCATGCGCGACGGCATGCATGCCATACGCCATCAATACGGCATCGAGCCCCTCGTCGCGATCTGCAAGGCGCTGGACGCGGCGGGCGTCTCCAGCGTCGAGGTCAGCCACGGCGACGGGCTGGCCGGCATGTCGTTCAATTACGGCTTCGCCAAACATTCCGACCGTTCCTATCTGGAAGCCGCCGCCGGCGCGCTGGACAACGCGGTGCTGGCGACCCTGCTGATCCCCGGCATCGGCACGGTGCATGATCTGCAGGACGCCTATGACGCGGGCGCGCGCAGCGTGCGCGTCGCGACCCATTGCACCGAGGCCGATATCTCCAAACAGCATATCGAGTATGCCCGCAAGATCGGCATGGATGTGGCGGGTTTCCTGATGATGGCCCACATGTCCCCCCCCGAGGCGCTCGCCGAGCAGGCCAAGCTGATGGAGGCCTACGGCGCGCATTGCATCTATGTGACCGATTCCGCCGGCGCGCTGCTGATCGATGGCGTCGAGGAGCGCTTCAAGGCGTTCAACGACGCGCTCGATCCCAAGACCGAAACCGGCATGCACGCGCACCACAATCTCAGCCTCGGCGTCGCCAACTCGCTGAAGGCGCTGGAATACGGCGCGACGCGCATCGACGCCTCGCTGGCCGGGATGGGCGCGGGCGCCGGCAACACGCCGTTGGAGGTATTCATCGCGGTCGCCGACCGCATGGGGCTCAATCACGGCTGCGATTTGTTCCCGCTGATGGACGCCGCCGACGACATCGTGCGCCCGTTGCAGGACCGCCCGGTGCGGATCGACCGCGAATCGTTGTCTCTCGGCTATTCCGGCAGCTATTCGAGCTTCCTGCGCCATGCGGAGAACGCGTCCAAGACATACGGCATCGACACGCGGCAAATTTTGATCGAGTTGGGACGGCGGCGCATGGTCGGCGGCCAGGAAGACATGATCGTCGACGTGGCGCTCGATCTCGCGAAATCCAAGGAAACGGCGAAGGAGACCTGATCATGGCGGCGGATATCGAAAAACTCGCGCGCACCGTCGACGACGCGGCGCGCAAGGCCAAGGCGATCGGCCAGTTCTCCGAGAAGCAGCGTCTGACCGAGGATGAGGGTTACGCCATCCAATCGGCCTCGATCCAGCGCCGCATCGCGCGCGGCGAGAAGCGCGTCGGCATCAAGATGGGCTTCACAAGCCGCGCCAAGATGATCCAGATGGGCATCGACGACATGATCTGGGGCCGACTGACCGACGGCATGGTGATCGAGGACGGCGACACCATCTCCATGGCGAACTACGTCCATCCGCGCGTCGAGCCCGAGATCGCGTTCCTGTTGAAGCGCGGTTTGGGCTGGCCGGTGACGGCGGCCGAAGCGCTGGCCGCGGTAGAAGCCGTTGCGCCGGCCATGGAGATCATCGATTCCCGCTACCGCGCCTTCAAGTTCGATCTCGGCGACGTGGTCGCCGACAACGCCTCGTCCACCGGCTTCGTACTGGGGCCGTGGCAGAAAGCCGATGTGGATCTCTCAAATCTCGGCATGATCCTTGAGATGAACGGCCGGCCGGCCCAGATCGGCTCCTCGGCCGCGATCCTCGGCAATCCGGTCCGCGCCCTGGTCGCCGGCGCGCGGCTCTCGGCCCAGGCCGGCGAGCCCCTGCAGGCCGGCTGGATCGTCATGGCCGGCGGCGCCACGGCGGCCGAAGCGCTTAAGGTCGGCGATTACGTCCGCAACGCCGTGCAGCATCTCGGCCCCGTGGCGTTCGCCGTCGGGCCTTAACGGTCCTACCCCGCCGACCCGAGGCCGAACAGCGCCTTGGGATTGTGCGAAAGGATGTTTTCCTTGGCCATGGTGCCGATATCCTCGCGGGAACGGATCGAATCGAAGGCGTCGATGTCGGCCGACGGGTCGTTGTGGCCGTAGTCGGTGCCGATCATCAGGCAGTTATCGCCGGCATATTTCAGAATCCACGGAATATCCTCGTCGACCTGGCAGGTCACGTAAATATTGTTCGCGCCGAACAGATCTTCGGGCAACTCCTGGCCCGCCGTCTCGAAGCGCCGCGCGGCTTCGCGGTGAATCCACGGAATCCATTGTGACGACGCCTCGATGAAACCCCAGCGCAGTTTCGGAAACAGGTTCGAAATATCGCTCATGATCAGATACATGCAGGCGGTCACCGTGGGGACGCGGAAAATGCCGAATCCGGCGGCCCGATGGGTGCCCGGGATCAAGCCGTAGAGTTTTACGTTCGCGGCGTTGCCGTTGGCGATATGTATGGCGATCGACATGTCGAGCCGTTCCGCCTCTTCCAGCAACGGATAAAAATAGGGATCGGTGATCAGGCGTTCGCCTTCGAGCGGGCGCATGCACACCGCCACCGCCCCGTTCTCCTTTGCCCAGCGCATCTGGATTTTGGCTTCATCCAGCAATCTGGTGGGGACCAGGCACGACCACGGCAGGCGGCCGTCGCTCATGTTCCAGGTCTCGCCGAGCCATCGGTTCCACGATCGGGTCAGCGCGGCCTCGGCGTCCGGCTCCTCGGTCATGTCATAGAGAAACAGCGTGTTGTGGAGCACCTGGATATCGATGCCGAGCGAATCCATATGGCTCAGCCGCGCACCCACGTCCTCCAGCAGACGCGACTGCCTGGGCGTGCCGATCCGCCGGCTCGATTGCTGGGCCCGTTCTTCGGCGTCGTCGCCGCCTTCGACCGAAAGCGCCGGAGGCCCGCGCCGTCCATTGACCTCCCAGTAAGGGATATCCGGATCATCGACTTTCTTGGGTCTGTACTTCGCCTCCGACGGTTCCAGGAAATCCCACGTGTGGTCGTTTTCAATCACGTGCGCGTCGGCGTCTATAATCGGTACCGTTGCTTGGCTCATCTTCCGCCCTCCCTGCCTTCGGAATCGTGAAAATCGTATCACCGCGCCACCGTCTTGGAAACCGCGCCGCGCCTACCCCCACAAATGCCGTCGCCAGCGGTAGCCGATGAACGCGGTGAAGATGAGGCCGATGGCGGCGTAGAGAGTTACGGCCGCCGGATAGCCCAGCGACGCGATTACCGGGCCGGCCGCCAGCAGACCCATCGGCAGGCCGTAGACGGCGAGCATACGAATTCCCATCACGCGGGCGCGAAAGCGTTCGTCGATGGCGGGCAGCAACGCGCCCGACAGCGATATCATGGAGTGCGAATAGCACACGCCGATGGCGGCCAGCAGCGGCAAGCCGGCCGCCTTGGTATCGACACGCGCGAAAATCGCCAGCAGGCAAAACCAGATCGCCATGTTGACGATCATGAACCGCGCCGGCCGCCGCGCGCCGCCGGTCACCGCCATCATAACCGAGCCGATCAGCGCGCCGCCCGCGAACGCGGCGATCAGATGGCTGAGCCCGGTCTCGTCGATGCCGTAAACCGATTTCGCCACATAGGGCAGCAGCCCGTGGCTCATGGGGATCGCGGCGAAATTCACCAGGAAGGCGACCCACAGCAGGCCCAGCACCGTGGGCGTATTCCAGGCATAGGCGATCCCGTCGCGCAGGTCGCGCCAACGCGAGGCCCAGATTCCCTCCTCCACCTGCTCCGTTCGCGCGGGGTAAACGCCGCTGACGCCGAGGCTGAGGAGGAAGCTCAGCGCATAGAAACTGACGACGAACAAATAGGCGGGGCCGATGCCGAGGGCGGCGAACAGCCCGGCGCCGGCCAACGCGCCGATGATGCGCGCCGTATCCATGGTCATGCGCGACAGCCCGAGCGCATTCATCAGCATTCCGGGCGGCATGGTGTCGCCGATCAGCGAATTGCGCATCACGACGTCCGACGGGCGTACCAGCCCGACCAGGAAGGCGATGGGAAATATATGGGCGGGCCGCAGCACGTCCGTCAGCGCAAGCGCCATGATCACGCAGGCCAGCACGAGATAGAACGCGCGCATGGCGCACATCATCGTCCGTCGCCCGAGCCGGTCGCCGGCGACGCCGAAGAACGGCGCTAGCAGCGTGCCGAGATACTGGAGCGCGCCGAACAGCGTCAGATAGAACACCGAGTCGGTCTCAACCAGCACGAACCAGCCGAGGATCAGCGTCTCCATCTCGAAGGCCCACGACGCCAGCAGATCGGCCGGCCACTGGAAGCGGAAACTGCGCACGCCAAACGGCGCGACCGGCGTGAGCTTTAGGGCCCCGCCGCCGGAAAAAATGCTCACGCGGCGCCGCTCATGCGCACGATGGCGCTGATCATCGCGGACGGATCGGCGACGCCCCGGCCCGCGATATCGGGGGCGCTGCCGTGGGCGACGGTGCAGAAAAACACCGGCGTGCCGATGGTGAAGGCGGCCGTCGCGTCGAACCCGAGCAGCTTCGCCGGGATATGCCCCTGGTCGTGAACCATCACCACATAGGCGTCATAGTCGCGGTCGAGGAACATGGTATCGGCGCCGAACGGCCCGTGTGCGTCGACGCCGTCGCGCCGCACGGCCGCAATGGCGGGGATGACATGCATCGCCTCCTCGTCGCCGAACAGCCCGCCCTCGCCGGCATGGGGGTTGACGCCGGCGACCGCGATGCGGGGCGCATCGATGCCCAGGCGACGCACCGCCTCGTGCGCCGCGCGCAGCGTCTTCTCGACACGGGTCTGGTCGATCAGGTCGAGCGCCGCGCGCAGGCCCTTGTGCAGGGTGACATGGACGATGCGGAAATCATCGGAATAAAGCAACAGGAACACGTCGTCGGGATCGGTCCCGGTGCGCCCGGCGATGAAGCCGGGATAACCGTCGAAAGGAATGCCGGCGGCCTGGATCGCCTTCTGGGTCTGCGGCCCGGCGACGATGGCGTCGACCTCGCCGGCCAGCGCAAGCTCGACCGCGCGCGCCGTGTAATCGAGGATCGCGCGCCCGCAATCGGCGCGCGCCACGCCCGGTTCAAACCCCTCGAGCGGAATGCCCGGAATATCAATCACATCCACCGCGCCGGGCGCGAACGACGCCTCCGAAACCGATTGGACCCGGCGGAGTTCGACGAGCATCTTGAAGCGGTTCCGATAGAACGAGAGCAGCTCGAAATCGCCGATCAGCAGCGGACGGCAGGCGGCGCGCACCGCCTCCTCGGCCATCGCCTTCAACGCAACCTCCGGCCCGATCCCGGCCGGATCGCCAATCGTCACGGCAATGACGGGTTTCATCACTAGATCGGGATCACGATCAGGGTGTCTATGCGCGCCGAATCGGTGACCACGATCCGTTCGCGAAAGCGCGGTGCGCCGTCCTCGAACACGATCCGGTCGAGATATTTGCCCGAGCTGAACACCGATGTGTCGCCTTCCTGCATGGTGCGGATCACGGCGTAGCTGGTTTTAACCGAATAGACCTCGTCTTCGACGCCCGTGATCCGAATGGCGGAGATCAGATGGCGGTAGCAATGGGGTTCATAGATGTTGGCCTCGCGCAGCGCCATGATGCGATCCTGCAACATACCGCGCCCGTCGCACGTCACGACGCCCACCGGCATGCCCTTGGCGTGGTTTTCGCGGTCTATGATCTGGTAGCGGCAATCTTCGGTGAAGAACCAGGGCCAGTCCTCGAGCAGATCGTCGTCGATGCAGTGGCCGCAATCGTGGATGAAATCCTCGATCAGCCGCCGGGCGGTCTCGTTATCCATGGAACCGAAGATACACCAATTCACCCTGCGAACCCGCGACAAAAAGCCCCTTGACCCCATCTTGCCCCGGTCGGAGACTGGATTTCACACAACGAATGACGCCCACGGGAGAAAATAGATGGCGACCAGCAAGGAAACGGTCCAGTCGGAACGGGCCAAGGAGCTCGAGCTCATCATCAACGAGCTGGAAGAGCTGAACCACGAGGCGAACCAGCGCAATGTCTGGATCCGCACGCGATGGAACCTGCCCAACCAGACGGCTTGGCATCTGGGAACCTCGGACACCCCCGATCGCGGACCTTATACGCTGGGGGTCGAGCACCCCGCGCCGGTGCCGCATCTGTGGAAATGGAACGACATCGAGACCTATCTGCTGAAGCTGATCGATCTCTGCCCGCTGGAACTGACCGAGCGCCAATCCGTGCTGCTGACCAACCCGGCCTTCGGCACCAAGGGTGTGAAGGTCGCCAATACCATGCGCCTCGCGGTCTCCCTGTATAAAAAGGGCGACGACGCGGAATCGCACATGCATTCGCCGAACGCCAGCCGTACGATCATCTCGGACACCGGCGGCTTTACCATGGTCGAGGGCGAGCGCATCCATCCCAAGCGTGGCGATCTGGTGTTCACCCCCAACGGCACCTGGCACGCCCACGGCAACGAGGACGAAAATCCGGTGATCTGGGCCGATACGCTGGACTGGCCGCTGATCGATTTCCTGGGCTGCGCCTGGAACCGCAACGACTGGGAAAGCGCCGCCAACGACAAGACCCCGGATGAAGGGTTCTCCGACAAGTTTTACGGGCGCGGTGGCATTCGGCCGCGCTTCGAGGCCCATTCGCGGGGCGAAGGACGCGACGTCACCGAGAAGTTCCACTACCGCCAGACCGACATCCGCGCCGCGCTGAACGATCTCAGCGGTTACGACGGCGACCCGTATGAAGGCGTCACCGTCGAGTTCGTGCGGCCCTATAACGGCGAACCGGTCTTCACCACCATCTCCTACCGCGCCCAGATCCTGCGACCGGGCGAGGCGACGCTGCCCTACCGCCATACCGCCTCGACACTGTTCTTCGTGCTCGAAGGATCGGGCTCCACCGAAGTCGATGGGCAGCGCATGGACTGGGAAAAGAACGATTTCTTCTTCGTGCCCAACCATCGCTGGCGGACCATCGAAAATACAGGCTCCGAGGACGCCGTCATTTACAGCTACACCGACCAGCCGCTGATCTCGAAGATCGGGCATTACCGCGCGCAAGGCAGGGACAAGTCCGGCGCGCTGGTGGATCTCGTTTAGATCCACCCCCTCACCCTCCCACGACGCTATTGCGTCGCGGGAGGGTGAGGGGGTGGGCGATTAGGCCTCAGGCCTCGTCGATGACGGGGTTGCTGAGAGTGCCGATTCCCGAGACTTCGACTTCCACCGTATCGCCGGCGACCAGCCATTTTGGCGGGTCGAACCGGGCTCCGGCGCCGGTCGGCGTGCCGGTCGAGATGATGTCGCCGGTCTTCAGACCGCTCCAGGTCGAGACATAGCTGATCAGATACGCGAAATCGAAGATCAGATTTGCCGTGGTGTCGTCCTGGCGGACCTCGCCATTGACGCGCCCGGTGACGCGCATGTCGTCGTAGTCGCCGCCGAACTCGTCGGGCGTCACCATCCACGGCCCGACGGAGCCGCAGCTATGGAAATTCTTGCCTTGGGTGACGTTGAACTTGCCGTGACGCATCCAGTCGCGAATGCAACCCTCGTTCAGGCAGGTCAGCCCGGCGATGTGATCGAGCGCCGATTCCACCGGGATGCGCCGCCCGCCCTCGCCGATCACGAGGGCGATCTCGGCCTCGTAATCGAGCTGCACCGATTCCGGCGGGCGCAGGATGGGCTGGCCATGGGCGACCAGCGTATCGGGCGAGCGCAGAAAGACCGAAGGATATGAGGGCATGGAGGAATCGTCATATTCCTCGTTGCGATGGGCGTAGTTGACGCCGATGCAGACGATTTTTTCCGGAAAAGGTATCGGCCGGCGATAGGTGATCTCGGAGAGATCATAATCGGCGGTCGCGCCCTTGGCGGCGGCCACGGCGCGCGCCTGCGCCGCCGGGTTCAGCAGATCCTCGACACCCTTCGCATCATCGAGCCGGGGGCCCAGATCGATCACCTTGTCGCCTTCGACCACGCCGAAGGACGATCGGCCGGCGGCCTCGAATGAAACCAGTTTCACTTTTCACATGCTCCCTGTTGGTACGATCCGTCAAACACCCATGCACTCCCGATAGGCGTTCCAAAAACCGCGTATCGAGACCTCGGTGGCGCGTGATCCCTTGCTCGGCATCACGTCGCGCCCGCCCATCTCGACCAGCGATTTTTCCGCCAGATCGCCGCGCGTGCCGCGCTGCACCCAACCGCCGATCACCCCGTCTTCCAGTGAAATCAGCCCGCCCGGACCGATCAGGTTGGACTGGCGCACCCGCATCTGCTGTTGCGCCTCGGTATCGTCGTCACTGCCGAGAATCCACCACATCAATTCCGATCCCTCGGGCCCCTTTGGCAGGCACAGCCTGAGCGCAATGGAATTCAGCGTCTGTTGCAGTACGAAGTTGGGAAAGAACGACTGAATCGCCAGCGTGGTGCCGCATTCATACTCGGGCCAGGACTCGGTCAATTTCGGATCGGCGAGACGGTAATCGTCTTCCACCGCGCGCAATTTCGTTGAATCGTACTGCGCCTCTTCGCGGTCGGTGGCGGCGATCGAGTAGCTGATATGATGCCAGCCCCGATCGCTGAGCTTGATGCCGCCATCCATCGACAGCCGGTTGATCCGGAACGTCACGAAAAACAGATGCAGAAGAGAGGCGTGATAGGAGTCACGCACGTTCTCCATATAGAGCTTCCAGTTGTTCGGCATGGTTTGGGAATAAGTCCCAAGGATCCGCATGCCGCGGCCCAGGACGCGCTCGACATTATCCGCCATCTCCGCGCCGATATGCTCCCGGAGCGGCTTCGTTTCATCGGAAAAGGTGCCGAAGATCAGCCCGTGAAATGTATCGACGCGGAGCCGCTGCAAACCGTGACGCGCGGGGTCGAAATCCTCTGGCATGCCGCCCTTGCGGCCGACGCCCTTGGCGAAGGCGACGCTCGCGAGGTTGCCTTGCAGATCGAACGTCCAGTTGTGATAGACGCAGGTCAGCCGGCCTTCCTCCGCCCTACCCGCCTTGCGCGGGCACACCAGATTGCCGCGATGGGCGCAGCGGTTGACCAGCGCGTTGATCCGGCCTTCGAGATCGCGCAGCACGATCACCGGCGTCTCGCCGACATAGATGGTCCGGTAGTCGCCGGGCTCGGGAATTTCCTGTTCCATGCCGAGGAAACTCCAGATCGGACCGCGAAATACGCTCTGCTGCTCGATGTCATAGACTTCGGGGTCGGCGTACACCTTATAGGGCACGCGGCTGACCCCTTCCTTCGGCCATGTCAGATGTTCGCGGGCGTCGATCACAGCTTTTCCGATCATTATTTGCGCGGAGGGGCCGATTATAGCGGCTGCGCCGGACACGATCCAATGGCATCGGAGATACCGAACGCGCCAATTGTCGCGGGCCTTTGCGGTTGTCGGGGCCGGGTCGCCTGTGTAGACTTCGCGCGCCCATAATCCCGGATTTCGGGCTTTATGTGTGATCGGAACCAGGAGAGATGTGACAGAAGATGAGTGATACAGAGTTTCATGCGGTCGCCAAGACCGGCGATCTAGACGACGGCGAAGCCGTTCAGGTTCTCGTGGGTCGCAAGGAAATCGCTATCTACAATCTCGAAGGCGAATTCTACGCGACCGACGATATTTGCTCCCACGCCTATGCCTCGCTGGCCGACGGCTATGTGGAGGGCGACCAGATTGAATGCCCGCTGCACGGCGGTTGCTTCAATATCAAGACCGGCAAGGCGATGACGCCGCCGCTCACCGAGGATATCAAGACCTACGAGGTCAAGATCGACGGCGAGAACATCATGGTGGGCGTCCCTTCCGGCGATGGCTGAGCCGGGCAACCCGGCGGTGGCTGAGCCGGCCGGCCCAGTACGGCCTTAAGTGATGTCGGACCGGACCTTCGCGATCATCGGCGCCGGACAGGCGGGTGGCTGGACTGCCCGGACCCTGCGCGACCAGGGATTCGACGGTCGTATCGTGCTGATCGGCGACGAAACATATCCCCCCTACGAAAGGCCGCCGCTTTCCAAGGAAGTGCTGCTGGGCGACCAGCCGCCGGAAAGTACGTTCCTGTGGCCGGCCGAGTCCTACGATGAATTGCGGATAGAATTCCAGGCCGCGACCCGTGTCGCCGCGATTGCGCCGGGCGATCACACAATCACCCTGGAAGGCGGCGAAACGCTGGCCTATGACCGGTTGATGATCGCGACCGGTGGCCGCGCCCGTCCACTGCCGGTGCCGGGCG
>CAZPMO010000017.1:16071-24367 GCA_964587515.1 uncultured Rhodospirillaceae bacterium | reverse complement strand
AACTCGACGGAATCCATTATCTGCGCGCCATCGACGATACTGCGGCGATCCGAGCCGGAATCGCGGCGGGCGGGCGCGTGTTTATCGTCGGCGGCGGCTGGATCGGCCTCGAAACCGCGGCGGCGGCGCGCAAACTCGGCGCCGAGGCGACCGTCGTCGAGGCGTTGGGCCAGCTTTGCGGACGGGCGCTGACACCCGCCATGGCCGATCATCTCAAGACCATTCACGAAGATCACGGTGTCGATCTTCGCCTGGAAACCTCGGTCGAGAGTTTCGAGGGCGACGGCAAACTCGCGCGCGCGATCCTGTCGACCGGTGAGACAATCGAAACCTCCATGGCGGTGATCGGCATCGGACTGGTGCCCAATGTGGAACTTGCCGTGGAGGCCGGGCTGGAGGTCGAGAACGGCATCGTAGTGGACGAGTTCGGCCGCACCTCGGACGCAGATATCTTCGCGGCCGGCGACGTGACCAACCACCCGAACGCACTGTTGGGCCAACGCATCCGCCTCGAATCCTGGGAAAACGCGCAGAACCAGGCGATCGGCGCGGCCAAGGCCATGCTGGACGCCGGCGAGCCCTATGCCGAGGTGCCTTGGTTCTGGTCCGACCAGTACGACGTCAATATCCAGCTTATCGGCCTGCCGAAAGATTGGGACGAGACCGTCATTCGGGGCGACCGGGAAGCAAACCAGTTCATTGAATTCTATCTCAAGGGCGGGCGCATCAACGGCGCGACTTCGTTCAATAATCCGCGCGACATCCGTTTCGCGCGCCGCCTGATGCAGGCCGGCAAGATCGTCGATCCGGCCCAGCTCGCCGATCCGGAAATCAAGCTTCAGGCGCTGCTGAAAGGCTAGCCAGTCTTTCGGTCAGCAGCGCAAAAAAACCGTCGGCGTCGATCTCCTCGACCACCCGCGCATTGATCTGTCTTTCGGGCGCGCTGAAATCGACAATGCTTTGTCCGACCGCGGGGCTGTCGGACAGGTCGATATCCACATGCGCTTCCCGTCCCTCGAACAAATCCGGGCGCAAAATAGTTGCGATCACGCAGGGATCGTGGAGCGGCGCGCCTTCGCCGCCCGGCTGGGCCAGATTGGTTCCATGGTAATGGCGCAGCAATCCGGCCGCCGCCGCGCTAATCGGCGTGCCGATCGCTTCGATCGCGGCGAGTCTTTCGCTGGTGAGGCGCGCCCGATGGGTGACGTCGAGCCCGATCATGGTGAGAGGCGCGCCGCAACTCATCACCTTCGCCGCCGCATGCGGATCGACATGGAAATTGAACTCCGCGTAAGGCGTGACGTTGCCGGATCCGGCCGAGCCTCCCATCAGCACGATCTCCCGCACCTGGCGGGCGAGCGGCGGATGGCGGTTCAGGGCCAAGGCGATGTTGGTCAGCGGTCCCATGGGGCACAGCGTAACCCCGCCGGCGCGCGCATCCACGGTCTCGATGATGAAATCGACCGCGTGGCGATCCTCAAGATTCGACGCGGGCGCCGGCAGTTCGGCGCCGTCGAGACCGGTTTCGCCATGGATGTGTTCGGCGGTGCTGGGTTCGCGTTCGCTCGGCCGGTCGCATCCCGCGAATACCGGAATGTCGTCGCGCCCGGCCAGCGCGCATACTTTAAGCGCGTTGCGCGACGTCAGCGCCAGCGGCGCGTTGCCGGCGACCGTCGTCACGCCGAGCAGGTCGAGCTCGTTCGGCGAGGCCATGGCCAGCAGCAACGCCAGCGCATCGTCCACGCCGGGATCGCAATCGATGATAATGGGACGCGGCGTCATGCCGCCATTTTACACCAACGGCCGTTGGATTTAGTCGCTTTACTCGTCGGTCAGCGATAGCAGCGCGGCGTTGCCGCCCATGGCGACGGTATTGACGCTGAGGGTGCGCTCGACGGCGAAACGATGGACATAGCGGGGGCCACCGGCCTTTGGCCCAGTGCCCGACAGTCCCTCGCCGCCGAACGGATGGACGCCGACCACGGCGCCGACCATGTTGCGATTGACATAGACATTGCCCACCGGCATCGCCTCGTGGATGCGCCGGATGGTGGAATCGATCCGGCTGTGGATGCCCAGCGTCAGCCCGTAGCCGGTGCCGCGCACCGCATCCAGCACCGAGTCCAGATGGTTCGCCGAATAGCGGATGACATGCAGGACCGGGCCGAACACCTCGCGCTCCAGCCGGTCGAGCCGGTCGATCTGAAACGCCACCGGCGCGAAATAGGTGCCGTGGTCGGTCTCCGGCGGCAGCGAGACCCGATGCAGCAGCTTTCCCTCCCGCTCCATTCTGTCCGCATGTTCCTGGAGAAACCGGCGGGCGTCTTCGTCGATCACCGGCCCGACATCGGTCGACAGCAAAGTGGGATCACCGACCGAGATTTCCGCCATCGCGCCGGTCAGCAGTTTCAACATGCGGTCCGCGCCGTCTTCCTGCAGAAACAACACGCGCAGCGCCGAACAGCGTTGGCCGGCGCTGTGGAAGGCAGAGGCGATGACATCGGTCGTCACCTGTTCGGGCAGCGCGCTGGAATCGACGATCATGGCGTTCTGGCCGCCGGTCTCGGCGATCAACGGCACGATCGCGCCGCCGCGCGCGGCGAGCGTCTTGTTGATCGCCGCGGCGGTTTCGTTCGATCCGGTGAAAGCGACGCCGTCGATCCGGGAATCACTCACCAGCGCCGCGCCTAGCGTCTCGCCGCGCCCCGGCAGAAGATGCAGCACATCGGCCGGCACCCCGGCGCGATGCAGGATACGCACCGCCCGCGTCGCCGCCAGGGGCGTCTGTTCAGCCGGTTTCGCGACCACGGCATTGCCGGACGCCAGGGCCGCGACCACCTGGCCGACGAATATCGCCAGCGGAAAATTCCACGGGCTGATGCAGGCGAACACGCCGCGCCCGTGCAACGCGATTTCGTTGCGTTCGCCGGTCGGCCCCGGAAGCCCCGCCGGATCGGCGAAATCCGCGCGCCCGAGCCGCGCATAGTAGCGGCAGAAATCGATGGCTTCGCGCACCTCGCCCAGCGCATCGGGAATGGTCTTGCCCGCCTCGCGCACCACCAACGCCATCAACTCGGCGAGTTCGTCCTCCATCAATTCCGCGGCGCGCTCGAGACAGGCGGCGCGCGCCTCCGCCCCCGCCCCGTCCCAATCGGCGGCGACGGCGCACGCCCGGTCGATCGCGTCGCGGACCTGCGCTTCCCTTGCCTCGGTGACATGGCCGATGATCTTTCGCCGGTCGGCCGGATCAAACAGGTCGCGGGCGCCGTCGGGAACCATCTGGCCGCCGACGATGGGTCCCGCCTGCCAGTTGGCGTTCGCCGCGTCCGTCATGTCGGCGGCGAGCCGGGCCAAGCGGGCGGAATCGGCCATATCGATCCCTCTCGCGGCGCGGCGACCGTCTTCGAGGATTTCGCGCGGCGGCGGAATCCGGGGGTGCGGTTTCGAGCGCAGCGCATCGACCCGCGCCACCGGATCGGCGACGATTTCCGCGACCGGCACCTCCTCATCCGTCAATCTGTTCACAAAGGAGGTGTTGGCGCCGTTTTCGAGCAGCCGGCGCACGAGATAGGGCAACAACTCCTCGTGACGGCCGACCGGGGCGTAGACGCGGCACGCCACGCCCTTCGGCTTCCCGGTGACGATCTGGCCGTAGAGCGCCTCGCCCATGCCGTGCAGACGTTGGAATTCGAACTCACCGCTGGCGCCCGCGAATTCCATGATCGAGGCGATGGTGTGGGCATTGTGGGTCGCGAATTGCGGATAGAACGCATCGGCGTTCGCGAACAGGCGGCGCGCGCAGGCCAGGTAGGAAACATCCGTCGACGCCTTGCGGGTATAGACCGGATAGCCGTCGAGGCCGGCTTCCTGGGCGTGCTTAATCTCGCTGTCCCAATAGGCGCCCTTCACGAGGCGCAGCATGATGCGGCGTCCGCGGCGGCGCGCCAGTTCGGCCAGCCAGTCGATGACGAACGGCACCTGTTTGAGATAGGCCTGCAGCGCGAGACCGAACCCCTGCCAGCCGTCGAAATCGGGGTCGACGAACACCGTCTCGAATACATCGAGGGAAAGGTCGAGCCGGGCCGCTTCCTCGGCGTCGACCGTCAGCCCGATATCGGCGTCGCGGGCGAGTTCGGCGAGCGCTTTCAGGCGAGGCGCCAGTTCGGCGAGGATGCGATCGCGCTGGGCGAACTCATAGCGCGGGTGCAGCGCCGACAATTTTACCGAGATCCCGGGCGCGGCGAACACCGACCCGGCGCCCCGCGCCGCGCCCACCGCCCTGATCGCCGTCGCGTAAGCCTCGAAGTAACGCTCGGCATCGGCCGCCGTGTAGGCCGCTTCGCCCAGCATGTCATAGGAATGCCGATAGGCGCGGTTGGCCGATCCGCCGGCGCGACCGATCGCCTCGTTGATATCACGACCCATGACGAATTGACGGCTCAGGATACGCATCGACTGGACCATGGACTGGCGGATCACGGGCTCGCCACTGCGCGCCACCAGGCGTCCCAGAAGACCCGCGAGGTCCTTGTCCGCGCTGTCCCAACCGATGACGCGGCCAGTCAGCATCAGACCCCAGGTCGAGGCGTTGACCAGAATCGAATCGCTGTTGCCCAGATGCTGCTGCCAGTCGGCGGTCGCGAGCTTGTCGCGGATCAGCCGATCCGCGGTGTCGGAGTCGGGAATTCGCAGCAGGGCCTCGGCAAGACACATCAGGACGACGCCCTCGTGGGTGGAGAGCGCGTATTCGGTCAGAAACGCATCGAGACTGCCCTGAAGCTGGCGTGAGGAACGGACTTTCTCGACCAGCCGTGTCGCGCGTCGCGCGACATTCTCCGTCGCGCGCGGCGGCAGGCGCGCCTCGTCGGCCAACGCCTCGATGCATCGCGCCTCATCGCCCAGAAACGCCTTGCGAATGGCGGTGCGCAGGCGTCCGAGGCGGAAAAATCGCCGATAAAGGTCATTTCGAGACCCTCCGATCCGGAACTCTCGTGGTCTTGATATGGGGCTTACGGAAAGTGGGCGCTAGAGCAGGCCGAGTTGGCGCAGTTCGGCGGCCATTTCGGGCGGCAGCCCATCTTCCGCCAAGTCGTTTTCCCGCCGATCGGCGGGGGCGTCGGTGGGCTCCAGATAACGCCAGCCCTGGAGCGGCCGTTGCGGCTTCAGAACCGTCTCGAAAAGTTCGGGATCGAGGATGAAGGCGCATCTCCGGCGCCCCTCGGAATTGACCGCGTGGTCGATCCGGAGAATGCGCTGGCGCGCCCTGACATAGCCCTTGATGATCCAGAAAATCGACCCGCCGTCGATGATCTTCTCGGCGCGGCGTGGATAGTTGCGGGTGAGATGTCTGAGGTCGCCGCCGCGGCCCGCGTTTTCCAGCCGACGTTTCTGAATTTCCCGAAGCATCGGAACGCTGTCGACGCCGACCGCCATCTTGAGTATGTGGAGGCTCATTTCGGAGGCAAGTATGGTCCGAAGGAGCGTGCGACGCCAGCCTCGCCGACGCCGAAATTTCGTAGTCGCGGGCCGGCCCCGACACCCGCCGATCCCTATTTTCCGGAGGTTAGTTTCAGCAGACCGGCGACGATCTGCTGGCCGACCTCACCGCCATCGCCACGGATGTTCTGGGTCAACACGGTCCGCAAGGCGTCGATATGGGCGGCGATGATATCGACGTCACGATCGCTCGCCGATTGCTGGTTTTTGGTGAACCGCTTCAGGGTATCACCGATCTGCGTGATCAAGTCATAGCCGAAGCTGCCGCCCTGACCCTTCAGGTCCATCGCGCGGCGGAAGATATGGGCGAAGTGCTCTTCCTGTTTATCGGGTTCGCGCCGCGCCTTCGCAAGCGCCTTGTCGATCTCGGTTATATCGTCGAGACCCCACTTGTTGAAATCGTCGCCGAACTTGTCGATCGCCTGCTCGGCGCGCTCGATCGCCCGGTAATCGAAACTCGCCGGCCCCTTTCCGACTTTAGCCTTTTTCAGGTTCATCGGAGGCTTGATGATTTGAACGTCGTCCTTTGCCATGCGGGAGCCCCTGCCGATCCGCGTCAATCAGGCGACTGGAGTAGCATGAGTTCTTCGAATTCCTCGGGCGACAGCCCTTCGGCCTCGGCCATCTTGGCGAGTTCGTCGTGGCGCCGTTCCTTCATGCCGCCTTGGGGGCCCAAATTCTGGCGCCGCCGGCAAGGCCCGAAATATTCCTTGGTGCGAACGAAGGGCCGCGGGCTCTCGATGATCGTCGCGATCCGGCCATACAACGACTTCGCGGAAAGCGGCTTGGCGAGGAATTCATTGACGCCGGCGTCGCGGGCGTCGATTACGCGCTGCAGTTCGGTATGGCCGGTCAGCATGATGATCGGCACATAAGGGTTCGGACTGTCCTTCGAATTCCGGATGATCCGTACCAGATCGATGCCGTCCTGGGGCTCCATATGCCAGTCGGTCAGGACGATGTCGGCTTGGAATTTCTTCATGACCTTGACGGCCTCGGCGACGCTGGAGACGACGCGCATCTTCCGGACGCCGAGGGCGAACAGAATGGACTGAATCATGACGCGCATGTTTTCGTTGTCGTCGACAACGAGAAAATTCAATTCGTCGAGGCTATAACTTGCTTCAGGCATATTTCGGGCGCTGGTGGCCGGCTCCGCGGTTCTTTCTCGGCCGGAAATCCATGAAATTCCCGGTTTTGGCGCTCTCCCAAGGAGAGCAAGTTCGCATGCCTATTTTGGCCCGAACTAGCTTAAAACCGAGTAAACGGCCCGCTTAAACCCCCGGATTTGGGGTGAAAAACGACCGCCCACAGCCTGTAATCAGAGCAGGAACCCGGCGGCGAGGCCGAGAAACGCCATAAATGCCACCACGTCGGTGATCGTGGTGAGGAATACCCCCGACGCCAGGGCCGGATCGACCCCGGTCCGCGCCAGACCCAGCGGAATAGCCGTACCGGCGAGTCCGGCGACGAACATGGTCACGATCATCGCCGCCGCCATCACCAGACCGATCGAAAGCTCGCCCGACCAGAACCATGCGATTCCCCCGACGATCGCGGCAAAAAGCACCCCATTGAACAGCCCGACGAGGACTTCCTTGCTCAAGACGCGGATCGCGTTGGCGGGCGTGACTTCCTTCATGGCCAGCGCGCGCACGACCACGGTCAGCGTCTGCGTGCCCGCATTGCCGCCCATCGAAGCCGCGATCGGCATCAGCACCGCCAATACCACGATCTGTTCGATGGTTCCTTGGAATATTCCGATCACAGTGGAAGCGAGCACCGCGGTAATAAGATTGAGAAACAGCCACGAAAAACGCGATCGGCCGGTATCGATCACGGCGTCATACAAATCGTCTTCGCGGACGCCGCCCATCAGCATCAGATCTTCTTCCGCTTCTTCGTGAATCACGTCGACAACATCATCGACCATAATCACGCCGATCAATCGCTCCGCGTCGTCCACAACCGGCGCCGAAACGAAATCATGCTGGGCGAAGATATAGGCGACCTCTTCCTGATCCATGCGCACCGGCACGGTCAAAATTTCTTCGTCCATGATTTCGGTCATCGAAACCGGCCGCTTGTTTCTGAGCACGCGGCTCAACGCGACCTTGCCGATCGGGCGATGTCCGGGATCGACGATAAAAATATCGTAGAAATCATTGGGCAGGTCTTCGCTTTCACGCAGGAAATCGATGGTCTCGCCCACCGTCCAGAATGCGGGGATGCCGACGACATCGCGCTGCATCAACCGGCCGGCGCTGTCCTCCGGAAAGGCGAGTCCTTCTTCCAGCGCCGTCCGCAACGCCGAGGGAATCGCCTGCAGGACGCGGTGGCGTTTGCTGTCTTCCAGCGTCGACAGCAGCTTTAGCGCGTCGTCCGATTCGAGTATCGCGATCGCGGTCGCGAGCGTCCCCGTCCCAAGCAACTCGGCGACTTCGTCGCGCACCCTCTCGTCGAGCTCGGGCAAAATATCGGGATCGAATGTCGGGCGCAGATGCTCGACGAGCTGGCGGCGGCGTTCACCGCCGAGCTGTTCGAGAAGATCCGCGACCTCGGCGTAATGGAGCGGGAAGACAAAAGACTCGACGTCCTCGAACCGACCCTCTTCGAGCGCCTCGTTCACCGATTTCGCGACATCCGGCTTTAGCCCGAGAAGATCCTCGGCATGTACCGGTGTCTGCCCCTCTTCGGGATGTATGTCGGGGGCGTTTTCGGTCATCGGGTTAAAATCCTGTATTACGTCGACACCCGAATGAGACCGCCGCTTTCGAATCTGCGACGATCAAAAAACCGG
>CAZPMO010000017.1:0-16061 GCA_964587515.1 uncultured Rhodospirillaceae bacterium | reverse complement strand
CCACAGCGACCTCAACGCTGCGCGTCTACCAGTTCCGCCACGACCGCATATATTGAACCCCGACAAACGTCATTGTACTTGCATGTGGGTCGGGGAATACCAAAATGCCACGATAATCGCAAGTTCAACGGGCTCGAACCGCTAATGAATCTGGACGTGGAATGGCGAACCGGGGACGGGCCGCAACCTTACGAGGCGGCGGTAACGGCAATGGAGGCGCGCGTCGCCGCGATCCGCGAAGGATCCGCTGGAGAACTCATCTGGCTGGTCGAGCATGCGCCGCTCTACACCGCCGGCGCCACAGCGAAACCTGGAGATTTGCTGCACCCCGACCGCTTTCCGGTTCATTTCACCGGACGGGGCGGTGAATACACCTATCACGGCCCGGGCCAGCGCGTTGCCTATGTCATGCTCGATCTCGACCGGCGTGGGCGCGACGTGCGGCTTTTCGTCCGTCGTCTCGAAGACTGGCTGATCGCGACATTGGCCCGCTTCGATGTCGAAGGCGAACGACGGGACGGGCGTGTCGGCATATGGATTGACTGCGCACGCCACGGCGGCGCGCCGGGCGAAGAAAAGAAGATCGCCGCCATCGGTGTTCGCCTAAGACGCTGGGTCTCCTATCACGGCGTCGCGATCAACGTCGCGCCCGACCTCGATCATTACGCCGGCATCGTCCCCTGCGGTATCGCAAAGCATGGCGTAACATCGCTCGGCGATCTTGGCATCGATGCCTCGATGGCCGACGTCGACGCGGCCTTGAAAGGCACCTTCGCCGATATATTCGGCGCGCCCTCTATTCGCTCGGCAGCACGCTGAAACCGGGCTCATCCGGGGCTTCCGCCGGATTTATTTCCATATCGGTCACCCGCGCCGCCGGCGGCCCTTCGCGGCACGCCTCAATCATCGCATCGACTTCCGTGGCGGGGCCCGAAAACATCGCTTCGACCGCGCCGTCCGGGCAATTTCGGACCCAGCCGTCGAGGCCGTGCGCCGTCGCGGTCCGTTCGGTCCAGGCGCGGTACCAGACCCCCTGGACGCGACCCGATATGCGAACCCGCACCGATTTCATTCGACGACGCTAAGTTCCATGAATTCACCGGCCGCCATGATTTCGGCGCGGATATGGCTTCGACGGTCGGCGGCCTCGGTATCTTCGCCCCATTTTTCGGCCTGGAATAACTCCTCGATCAGCGACAGCGACCAGGCCTCCTCGGCATTGACCCTGCGATGCGCGAGGGCGAGCCCGATCACTAGCGAGCCGCAGGCCGCCGTGGCCGCGTGCAGCCCCGTCAACGGAAAAATATCGAAGTCCGCCACGGCAACGCGCATCGCCGAAAGCGCCTCGGACGGCTGTTGGGCCGGCAGCATCGCCGAGGTCACCACAAGAGACGCGCCGAAATGCGCCGTAACCCAGTCGACCAGCGGCTGCCAGCCGGCCTGCTGGCGCGCCTGCAAATCAGGATTCTCGCCGTCGCGGTAACACACCAGATCGGTGCCGGCATAGCGCGTGACCTCTTCGATCACGCCATCGCGGCGAGAAGCGACCTGATCGATCGCCGAATTCGCAAGGCGGGTCAGATGCATCCCGGCGGGTTCGATCTCTTCGGGCTGGGCGTCCCATTCCGCCGCGATCGATGCGGCCAGCGCGCGGGCCGGTAAAACCAGAGGATTTTTTCCCGGCGTGCGCACGATACGGCCGTCCAACGCGATCGCGTAGCCGTCGTCTGTCTCGGTAACGCCGGCCTCGCGGTAAAACCGTTTCATCGCCGGGACCGGTCCGTCAGCCCTTGGATTTGGTCAACATATCCACGACGGGGGGAATTTCGTGGAATTCCTCGACCACGTGGCGGGCGCCCGCCGCATGCAGTTCCTCGATTTCATGCACGCCCCAGCTCACCCCCACCGAAGCCGCGCCGGCCCGTTCCGCCATCTGGATATCGAAAGTGGTGTCGCCGACCATGACCGTATTCGCCGGATCGACGCCCAGTTCGCCCATCGCCTCGATCAAGAGATGGGGATCCGGCTTCCCCGGCCCCATATCGGCGGTCTTGAAGGTGACGAACCGACCGGCGAAGCCGTTTTTTTCGAGCAATTCCTCCAACCGGCGGCTGTTGCGGCTGGTGACGACGCCGAGCAGGTAGCCGGCGTTCTCCAGCACATCGAGAACATCGTGCGCGCCGTCAAACGTGTTTTCGACCACCGGCGGCCGGGTGCGCACCCCGAGACGGACGTCTTCGTGATAGTCGCGGATCATCGCGAATTCCGTTTCGCCCGCATCGGGCAACAGCGCCAAAACGCTTTCCTCCCAAGGCAAGCCGATGATGCGTTTGACGTGGATCGGATCGGGATCGGGAAAATCACAGGCGCTCCAGCAAGCAAGCACGCCCGCGACAATAGAGGCGACACTGTCGATCAGGGTGCCGTCGAGGTCGAACGCGGCAAAGCGAAGGGGCGAAGATTGGATCATGAATAATTCCGACTATAGATTTAGGCCGCCGCGACGGCGGTTTCCAGTGTATTTCAAATTTCGAGACCGACGAAGGGGTCGCCGTCGGTATCGGGATCGAAACCGAGAAATTTCCATGTCTCGGTCATGGAATCCGGCAGCGGCGCGACAACCCGGAGCCGGTCCCCCGACGGGTGCGGCATCTCGATATCACGGGCATGCAGCATCAGAGACGCGCCGCCCGGCACGCCGGTGATGAACGCGTCCGGACCTCCATATTTGCCGTCGCCCAGGATAGGCGTGCCCATGGCGGCGCAATGGACGCGGAGCTGATGGGTGCGCCCGGTCAAGGGCCTGAGCGCGAGCCAGGCGGCCCTGCTGCTGGCCGTCTCGACGACGGCGTAATAGGTCACCGCCCGCTTGCCCGCCTCGGCGTCGGGCATCATCTTTTCGCGGGCGCCGGGGCCGGCGGCGCGCTTGGCGACGGCGAGATCAATGAGTCCCTTTTCGGGATGCGGCACGCCGACGGTCAACGCCCAATAGGTCTTGACCGCGTTCTTGCCGCGAAAGATCTCGGCGAGATGGGCGGTCGCGCGCGCGGTGCGGCCGAGCAGCAAGACCCCACTTGTGTCTTTATCCAGCCGATGCACCAGCCGGGGCCGTTCCGCGGCCCCGAAACGCAGCGCGTCCAGCATGCCGTCGAGATGATGCCGGACCCGGCTGCCGCCCTGCACGGCGAGGCCGGGCGGCTTGTTGATGGCGATCACATCGTCGTCGCGATATAGCACCAGATCGCGCAGCGTCGCCGCCTGCTCCGGACTGACGGGCTTTGGCGGCTGCTTGGGCGAACGCGTGGACGCGCCCAACGGCGGCACGCGTATCTCCTGCCCCGCGCTTAGCCGTGTCGATGCCTTGGCGCGGGCGCCGTCGACCCGGACCTGGCCGGTGCGCAGAAGTTTTTCGAGCCGGCCATGCGCGACATCGGGAAAATTTCGGCGAAACCACCTGTCGAGCCGGATATTGCTGTCATCGCTCGCCACCGGAATCGTACGGACGCCGCTCATGACAAAATCAACCGGATCAGTCTGAGCCCGACGAAGAAACCGCCGAGCGCCAGCACCACCGTCGTCCCGGCATAGAGCACCGCGTGATCGAGCCGGCCGCGCTCGGCCAGCAATACGATATCCATGGAAAAGGCGGAAAAGGTCGTGAAACCGCCCAACAGCCCAACCACCAGAAATGCGCGAAGCTCCTCGGATGGCGACCAGGCCAACTCGGAAAATTCGATCAAAACGCCAAGCGCGAAGGAACCGATGACATTGACCGCCAACGTGCCCCACGGCAGGCCGGTTCCGAGCCAGCCCCCCATCAGGCCGCCCACCAGATACCGTCCCGTGGCGCCCAGCGCGCCGCCGACGGCAACCCAGACGATCATGGTCATTGATCCCGCGAGGCCTCCCTGTCGTCAGCGGTCCCATCATCGGTGTTGGCGCCATCGCGCAGCTTTTCCCAGTAGGACAGGCGCTTCGCGATTTCGCGTTCGAACCCGCGTTCCCTCGGTTCATAGAACCGGGGACGCGCCATGTCGTCTGGGAAATAATTCTGCCCCGAGAATGCATCCTCCGCATCGTGGTCGTAGCGATACCCCTCGCCGTAGCCGAGATCCTTCATCAGACCGGTCGGCGCGTTCAGAATGTGCATGGGCGGCATCAGAGAACCCGTTTCGGCGGCGCTGCGGCCGGCGGCGCCATGGGCCCGGTATGCCGCATTCGATTTCGGCGCGGTCGCCAAATATATCACGCACTGTGCGATAGCGAGATCGCCCTCGGGCGATCCCAGCCGCTCATAGGCGTCCCAGGCCGCGATCGACTGGACCAGCGCCTGGGGATCGGCGAGCCCGATATCCTCGACCGCGAAACGGGTCAGCCGGCGCGCCACATAGCGTGGATCCTCGCCGCCTACTAGCATGCGGGCGAACCAGTAAAGCGCGGCATCGACATCCGATCCGCGAAGCGATTTGTGCAGCGCGCTGATCAGATTGAAATGCCCCTCGCGATCCTTGTCATAGACCGGCGCGCGCCGCTGCACCGCCGCCATCAGCGCAGCCGTGTCCAAGGGTTCGTCGGCGGGCAGGGCAAACAGCTCCTCCACCAGATTCAGGAGATAGCGTCCGTCGCCGTCCGCCAGCGCCTTGAGCGCGCCCCGCGCATCCTCGGCCAAGGGCAGCACTCGCCCCTTGGCCGCCTCGGCGCGCCGCAACAGCTCATCCAGAGCGCCATCGTCGAGCCGGGCCAGCACGAACACCTGACACCGGGACAAAAGCGCCGCGTTGAGCTCGAAGGACGGGTTCTCGGTGGTCGCCCCGATCAGGGTGACGGTGCCGTCCTCCACATAGGGCAGGAAACCGTCCTGCTGAGCGCGGTTGAAGCGGTGAATCTCGTCGACGAATAGAAGGGTCCCTCGGCCGGCGGCCCGGCGATCACGCGCCGCGGAAAATACCTTGCGCAGATCGGCGACGCCGGAAAAAACAGCCGATAGCGGTTCGAAATGAAGATCGGTCGCTTCGGCCAGAAGGCGCGCGATAGTGGTCTTGCCGGTCCCCGGCGGACCCCACAGGACCATCGAGGCAAGCCGGGCGCCCGCCACCATGTGCCCGATGGGACCGTTGGCGCCGATCAGATGGTCCTGACCCAGCACCTCGGACAGGCCGGACGGCCGCAACCGGTCGGCCAGCGGCCTCGGGGCTTCCTGTTCGAACAGACCAGGCGCGCTGTCTTCGGCCATTCGGTCAGCTCTCGATCACGAAGGAAACCAATTGCCCGTTGCGTTTCAGCGTCACCATCCATCGTTCCGTCTTGTAGGAAAGAATTTTCTGAAGCCCGCGAACCGACTTGACCGCGTTGCCATTGACGGAGACCACCTTATCCCCTGGCTGGAGACCGAAGCGGTGGGCGTTGCTGCCACGCCGAATTCCCAACACGAAGACGCCGCGCAGCATGGGATCCACCGACAGTTCCTCGGCCAGCGCGGGTGACATATTGACGATTTTGGCCCCGTCGAAGGGGTGGCGCCCGCTCAACATCGTTTCGTTGCGCCGCGGAAGCTCCGACGCCCGCACCAGTGGCAACTTTACCGACATTTCGCGACCGCCGCGCAACACCCTCAAGGTCGCGACAGAGCCCAGCCCGAGAGTCGCGATACGGAAAAACAGGGAGGCGGCATCCCCAATCTCGCGACCGTTGACCGACAAGATGACATCGCCGACCCGTAGACCGGCGCGATCGGCGGGGCCGTCCGCATAGATATCGCTGACGATCACGCCAGTTGGCCGTTTGAGACCGATGGATTCGGCGAGATCGGACGTCATCCCCTGAACGGCGGCGCCGAACCAGGGACGCTGCACCTTGCCGCCCTTCTCGGCGCTCGAAACCACGGTCGCCACCATATTGGTGGGAATCGCAAATCCGATCCCGATGGAGCCGCCGCTCTGCGAATAGATCGCGGTGTTAACGCCGACCAGCTTGCCATCCATGGTGATCAGGGCGCCGCCCGAATTGCCGGGGTTGATTGCGGCGTCTGTCTGGATGAAAAAACTGAAATCCGAAACACCGGCCGCGGTCCGCGCGAGGGCGGAGACGATGCCGCTGGTCACCGTCTGTCCAACCCCGAACGGGTTGCCGATCGCGAGCACCAAATCGCCGACCTCGAGGTCGTCGGAATCGCGCATAACCAGATGGGGCAGCGATTCCCCGGCCGGATCGATCTTCAGGATCGCAAGGTCCGTGCGCGCATCGGTGCTGACGACGGTTGCATCGAATTCGCGCCGGTCGGCCAGGACAACCGTAATTTCATCGGCCTTTTTGATCACATGATGGTTGGTGACGATCAGGCCGTTGGATCGCACGATGACGCCGGAACCAAGCGAGTTCTCGACCCGCTCGCGCGGCCGTCCGAATGAAAACCGGTCGCCGAAGAAACGCCGGAAAAATGGGTCATCGAAAAATGGCGACACCGGCCGGTCGCGCACCACGCGCTTGGTATAGATGTTGACCACGGCGGGCGCGGCGCGCTTGACCAGCGGCGCGAACGACAGGTTTATTTCCTCGCGGGAACCCGGGATGCGCGCCTGACCGCTCGCCACGGTGGAGTCCGCCACCAGCATAACGGCCACCGCGACCACAAGCGCCTTAAAGCCCTTCGTCATCCATCGCATCCTATTGTTCTTCGGCCTGTCTGGTTCCGTATTCTACGCCGGGCAGACGCCACCCGAAACGGAAAGAGGCAGCGCCAGGCGCTGCCTCCAATATTCCGTTGCGGGCCGCGCCAATCAGGTCGCCACGGCTTCTTCCACCAGATCGTCCTCGCCGACGTTTTGCGGCGGGCCGGAGTCCTGTCCCTTGGCGTCGGGGTCGCGGTCGATGAGCTCGATCATCGCCATCGGCGCGTTGTCGCCATACCGGAAGCCCGCGCGCAAGACCCGCGTATATCCGCCAGGCCGGTCGGCATAGCGTTCGGCCAGCGTGGTAAACAGCTTGTCGGCCAATTTCGCATCGCCACCGAGCCGGGTGATCGCCTGCCGGCGCGCATGCAGATTGTCGCTGCCGCGCTTGCCCAATGTGATCAGGCGGTCGACGATCGGCCGAAGTTCCTTGGCCTTGGGCACGGTGGTCTTGATCTGCTCGTGCTTGATCAGCGCGGCGGCCATGTTGATGAACATCGCCTTGCGATGGGCGCTGGTGCGGTTCAGTTTCCGACCGCTGTTACGGTGACGCATTTGTCTTTCTCCCTGCGCGTCGCGGCGGAACCCCTAGAAAGGCTCGTCCAGCCGCTTGGCCATATCCTCGATATTTTCCGGTGGCCAGTTCGGGATCTCCATGCCGAGATGGAGGTCCATGGTCGTCAAAACTTCCTTGATCTCGTTCAGCGATTTTCGGCCGAAATTCGGCGTCCGCAGCATTTCCTGCTCGGTCTTCTGCACCAGGTCGCCGATATAAATGATATTGTCGTTCTTCAGGCAATTGGCGGAACGCACCGACAATTCGAGTTCGTCGACCTTGCGCAGGAGGTTCTTGTTGAAGGTCGGTTCGACCTGAGATTCCTCGTGCGTGATCTGCGAAGGTTCTTCGAAATTGACGAATAACTGTAGCTGGTCCTGGAGGATACGCGCCGCCAGCGCGACCGCGTCTTCCGGCGTGACGACTCCGTTGGTCTCCACGTCCATCGACAGCTTGTCGTAATCCGTTAGATGACCGACACGCGTATTTTCGATCCGGAAAGCGACCTTGCGCACCGGGCTGAACACCGCGTCCACCGGAATCAATCCGATCGGCGCATCCTCGGCCCGGTTCTGGGCCGCCGGCACATATCCCTTGCCGTTATCGACGGTCAATTCCATGTTGATCTTGGCGCCGTCGTCGAGCGTGCAGATCACGACGTCGGGGTTGACGACCTCGATGTCGTGGCCGGTTTCGATCATACCGGCGGTGATCTCGCCCGGTCCGCTGGCGCTCAATGCCATGCGCTTGGGCCCCTCACCGTGCATGCGAAGCGCCAGCGTCTTGATATTGAGAACCACGTCGGTGACGTCTTCACGCACGCCCGGAATGGATGTGAATTCGTGCAACACCCCGTCGATCTGGATCGCGGTGACCGCCGCGCCCTGAAGCGAAGACAGCAGGATCCGTCTGATCGCATTGCCGAGCGTGACGCCGAAGCCGCGCTCCAGCGGCTCGGCGACGATGGTCGCGACCCGAACCGCCTCGTCGCCGGGCACGATGTCCAGCTTGTGGGGTTTGATAAGTTCCTGCCAGTTCTTCTGAATGACGTTCATTAGCATTTTCCTCGGCGGAAAGCCTGTTAGGTGGCGGTCCAAAAGCGGCGGGGCCGGACGTCAGTGTCCGGGCGCCGGCCAGTCGGTTAGACGCGTCGGCGTTTACGGGGCCGGCACCCGTTATGGGGTATCGGCGTCACGTCCCGGATCGACGTGATGGTAAAGCCGACGGCCTGCAGGGCGCGCAGCGCGGATTCGCGCCCCGAACCCGGACCCTTGACTTCGATTTCGAGAGTCTTCATGCCATGCTCCATGGCCTTCTTCCCCGCGTCCTCGGCGGCGACCTGCGCCGCGTAAGGCGTCGATTTACGCGACCCCTTAAAACCCTGGGACCCGGCCGACGACCAGGAAATCGCATTTCCCTGCGCATCGGTAATCGTGATCATCGTGTTGTTGAACGTCGCGCTCACATGGGCGACGCCGGATGTGATGTTCTTGCGTTCGCGACGCCGTACCCTTGGAGATGTACTCCTAGCCATACGCTACCTCGTTAAGTTCCAGGAGCTATTTCTTACCGGCGATTGGCCGGGCGCGTCCCTTACGGGTGCGCGCATTCGTGTGTGTCCGCTGCCCACGCACCGGGAGCCCGCGCCGATGACGCATCCCCCGATAGCAGCCGAGATCCATCAATCGTTTGATATTCATCGCGGTTTCGCGTCGAAGATCGCCCTCGATCCGATAATCGCGGTCGATAATCTCGCGAATTCGCGTCAACTCATCGTCACCAAGATCATTGGCTCGCATTTCCGCGGTGACAGCCGCCTTGCCGCAGATATCGCGCGCGCTTGTCCGCCCAATTCCGTAGATATAGGTCAGCGCGATCGCGATCGGTTTGTTCGGTAAATTGACGCCCGCTAATCGCGCCACGTCGCATCCTCCTTGAAGGGTATAGTTGTGGGGCCCGGCCACCGCCGATGACCAAGCGGCGGGATTATAAGAACAAACATACGCAAGTCAACCACTTAGACCCGTTCCAGCGAACTATCGACCACCGCCATGATCTGCCGTGTTACTTCGCCGATTTCGGCCATTCCATCAACTGTATGGAGCTTGCCCGTCCGTCGGTAATAAGGCAGCAAGGGCTCGGTCTGGACGTGGTAGGCGGTCAGCCGCTCCACCACGGTTTTCTCGTTATCGTCGGTCCGCCGGGCGAATTCGGTCCCGCCACAGGTGTCACAGATCCCGGGTTGGGCGGGCCGGAGGAATTCATCGTGATACCCCGCCCCGCATTTCGAGCACGTGAACCGGCCGGTAATCCGCCGCACAAGGGCTTGGTCGTCGACTTTGATCTCGATCACCGCATCGAGTTGCTTGCCCTGGGCGCCCAGAATCTTGTCCAGCGCCTCGGCCTGCGCCTCGGTACGCGGAAATCCGTCCAGGATGAACCCGTTTTCGCAATCGGCTTCGGCGATGCGCTCGGCCAGCATCCCGGTCATGATGGCGTCCGGAACAAGCTTCCCGGCATCGATAATCTTCTGGGCCTTTTGGCCAAGCTCGCTGCCGGCGCTGACCGCCGCCCGCAGCATGTCGCCGGTCGAGAGTTGAATAAGCCCGTATTTTTCCTGCACCAGCCGCGCCTGGGTGCCCTTACCGGCGCCCGGCGGTCCGAGAAATATAAAATTCATCCGCGCCGACCCCTCAGCTTGGATTTCTTGATCAACCCTTCATATTGGTGCGCCAACAGATGCGACTGGACCTGCGCCACCGTATCCATGGTCACCGTAACCACGATCAGCAAACTGGTGCCGCCGAAATAGAAGGGCACGGCATATTGTGAGATCAGGATTTCCGGCATGATGCTGACCAGCGTCAGATAGATCGCGCCCACCACCGTCAGGCGGGTCAGGATAAAATCAAGATGATCGGCGGTATTCTTGCCGGGCCGGATTCCAGGAACGAACCCGCCATATTTCTTCAAATTGTCCGCCGTCTCCGCCGGGTTGAATACGACCGCGGTATAGAAGAAGGCGAAGAACGCGATCAGCGACGCGTAGATGATCAGGTAGAGCGGCTGGCCGCGACCGAGAAGCGCGGTCACTTCGGTAATCCATTCGGGGCCGCTGCCAGCGGAAAAACCCGCCACCGTGATCGGCATCAGCAGTAGCGAGCTTGCGAAAATCGGCGGGATCACACCCGCGGTGTTTATCTTCAGCGGAATATGCGAAGCCTCGCCACCGAACATCCGGTTTCCCACCTGACGTTTGGGATACTGCACGAGGACGCGCCGCTGGGCCCGTTCGACGAAAACGATGACCATGATCACCCCGATCGCCAGGACCATCAGCATGATGATCGTTCCGGCGCCCAACGCGCCGGTGCGGCCGAGTTCCAGCGTGCCGGCGAGCGAGGACGGCAGGTTGGCGACGATACCCGAGAAAATGATCAGTGAGATTCCGTTACCGACGCCGCGCGCGGTGATCTGTTCGCCCAGCCACATCAGGAAGATGGTGCCGCCGACCAAGGTAATCACCGTGGTAGCCCGGAAGAACATGCCGGGGTCCTGCACCGCGGAACCTTGGGAGCCGGTCATGCCCTCGAGACCCGCGGCGATGCCATAGGCCTGCAACGCCGCGAGAACCACGGTCCCGTAGCGGGTATACTGGTTCATCTTCTTGCGGCCCGGCTCGCCTTCTTTCTTGAGCTGCTCGAAATAGGGCGAGACCGCGGTCAGCAGCTGCATGATGATCATCGCCGAGATGTACGGCATGATGTTCAGCGCGAAGATCGTCATGCGGCCGAACGCGCCGCCGGCGAACATGTCGAACATGCCGAGGATGCCGCCGGCCTGTTGGCTGAAAATGTCCTGGAGGATGCCGGGGTTGATGCCCGGCAGCGGGATATAGGTACCCAGCCGATAGACGATCAGCGCGCCCAGCGTAAACCAGATACGCTTCTGAAGTTCCTTCGCCTTCCCAAAGTTTCCGAAATTGATTTGAGAGGCAAGTTGTTCGGCGGCGGACGCCATATCAGTCTCCGGTTGACGCTCCCACGTCGGCTTTAGGGGGCGCCGTGACGGCGATGGTGCCGCCGGCCGCCTCGACGGCGGCGACCGCGGCCTTGGATGCGCCTGTCACCTGGAGATTAATTTTGGTTTTGATCTCGCCTTTTGCAAGTATCCGTATGCCGTCGCGAAGATTTTTTACCAAACCGGCGTCGCGCAGCGCAGCCTCGGTAATCGGCGCCGACGCGTCGAGCTTGCCCGCATCGATCGCGGTCTGCACCCGGTCGAGATTGATCGCCCGGTATTTCTTGCGAAATATGTTGACGAACCCGCGTTTCGGCAGGCGCCGATGAAGCGGCATCTGACCGCCTTCGAAACCAAGAAGCGAAACGCCGCTGCGAGATTTCTGGCCCTTGTGTCCCTTGCCAGAGGTCTTGCCCTTGCCGGACCCGATTCCACGGCCGACACGCTTACGCTTGTGATGCGCGCCCGCGTTATCGGAAAGCTCGTTAAGCTTCATCGAACGATCTCCTGGCCCGGCGCCGGCATACGGCGCGAGGCTTGTTATTTCTGTTCGTCGACCGTCACGAGGTGGCTGACTTTCGCGATCATGCCGCGCACGGAGGGCGTGTCTTCCAGCTCACGCGTACGATGCATCTTGTTCAGGCCGAGGCCGATCAGCGTCGCCCGTTGATCATTCCGCCGTCCGATCGGACTGCCCGTCTGGGTTACCTTGACCGTCGCCATAATCAGGCCCTCGCCTCTTCGCCGGCGCTATCGGCACCGCGGCGACCGACGATATCGCCCACCTTCTTACCGCGGCGCGTCGCCACCATGCGTGGTGAATTCAGGTGCTGCAGGGCATCGAAGGTCGCCTTGACCATGTTGTGCGGATTAGGCGAGCCAACCGATTTCGCGACCACGTCCTGAACACCCAGCGTTTCAAACACGGCGCGCATCGGCCCGCCGGCGATGATGCCGGTGCCGGCCGGAGCCGCCCGCAGCACCACCTTGCCCGCGCCAAATCGGCCTTTCACATCGTGATGCAGTGTCCGGCCTTCGCGGAGCGGCACGCGCACCAGCGAACGTTTCGCCTTTTCAGTCGCCTTGCGGATCGCTTCCGGCACTTCACGCGCCTTACCGGTACCGTATCCGACGCGCCCCTTGGCGTCGCCGACCACAACCAGGGCGGCAAAACCGAAGCGGCGGCCACCCTTGACCACCTTAGCCACCCGATTGATGCTTACCAACTTGTCGACCAGTTCGTTCTGGTCCTGGGACTGGTCGTTGGATCTTGGGCCACGCGCCATCGCTGGTTCCCTCAAACTTTGTTAAAACGCCAGCCCGCCTTCGCGGGCGGCATCGGCCAGCGCCTTGACGCGACCGTGAAACATATAGGCGCCGCGATCGAACACGACTTCCTTCACACCGTTCGCAGAGGCCCGTTCGGCGATCAGCTTGCCGACCGCGAGCGCGGCGTCGGAATCCGAGCCCGACTTCAGACTTCCCTTGATGTCCTTTTCCAGACTCGACGCCGAAGCCAGGGTCAGGCCATGCAAATCATCGATGATCTGGGCATAAATATTCTTGTTGGAGCGGAACACGGTCAGACGCGGGCGCACGCCTTGTCCTTTTCCGATATGCCGGCGTACGCGGTTGCGCCGCCGGTCCTTTAACTGTTTGGTCGTGGCCATGGTCGCGTTCCTACTTCTTCTTGCCTTCCTTGCGGATCAGGTATTCATCGACGTATTTGATGCCCTTGCCCTTATAGGGTTCGGGTTTGCGGTATCCGCGAATTTCCGACGCCACCTGCCCGACTTTCTGACGATCGGCGCCTGACACCTCAATATGGGTCGGCCGCTCGCAAGCGATCTTGATGCCCTCGGGAATAAGATGGCGAATTTCGTGACTGTATCCCAGTTGGAGCACCAGTTCCTTGCCTTCGACCGCGGCGCGATAACCAACGCCGTTGATCTCCAACGCGACCTTGAAACCTTCATTGACGCCCGTCACCATATTGTTGAGCAAGCTGCGCGACGTGCCCCACATGGCCCTCGAACGCTTGGATTCGCCGCGCGGCGTGACGATAAGCTGATCGTCTTCGCGTTTCAGGTCGACATCGTCGGTCAGGGTCAGGCTCAACTGGCCGAGCTTTCCCTTCGCGGTAATTTCCTTACCGGCGATCTGAACATCGACGCCCTGCGGTACGGTGACGGGCAATTGACCAACTCTCGACATGGTTCGCTCCTAAAACACCATGCAAATGATTTCACCGCCGACATTCGCGGTGCGCGCTTCCGTATCCGACATCACGCCCTGGGGCGTCGACAGGATGGAAATGCCAAGCCCGTTATAAACCCTGGGCAAATCCTTGATTTTCGAATAAACGCGACGGCCCGGCTTGGAAACCCGCTTGATCTCGCGGATCACCGGATCGCCTTCGTGATATTTAAGCTCGATGCTGAGTTCGCGAATGCCCGTGCCGATTTCCTGCTGGGAATAGCCGCGAATATAACCTTCGCGCTTAAGCACCTCGAGCACATTGCTGCGCAAATTCGACGCCGGCGACGACACGGTATCCTTGCTGGCGCGCTGTCCGTTTCGAATGCGTGTCAGCATATCGCCGACGGGATCCGTCATTGTCATACCAACACCCCTACCAGCTCGATTTGACCATGCCGGGTATTTGACCGGCCGAGGCCAAATCCCTGAGCGCGATGCGCGACATCTGGAACTTGCGATAGTAACCACGCGGCCGGCCCGAAATTTCGCACCTGTTGCGGATCCGCACGGGCACCGAATTACGCGGCAATTTCGCAAGCTTCAACCGCGCGCTGAAACGGTCTTCCATCGGCAGCGATTTGTCGTTGGCGATGTCCTTCAGTTCGGCGCGCCGCGCCGCGCGTCCGGCCGACATCTTCCGTCGCTTTTTGTTTCTCTCGATGGCGCTTTTCTTTGCCATTCAAATTCCTCCAGGTTCCCGACGCCGACTCAATCGACGAATGGGAATTGAAAACCTTTCAACAGGGCGCGACCTTCTTCATCGGTATTCGCCGATGTCACGACGACCACGTCCATTCCACGAATTTCATCAACCGTGTCGTAGTCGATCTCCGGAAATACGATCTGTTCCTTGAGCCCGAGCGCATAGTTCCCGCGTCCATCGAAGCTGTTGGGCGACAGGCCGCGAAAGTCGCGAACCCGAGGCAAGGCGATCGTGATCAGGCGATCGAGAAATTCGTACATATGGTCACGTCGCAGCGTGACCTTCACGCCGATCGGCATACCTTCACGCAGCTTAAAGGTCGCAACCGATCTCTTGGCTTTGATGATGACCGGTTTCTGTCCGGAAATCATCGTCAATTCGCGGGCCGCGGCGTCGATTTTCTTGGAATCGGCGACCGCTTCGCCGACACCCATGTTTACGATGACCTTCTGGATCTTCGGCACCTGCATCAGGTTCTTATATCCGAACTCCGAAAGCATCGCCGGTCGGACCTCCGTCTCATAAAGTTCTTGCATGCGAGCGGTCATGGTCTTGTCCTCAATCGATCACTTCGCCGGAACGCTTGGCATAGCGAACCTTCCGACCGTCCTCGAGAAAACGGATGCCGACGCGCGTCGCGTCGCCGCTTTCGGGATCCACCAGCGCGATGTTGGAGACATTGATCGGCAGTTCCTTGTCGACGATGCCGCCGGCCTGGGTCTGTGTCGGACGCGTGTGCCGCTTGGCGACATTCACACCCTGAACGATGACGCGGCCGTCCGACGGCAGCACGCGCAGCACGCTGCCCTTCATGCCTTTGTCGCGGCCGGTCGTGACGATGACGTTATCGCCCTTGCGGATGTGCTTGATTCTGCTGTTCTTTTTGGCCATCAATTTGCTCCGCTACAGCACTTCCGGGGCCAGGGAAATGATTTTCATATATTGCCTGGCCCGCAATTCGCGTGTCACCGGGCCGAAGATCCGGGTGCCGATGGGCTCGCCCTGTGGGCTGATCAGGACAGCCGCGTTACGGTCGAACCGAATAGAGGTTCCGTCGGCGCGCCGGATTTCCTTGGAAGTCCGCACTACGACGGCACGATGAATGTCACCCTTTTTCACGCGTCCGCGCGGAATCGCTTCCTTCACCGAAACGATGATGACATCGCCCACCGAAGCCCAGCGCCGCCGCGATCCGCCGAGGATGCGGATGCACTGAACGCGACGCGCGCCCGAATTATCCGCCACCTCGAGATTGCTTTCAGCCTGTATCATACTTAACGATCCTTATCCGCCCGGGCGGCCTTATGCTCCATCGGCGACGACTTCCCAACTCTTGTTCTTGGAAATCCGCGGGCACTCGCGTATGCGCACCCGATCGCCTTCCTTGCAACTGTTGTCGGGATCATGGGCCGAAAACTTGCTCGACTTGCGGATGATCTTTTTGTAGAGCGGATGGCGCACCCGCCGCTCAACCCGCACCACGATGGTCTTGTCGGCCTTGTCGCTGACCACGATTCCTTGAAGTACCCGTTTCGGCAGCGCTTTACTCCCCGGCCGCCGCGGTCGCGGCGCGACGCCGATCATTCTGCACGGTAAGAATGCGCGCGATATCGCGCCGCACCAACCGGACGCGCGCCGTCGACTCGAGCTGACCGCTTGATTTCTGGAATCGAAGGTTGAGCGACTCCTTTTTCAAATCGGTCAGCATTTCGGCCAATTCGTCGTCCGTCTTCTGTTTGACTTCCGGGCCTTTCATCGCGTCATGCTCCATCGCCGATGCGGGTGACGAAACGCGTCTGCACGGGAAGTTTCGCCGAAGCGAGTTCAAGCGCCTGCTTCGCGACCTCCGCCGGCA